>DAOUUU010000130.1 GCA_030667985.1 Candidatus Krumholzibacteriota bacterium
GAATAGATCAGAACTCCGCCTTGAGATAGAGACCGAAGAGATCTGTCTCCGATTCAAGCTCGTCCCCCGTCTCGTTGTTGCTCGTGTCGACACGCTCGTAGCGAAGCTCGAGGTAGGCGTTCGTCTCGAACCGGAACCTTATTCCCCCCGAGAACGCGTGTCTCGTCGAATCGAACGAATAGGAATCCCCCGTCCGCCAGGAACCCCTGTCGAGGTAACCTAGATATCCGCCGAACCCGCTCTCGTACTCGAGATCTAGTGAAAGCCCGAACAGGGAGAGCTGTTCCTTCTGTCCGTCCTCCATATAGGTTTCGATCTCACGGGCCCGCTTGTAGAAGACGGATACCGCCGCCCGCTCGTCCAGCAGATAGAGAAGACCGGAGGCCCTCATCCCTTCCCGGTTCGACTCGTAGGAAAGCGCAGCGAACGGTGAATGGAATCCAGGTTCGGTCCGGAGGTAGTCGCAGTTGAGCTCGTAGAGACCGTCCCGCTCCAGCAGGATTCCGGCAATGCCGCCGCCGCCGTCATATTCACTCTTCCCGGTTCCGTCATGCACATCGGGATCGTTTACCGATCCATCGTTCACCAGGAGCCACTCGCCCCTCAGGGCGGCAAACGACATGAGCGGCACCTCCCATGAAACCGAGAGGGCCATTGATTCATACCAGAGATCGGAGACCGGATACCCGAGTGCCAGAAAATCAACCGTATGTTTGTCCTCGTAGCTTCCTATAAAGTGTAGGCCTGCCCGCCAGAACCTGCCCGTCCTGCTGTCGCGCCTCTGCAATCTCGTCTCGGCGCCGTAGACCTCCAGGGAATACCGGGCCGACTCGCCTGTGAAGCGATACCTGGTATAGTCAGTTTCATTCGCCCTTCTGGGAATAGCATAGAACACCCGGATCTCCGCTCCTCGCAATCCATACTCGAGCTGTGCTCCCTCGAATGTGAGATAGGGCCCGAGCTCTTCGAGGCTCTCTATCAGCACTGTGCCTGCCACCGGCCCGCAGCCGCACCCGGCGTCGCCGCCTATACGCGGATTGTCGTCCCAGTCCCAGCGCATCAGTGTCAACGGCGTCATGTGCATCGTATAGTAGCCCAAGCGGATCTGCAGGCGATCGACCGTAACGAGCGCGTAGACGCTTCCCCATTCCGATCCAAGGTAGTCCGGGCCGGATTCGAGCACTTCCTCGCCCTCGTTGCTGATGCGGAGCAACGCCCCAACCTCGAGCATCTTGCCGAGCCGTTTCGAGAGTCCGAGCATGAAGCGGTACTGCACCTGATTGCCCGGACTCACCTCCTCACCGTAGGGCCCGACCGGATCGTCACCTCTCGTATCGATAGAGAGAAAACGAATCCTTCCATCTCCCGTGAAGTGGATGCCTGGATCCGGTTCCTCAAAAACCACAACCGTTTGTTCGGGCGGAGTCGTCGTAAGCATTCCCTCCATCAAGCTTCTGATATCTCCCGACGGATCGATAGCTCTCGCAACCACGACTCCTCTCGAGTCGATGAGATACAGAGCGAAGGTCTCGTACGGAACCCCATACCGGTCCGCAGCAGCACCTCCTGAGTCCCTCAGCTGAAGAAAACCGACGCCGCTGTTTTCGAGCACCTCCTGCAGCAGGAGGCCATCACCGTCGTCGGTGTTTACCCCCACTACCTGTACGCTGCCGCCTCCGTACTCGCCGTGAAACGCCTCGCACCCCTGAAGTGCCTCCACGCAATGAGAACATTGACTCGACCAGAATACAAGGAAGGCGAGATCGTTCGATGCGAACAGCTCCTGTGAATCGATAAATTCGCCTTCGGTAGTCTGTAATTCGAAACGAGGTGCCTTCAGACCAGGCTCCACCGCGTCCGCACAAGAGATGGAAACAACTGTCAAGACGAGAATTAATCCTAGCAAGGTTCCTGCTCGCATGGCAATCCCTTCGCGTCCGTATGATCACGAAACCACGTTGAATATGTTCCAAGTATCCATTATATTGGAAAGCTCTAAAACTGTAACCCCTTTTTGCAGATCATGAAGATCGAACAGACAATGATAAGGCAGATTCTCCGGCTCGCCTACCCGGTGATAGTCGGGATGGTCTCGCACACCGTTCTCAACCTCGTCGACACGGCGATGGTCGGACGGCTCGGAGACATAGCGCTTGGATCTGTAGGACTCGGCTCATATCTCGTACTCGTGATGGTCCTCGTCTTCGGCTCCCTCAGCATCGGCACCCAGGCAATCGTTTCGCGCAGATCAGGAGAGAACAGGCCGGAGGAATTCGAGAGCATCGCCGTCAATGCCTCGTTTCTTGCACTCGTTATCGGTGTGGCGGTCTCCATCTTCGGCTATTTCCTCTCCCCATGGATATTTTCTCTCATGTCCGACAACCCTGAGGTCGTGCGGGTAGGCACCCCCTACCTGGCCATCCGGTTTCTGAGTCTCTTCTCGATGGTGATGATCTTCACACTGAGGGGCTTCGTATACGGCCTGGGCCGGACCCGGATCGACATGATCGTCTCGGTCCTGATCAACCTCTTCAATATCGTGCTGAATTACTTCCTGATCTTCGGACACTGGATATTCCCAAGGCTCGAGGTGAAGGGAGCGGCGATCGCTTCGGCTGTGAGCACGGTGATAGGACTGGCCATCTTTATCGCCTTCGTCTACTTCCGAATCCACAGACATCTGCCGAAGGGAAACGGCGAACACAGACTGTCGAGGAACCTGATGTGGCAGATCATACGTATCTCGGCTCCGCGAGCGCTGCAGAGCCTCTCCATAATCGGTTTCCTGATATTCCTCGGCTTCATCGGACAGATAGGGGTCGGTGAGCTCGCGATCAGCAATATCATATTCAAGGCGTTCAACCTTTCCTTCATGGTAGGAATGTCGATAGGAACGGTCTCCGCCACGCTCGTCGGCAGGAGCCTCGGTGAGGGGAACGAAAGGATGGCTGTCAGATACGGATGGCACTCTGTCGGGATAGGTGCCTTGGTCATGGGAATGATCGGAACGTTCTTTATGTTCTTTCCCCGTGAGATCATGGGCTTTTTCACCGACTCGCCGGAGACGATCGAGAAGGGGGTCTTGCCCTTCCAGCTCCTCGGCGCGTTCCAGCTCATAGACGGGGTCGGCATAGTTCTGAGCCGCACACTACAGGGGGCGGGAAGCACGTTTTATGTCATGGTCTCCGAGATGGTCGTAGTATGGATCTTCTTTATCCCCTTCACATACGCTGCGATCAACATGATGAACGGCGGTATCGTCCTCGCCTGGTGCGGCCTGTTCATCTATATAGTCCTCTTCGCAGCCGCGATGGTCTACAAATTCCACGAGGGCGGCTGGAAGAGGGTACGCATCTGACAGGCGGTACGTCTCCGCGACGCCCCTTCTCTCTACCTACGCTTAACACCCATTTAATAAATAAATTATGCCACATGTGCCACTTAACACCCATCTAATAAATGAATTACGCCACATACGCCATATTCTCGGAAATGGGGCTTGACATACCGGTCATATTATCATATGAGTATATGGACATGTTAAATAAAATCAACATAGACACCGCTTCGGCCGAATACTCCTTTCAACTAATCTCGCGGCGTCTGAAGGCTATAGCGGATCCCTCCCGCCTTGCGATCCTGCACATACTGTGCGGGGGGGAGAAGAATGTGTCGGAGTTGGTGGAAACGACAGGATTGACGCAGGCCAATGTGTCGAAACACCTTCGCATACTGCGCGAGGAAGGACTCGTTTCCTACAGGCGCGACCATAGACGGATTTTCTATGACCTGTCGAGCGAGCTTCCCAAGGAGATCTGCTCTATCGTCTGCCGGTCGCTCGAGGAGCGTGCGACAATGAACAAGAAGATCCTCGAAAACTACTGGAGAGCATAAAGTGAATAAAGAGCTCGGCATCATCATATTTATCGCGGCCTGGTTTATCCTTATGAGATTCGTGCTTCCCCGCCTCGGGGTGCCGACCTGAATGAGCGGCACATGCGACGTCGGGGACCGGCGCGAGGAGAATTCACCCAAGAGCGGCGAAAACGATCCAGAACAAACACGAAAGAAATAGGTAATACTTATGCCGGTATTCGAATACAGCTGTAACAAATGCGGAATCAAATTCGACGAGTGGGTGCGTTCCTCCGATCAGGAGGTCAAGTGCCCGGTTTGCAAATCAAAGAAAGTGGAAAAGCTCTTTTCCTCTTTTGCCACAGGAAAGAACTCCTGTACGCCTGCAAGCGGCGGCACCTGAGGCTTTTGATCGGCCGGCGGTCCGCCGGTAAATGCCAAAGACCCGGGAAGCTCGGAGTTTCCCGGGTCTTTTCGTATCTGGTAGCCCCTAGGGGAGTCGAACCCCTGATTCATGGCTGAGAACCATGCGTCCTGACCACTAGACTAAGGGGCCGGATATTGACTTGGCTGGAGAGGGAGGATTCGAACCTCCATCGGCTGATCCAGAGTCAGCTGTCCTGCCATTAGACGACTCTCCAATAGTAGTCCTGAAATTAAGAAATTCCCCGTTCAAATGCAACACTCTTTGTGAAATATCTCTAGGCCCTATCAGTCGCTTTCCTCAGGCGCTCGGTGCTCTTGGATTTACCGAGGGCGATGATAACATGAAATATATCCGGAGATACGGTCCTTCCAGTCAGAGCGACCCGGCATGGGTGTATCAGTTCCCCCGCCTGCAGATCCATCCTGTCGGCGAGGCCGCGTACAGCCTCTTCGACCGAATCGTAATCGAAATACTTCAGGCCCTCCAGCTCATCCGCGAGCGCCCCGAGGCGGGACGCCGTCTCTTTCGACGACAGATACTCCCTCTCGGCGGCCTCGTCCCGCTTGTAATCATCCTTCAGAAAATAACCCATGAGATCCGGCGCATCCTTGAGGAGCTTGAGGCGATTTCCAAGTATCTGGACAATATAGTACAGACGGCTGAATACGTTGTCTTCCATCTTCGTGCGGGCATTGTCCTCTGTCTCTCCGATCGGCTCGGTTCCTGGAACGACCTCGAGTTCGACGCGCCTGGAGAGATCAACGTCGAAATCGGGCGGCAGGTCTCCCATATCCCGAAGAAGAACGTATACGAGAGAGACCTTTACAAAGACATTCAGCTTCTTGAAATGCTCCGCGTTGATATATTCCATCTTATCATTATCGAACATCGCTGGATTGCGCGAGACCCTCTTGAGCGAGAAATGCTCGATGAGCGCCTTCTTGCTGAAGACCTCCCGCTTGCCGTCAAGCGCCCAGCCAAGGAGAGCGAGATAGTTGACGATCGCCTCCGGCAGATAGTGATTGTCGCTGTAATAATCGAGAGACGTCGCGCCATGGCGCTTGGACAGCCTCGTCTTGTCCTTTCCAAGGATCATTGGCAGATGGGCGAATTTGGGCACCTTGTACCCGAGTGTCAGATAGAGATGGACCTGCCTGGGGGTATTGGATATGTGATCGTCGCCCCTTATCACGTGCGAGATCTTCATATGGGCGTCATCTACGACGACGGCGAAGTTGTAGGTCGGATTGGCATCGGACTTTATCAGGACAAAGTCATCTAGCTCTTTGTTCTGGAACGTGAAATCCCCGCGCACGATATCCCTGAAACGGATCTCTCCCTCCGGGGGCATCTTGAACCTGACGACACGGGGCGTGCCCGCTTCGAGCTTTTCATCGATCTCGTCCCGGCTCAGGTTTCTGCAGCGGCCGTTGTACTTGGGAGGCAGCTTCTTCTCCCTCGCCTCGCTCTTCATCTCCTCGAGCTCTTCGGGCGAACAGAAACAATAGTAGGCGTGCCCCTCCTCGAGAAGCCGGTTCGCCTCCGAATGGTAGAGAACACTGCGCGCCGACTGAACGTAGGGACCGTACTCGCCCCCAACATCGGGGCCCTCGTCCCACTCGATCCCCAGCCAAGACATCCCCCTCAGGATACCTTCATAGGATTCGCGTGTGGAACGCGCCGCGTCGGTATCCTCGATCCTGAGCACGAAC
>DAOUUU010000152.1 GCA_030667985.1 Candidatus Krumholzibacteriota bacterium
AAACCGGCCGACAGTAAGCTCGCTATATATCTTGCCCTGTATATATTCCTGCTCGTTTTCATCGGGCACAAACACTTCGATGCCCGCCGGATTCAACTCTTTCTGGAACAAAGCAGACTGCATTGTGAACTTCGTTCCGAGCAACCCGACCCTTCGCAGCTTCTTCTCCTTGATCACCCGGAGCGTCTCGGTAACGATGTTCAATAGAGGTAGACTAGTCGCCTTTTTCACGTCATCGAAAACGATGTGCGGAGTGTTGGCTGCTATCAATCCGAAATCGGCCCCACCTTTAAGGAGAACATCGACTCCCTCGAGCAATATCCCCGCCGCTTCATCCAACCTCTCCTCCTCGAAGAGCCGGCACAATTCGTCCACATCGAGACTGTAGATGACGATTCTCGGATAACCCTCAGGCCTTCCCTGAAAATGACTCGTGATGATTCTATAGTATTCTATAGTCGGCTCAGGCCCGAGTCCTCCTACGATCCCGATCTTTTTCATCTCTATTCACCTCTCTGTTCTAAGTTCATTGCAAATGATATCCCATACAGCAGGCGACACTCCAGGGTAACAGATGTCTATTGACTTTCCAGGCAATATATTTTAAAAATAGTTAATTATCGCATCGGTCACTATGTATCAGCCAAATCCACAGGAGGCGAATTAATGCGCAAGAGAATAGCTATGCTGATCGGTTTGATACTGATCCTGTCTGTCTCGGCGTGTCAGAATCAGACGCCCAAACAGATCGCCCTGACCTATCCGGAGACAAAGAAGGTCAATCAGGTGGACGACTATTTCGGGACGAAGATTGCAGATCCCTACAGGTGGCTAGAGGACGATAATGCTGAAGAGGTCAAGACCTGGGTCGAGGAGCAGAACTCGGTCACATTCTCCTATCTGGAGAATATCCCCTTCAGGGACAAGATCAAGAAGCGCATCGAGGAGCTCTACAACTATCCCAAGTATACGTCTCCGATGAAGGCCGGAGATTACTACTTCTTCCGCAAGAATGACGGCCTACAGAACCAGTATGTGATCTATTTTCAGAAAGGCCTGGACGGAGAGCCGGAGGTTTTCATCGATCCGAACAAACTGTCCGAGGACGGCACAGTGCGAATTTGGCTGATAGGCTTCTCGAATGACGACAAGTATGTGGCCTACTCGCGTTCAGAATCCGGTTCCGACTGGCGCACGATAAGGATCATGGAGATCGCCACAAAGAAGGAACTTGGCGACAAGTTAGAATGGATCAAATTCAGCAGAGCAGCCTGGTACGGCGACGGCCTCTTCTACAGCGGATACGACGAACCGGAAGAGGGAGCAGAATCCAAGGAACAGAACAAGTATCAGAAGGTCTTCTATCACAAGCTGGGAGAGCCGCAGGAAAAGGACGTGCTCGTCTGGGAGGACAGGGAACATCCGCTTCGCTATGTCTGGGCCGACGTTACGGAAAAAGAGGAATATATCTTTCTCAATGTATCCGAGGGAACGAGTGGTAACGAACTCTACTACAGGAAACTGGACGGCGTTAAAGGCGAGTTCCTTCCCCTGGTCGAGAGCTTCGAGAACGACAGTTACGCAATCGAGAATATCGGTGATAAGTTTCTCGTAGTCACGAATATCGATGCCGACAACAACAGGTTGGTCCTCGTCGACCCGAAGAATCCCGATCGCGAGAACTGGAAGACGATCATTCCCGAAAAACCGGAGGCCCTGAGCTGGGCTTGGACCGCTGGAGGGCAACTGTTCTGCAACTATCTCGAGGACGCCTACACGCACATCTACCAGTACAATCTCGAAGGTGGTCTCGTTAGGGAAATAGAGCTTCCCACCCTCGGCTCCGCTTACGGTTTTTGGGGGAAGCGGGACGAAAAGACCCTCTTCTACATCTTTACCTCATTCACCTATCCGTCGACGATCTACAAGTACGACCTCGAGAGCGGCAAGTCCGAGGTCTTCCACGAATCTGAAGTAAAATTCGATCCGGAGGCTTATGAAGCCAAGCAGGTCTTTTTCACAAGCAAGGACGGAACGCGGGTTCCGATGTTCATAGTTCACAAGAAGGGCCTGGCACTCGACGGCAAGAATCCGGCCTACCTTACCGGCTATGGAGGATTCGACGCAAGCATGACCCCTTACTTTTCAACTACTCGCATAGTGCTGCTGGATAACGGATGCGTAGTCGCCATGCCGAATCTAAGGGGC
Organism: Candidatus Krumholzibacteriota bacterium; assembly: GCA_030667985.1. Taxonomy (GTDB): domain Bacteria; phylum Krumholzibacteriota; class Krumholzibacteriia; order Krumholzibacteriales; family Krumholzibacteriaceae; genus DAOUUU01. Next base: position 2,209 of record DAOUUU010000152.1, read on the forward strand.
GGAGGCGAATACGGCGAGGAGTGGCACAAGAACGGCATGCTACACAACAAACAAAATGTATTCGATGACTTTATCGCGGCGGCGGAATACCTGATCGAGGAAAAATATACATCCAGCGATCTACTGGCGATCTCCGGAGCTTCGAACGGAGGGCTCCTGGTCGGAGCCTGCATGACGCAGCGGCCCGATCTGTTCAAAGTAGCTCTGCCGGCTGTAGGCGTATTGGACATGCTGCGCTATCACGAGTTCACATGTGGATGGGGCTGGGTCGTGGAGTATGGAACGAGCGACGACGAGGAGCAGTTCAAGACCCTCCTCGCCTACTCACCCCTTCACAACCTCGAGGAGGGCGTCAACTATCCAGCGACGTTGGTCACGACCGCGGACCATGACGACCGGGTCGTGCCCATGCATTCGTTCAAGTTCATAGGGGCCCTGCAGGAGATGCACATGGGCGAAAATCCTGTATTGATCAGGGTCGAAACGCGCTCAGGACACGGCTCGAGCAACACGAGCAAGATGATAGAAGTGCTTGCGGACCAGTACTCGTTCATCTTCTACAATATGGGAATCGATATCGACTGATTGTGGTGTCAGGTCACGCCATATTTCGTACAATGTATTCCAGATGCTCTGTGCTTGTTCCGCAGCAGCCGCCGAGGATCTTCACGCCGAACCGCTTGTTCAACTCGATCATGAGGTCGCCCCACTCGGATACATCATCAGCCTCTAGATTCTCAGCGCCGTCCAGATCGCACTGGTCCAGAGACGAAGCATTGGCCTGATAACCGATCAAACGGGATAAAACGGACGCAGGCTGCTCCTCCGCCTTTAGAAAGGAGGGATAAGCACAGTTGATCATGTACCCGAGAGGAAGTCTGCTGCATTCAGCATCGATCTCGCTGAAAGCGTCCTCGAGGCTGCTGCCGTCCAGGATCTTTCCCTCCCTGTTGATCACAAAACTGATGATAAAGGGGATATTCGTTTTCGCCATGGCGAGGGCGATGCCGGCTGCTTCAGGTATAGCGGGCAATGTTACCGCCATAAGATAATCCACACCCGCTTCAGCAAGCCTGTCGATCTGCCACATATGAAAGCCTTCGGCATCTTCTTTCGACAGGCCTTCTTCAGGCTTGTAACAGTCATTCTTGCAGCCCATAAGACCGCCAACATAGATATTCTCAGACCAGGATCCCCATTCGCTCCGCAGGTCCATCAAGAATCTGACCGCATCTCCGTTCACATCATTCTCGATCTTGGATGCTTTAATGCGCCCTTGACTTGCCCTCCACGTTGGCGTGCCCAAAGTGATGGGAACATCAGCCTCGCGAGCGACAGAGATAAAACCGCGATAAAGTCTTGATAATTCCTTCTTGCCTTTTTCGTCATAGATCAGGGGCGCGTTTAAAAGAAGCGGGTGAAGATCGACCTCCCCCACCCGCCACAGTGATTCAATAATAGACGCTTCGTTCAATATTAAACTGTACGCCTGAATTGCTTCTTGAATATCCATATCATTCAGTGATTTTCGCTATAGTGTTCCCGATTCCAATGCCCCAGAAAGAATCTCACTCATCCTATCATCATACGCCACCAAAAGAACCTTTTTAGGAAGCGCGTTGCTCGAAAGAAAACGACATATCTCGCCTACGGCTATCGGCGCCGCAAGATCGGGCGGGAAACCGTACACACCGCAGCTGATTGCCGGGAACGCAATCGTTTCAATACCTAGTTCGGACGCCTCTTCTAGCGATCGTCGATAGCAAGAAGCGAGCAGCTCGCGCTCTTGCCGCTTTCCGCCGGACCAGACAGGCCCCACCGTGTGAATGACATAGCGCGCAGACAGTTTGTAGCCTTTAGTCACCTTCGCGTCGCCCGTCTCACATCCATTCAGTGACCGGCACTCGGACAATAGCTCAGAGCCTGCCGCCCGGTGGATAGCACCGTCAACTCCTCCCCCTGTCCCTTCTGTTTATTCCGTCCACATTGTAATACTTGCACTTACCCTAGTCCACGTAATATTCAGCGCTGAGATTACCAGTCTCAACTGGCCCATCGAAACCATGAATATAGGGTTGGATGACATTAATGGAAGGCACAAGGAAGGGCCCCGCTCGGTCGAAAGGCCGGGCGGGATTTTGTCGTCAGTGGCTGCCACCGGACGCGGAGTCCCTCGCGTAGCTAGGCGCATGCGCGCGTGGGACACCCCGACTGCCTACCGCCCCCCCTCGACTAGCCCCTGCACCA
>DAOUUU010000047.1 GCA_030667985.1 Candidatus Krumholzibacteriota bacterium
TGGAATCGTGCAGTCGGTCCTTCCCGGAGCGGAGGTGCAAGGATACAATCCTGAAGCGTTCGGCTCATTTCATGTAACCACTGGCTTTGAATTCACCTTGAAGGCGCCGGAGCCGGATGTTTACGGCAGAACATGCATTATAGCCGGAATATCGGCGGCCGGCATAACGTCCAATCTTTCCTCGGACGTGCATCCGTACGACGAACAGAGGAGCTCACCGGTCCTGCTTTCGGGCAAGATGCTCCAGAATATCGAGCTCCGGGTCAAAACAGGCGATCGGGAGATCGTTTATCTGCCCGAAACACAAGTGCTCGAAAACGATGTAGGGCGGTTTACCCTCACTGTCGAGAATAAGGATGGCTGGGTGACGATCGAGCGCGAGCTATCCTTGAACAAGACGACCGTTCAGCCCGAAGAATGGCCCTGGTTGCGCGCGATCCTTCTCGAGGAGTCGGATGCCGCCAACCGGACGATCCTGATGAAATAGGCGAAACGCAACGACACACAGTGAGAAGCAAAGAGAAGGGGCGGTGTAAACCGCCCCTTTGTCGTTCCGTGATAGAAATCTACGCCCTCGAACGGCGTTGGCCCTAATGGTTGGATGGAAGCTCCAGGCCGTAGTTCTGACGTTTGTCCGCGCGTTTTAGCAGCAGCGCGAGGAATATCGATATGACCCCAAGGACCACCAGCATGAGGATCGGGATCGTGTAGTTATACGGTGCGATCTCGCCCGTCATCCGCATTTCTTCCATTCTCGTCGATACATCGCTGAGGCTGAGTCCCTGAGCAATCAGCTCATTCCTCGTCGTCTGGATCTGGTTGACGACCGCGGGATTGACCATATCGAGCACCTTTCCGATCCCCCAGTAGAAGGTCATCAATCCGTAGTTCTGGATCGTGAACATCGTCGCGTAGGCCGTCCCTAACCTGTTCTCGGCGACAATCTTGGCGACTGATGGCCACATCGCCGCCGGCACGAGCGAGAAGGCGATACCGAGCGCGAAGAGTCCGGTATAGCCCAGAAATACGCTGTTCAGGACCGAGAGGGTGATGTGCGCGTAGATCAAAAGGACCGAGCCGAGGATCATGATCGACGCAGCTCTGCCCTTCTTGTCGACGAACTTGCCGAAGATCGGAGTGAAGACCATCGTTCCGAGAGGGATCAGGCCGCTCACCTTGGGCCCGTTATGAAAGAAAGCCGACCAGAATGAACCGGACAACAACTTTTCCCATAGGGACATTCCCGGAAAGGCGGGCATAGTGAAGGTGAAGCCGAATTTGTTCACTAAAAGGTCAGGCGCATACTGGAGGAACGGGAAGACTGCAGAGTAGAAGGCGACACAGAGCAGAGAGATGAAGATGAACGAGTGGTCGGTGATAAGCTTGAATAAATCGCTGAACTTGAACTGATCCTCGTCGCTCGCCACGGCGCCTGCGGCCATCTGCTTGTCGAGTTTGATATCGAATATGAAGTAGGCGAGGAAGAGGAGCGTTCCGAACAGGATGATCGAGGCGGCGGTGATCAGGGCCACACTGATGTTTCCACCGGCGATATCGAGGCCGAACGAGATGGCGCAGAAGCTGCCGAGCCTGCCGACCAACAGGTTCAGGCCCATGGCGAAGGCGAGCTCCTTCCCCTTGAACCATTTGACTATCGTCCGGCTGATCAGCACACAGGTCGTTTCCAGCCCTATTCCGTAGAGGATACGCCCGATCACCATAGAGACGAGCATATCCTTCTTCGAAGTACCGAACATTCCTCTGCTGCCCAAGGCCACGACGAAGGCGCCGATCGTTGCGATCACGGCTAGGATCATACCGGTCTTGCGGATCCCCCATCGGTCGAGGGCCATGCCGCCGACAATGATCATCAGGGCCAGATTCGCCCAGGTCGTCGAGCTTATCAGCATACCGAACTGGGAACTGGTGAATCCGAGCTGGTTCTCGAAGAGTCCCTTTAAGGGTCCCAGCCCGTCCTGGAACCAGTAGGTTCCGAACATCAGGATGCTGATCATAAAGAGAACAGTGAAACGAACAGCGGCCGAGTCTTTCAACAGCTTTTTGACCTGTTCCATGCGTCCCTTCCTTCTTCGATAGAGTGAAACAAATAAACCTTGTGCTATACGAACGGCGAATAGGGAAGGGTAGTATATTTTCTCCGGTTAGCCAACACCATTTTTTAGCTATCGGAGAATATTCATACAATACAGAATTTCGAGTCTCATCTGGTCACACGAAAGATAACGAACAAGTTGTCTATCTTTTTGTGATAGTAGAGGGAGTTCTCGTCGGGGGAGAGGGCAGGCGCTTCGGCGAATCCTTCGATTGCCTCTATCCGTTCAGGGATTCCAAACGGTTCATCGACATTGCTCCGGGTGGTTCGATAAGTGGAGAATTGCAAGCCGTCTATTACCAGGCGGGTGAAGAAAAACTCCAACCCATCGGCTGATATGCAGGCGGCGTATTCCAGATCGTTCGTATTGATATTCTGAAATATCTCGTCACTGTTTTCCAATCGTTCGAAGACGGCTCCATTCTTGACTGCAATGAAGAAATCCGCCGAATCGGGCCAGGCGTTTCCTGAATAAATGCCGTCCACGGAGTAGAGGGTGTTTCCTTCAGTGTTGATCTCAACGTCAAAGATGAGCTGCCCGATCTCGGACGAGTGTATCTCCTGGACCAATCCCACTTCCGATACGATTCCATCGGCGAAGACGCCGCGATGGATCGTGGAAAGGTTCGAAAAATAGCTTCTTGTCGAAATGAAGTAGAAGTTGCAGTCTGCGTCCATGGACGGAACACCCTCTAGACTATCCGTATTTACACCGATAATCTCTCCCTGATATTCAAAAAGAAGATCGCCGATACGTGTTGCGTAATGGATGTTCGTGTTGACTGCCGGGCTGTTGAGGTTATTAAAGAAAAGGTATTGGCCGTCTCTGGAGACGAATGGTTCCATTGCGTGTCCGGCATAACCCTGTATGACGACTCGCTCCGGATTGCCGAACTCAGTATCGGGGATCTCATTTCCAGGGCTGGAGACCTCCGAGTTATCCTGGCATCCGCCAAGAACCGAATATAAAAATAAGATGCCGCAATATATTACCAGGCAACGCATGGGTCATTCCCTCAGTAGGGCAGATCGGTCTCCAGCGTATCATCGCTCTCGATCCTGAACTGATCGGGTCTCGCGCGAATGACCTCGCGGTACCAGGATTCCGGATAGCCGATCTCCTGGGGGCGCTTGTTATCGTCCTGAACGTACCCGTCGTTGTATTTTCTGATCAGTAGATGAGCGAGCTCAGTGTAGCGTTTCAGGGCTTTTGCCGACTGGCTCGTCGAGTAGTCGGTGAGGTATGTGGCGAGAAGCTCGGGATTCTTTTTATACAGCTCGACAGCTGTCTTCTCGATCGACGGTTGGAGGGCGTCGAAAGTCCCTTCCAGCTCGAACTGTACCTTCTGGATATCCTCTTTCATATAGGAGTATTTGAGATTGGCGAAGTTCGCGATAAAGTTCGTGACCCACCAGGCCGAATCCCACGAGAACTCGCCCATGTTTCCCTTCGCGTAGCAGTCCGGGACTGCGTCGACACAGCAGTAGAAGGGAACGTAGCAGGTGAAGTATGAATCGTCGACTCCGTACCAGAAGACTCCGCCGATAGGGTCGGGCAGCCACGAGCGGGACTGTGAGACGAATGAGAAGCCGGTCTGCTGTGTCGATATGGGCCGTTCCCAGGTGTAGTCGTCGCCATCGACGTTCCAGGTCATAGGGCGCCACCGGTTGGGCGTCCCGAAGGGTCCCGCGTCGACTCCTTCGGTCATGTCGTAATCGGTCCCCTCGTAGTGATCCCGCATGAGGCCGTAGACATCGGCCTTCGAGAGCTTACTGTCCGGCTTGATCCAGAGGGGATAGGGCTCGGCGCCCTCGACGCCCCGGTGATAGTCGGTCGGCCAATCCTTCGAGGGGGCGGCGCGGCGGAATATGCTCCATACTCTCGTTGCAGTGTACCGCAGCTTCTGCTGGTCCGCCGGGCAGTAGGCCTCGCTGAAATTGAACGGCTTGCCCGATGATGGATCGTAGTAGCCCTTTTCTATTGCGAAATCGATGACGTTTCCCGAGTAAAGGCAGTTTTTCTTGTCGTCGAGAGGAAACTCGCCGATACGAGCCTTGTTGGCGTGTGCGCATATATAGCCGTCCGGAATCCTCACCGCTACCCAGTTCGCACCCTTTCCTCCAGGCCCGGAGCCGATGATTTCCAGGAGCCACGCCTCGTTCGGATCGCCGATCGAGATTGATTCCCCCTCGCTCGCGTAGCCGTACTCGTCGACGAGCTCAGCAATCACCTCTACCGCCTCGCGGGCCGTCTTGGCCCGCTGGAGCGCGAGCCTCATCAGCCACCAGTAGTGAAGCAATCCATCCGGATCGATCAGCTCCTCGCGCCCTGTGAAGGTCGTCTCGCCGATCACCACCTGGTGCTCGTTCATCAGGTAGAGCACAGCATAGGTATGAGGCACCTGCTTGACCTTCCCCTTCACATTGCCGCTCCAATCCTTGATCTCGACGTAATCGTCGGGGCCGTGGTCTGCGGCAGGATTGTATCGAAGGTGAGGGTGGAACTCTCCGTCGCAGGTATAGGTGATCATGACCGAGCCGTCGGCGGAAGCGCCCTTGGTCACGATCAGGTTCGTGCAGGCTTCTGCGACCGACCAGGTTGCTGATATTATCAATAAGACAAAGAAAACTGTTGTGCGCTTCATCCGGGGCTCCCTTAATAGTTTCAGATCTCAACGGAACTTTGATTGAGCGATTCTATAAGAGATTCTTGATCATGTCAATTCGTGCGATCAGTCAGTTTTGCCCGTTACTTCCTCTAAATCATCAATTCGAAGATTGAAATGATGAACTAGACCTATTATAAATAGAGAAGTTGCCCGGGTCCGGCCGGAGAGGCTATCCGGTTGATGTGGTTCTTCCCGGGTAACGTAACCGGCAGAAATGTGATCTTTCGATAACGGCCCAGGCCGTAGTCGAGATTCCTTGACAACGGGAGGCTTTATAACATGAATAGGCCGATTACTGTTGTGTTGGCTCTATTTGTTGCGCTTGTATTCGGTAGCATGACCGTTAATGCATGCACCAATTATCTTGTCACCAAGGGCGCGTCAGTCGACGGTTCGACAATGATAACTTATGCAGCCGACGCCCACACACTCTACGGAGAACTTTATTATTTTCCAGCCAGGGACCATGCTCCCGGTACGATGGTCGAGATATACGAGTGGGATACCGGCAAGTTTCTCGGGCGGATACCGCAGGTTTCGCATACATACGCAGTTGTAGGGTTGATGAACGAGCACCAGGTCGCCATAGGCGAGACGACGTGGGGAGGCCGCTCCGAGCTCCGCGACAGCACGGCCGTCATCGATTACGGCAGTCTGATGTTCCTCGCGCTGCAGAGGGCCCGGACCGCGCGCGAAGCGATAGATGTAATGACTAGCCTCGTCGCCGAGCACGGCTACTACAGCTCGGGAGAGTCCTTTTCCATCTCAGATGCCGATGAAGTGTGGTTCATGGATCTGATAGGAAAGGTTCCCGGCAATAGCGGTGCTGTATGGGTTGTCCGCAAGATACCTGATGGATACATCTCCGCCCACGCCAACCAGGCCCGTATCAGGCAATTTCCGTTGAATGACAAGAAGAACTGTCTCTACGCTCCCGACGTTATCGAGTTTGCCAGGGAGATGGGATACTATAAGGGCCCGGACAATGAATTCAGCTTTGCCGACGCGTATGCGCCGCTCGATTACGGGGCTCTCCGTTTTTGCGAGGCTCGCGTTTACGCGATGTTCAATCGTGTGGCCCCGTCTCTCGGCCTGTCCATGGATTATGTCAAGGGCGTGACCGGTGCCGAGCCATATCCCCTCTGGATCAAACCCGATAAAAAGCTTTCCGTTCATGAGGTCATGGAACTGATGCGCGATCATTTTGAGGGTACAGACTTCGACATGACCAAGGATATCGGGGCGGGACCTTTCACATGTCCTTACAGGTGGAGGCCTCTTACCTGGTCTGTGGACGAAAAGAAATATGTGAACGAGAGGGCGGCCTCGACCCAACAGACCGGTTTCTCGTTCGTCACGCAGTCCCGGTCATGGCTGCCCGATCCGGTCGGCGGGGTTTTCTGGTTCGGCGTGGATGATACCTACAGTACGGTCTACAACCCTATGTATTGCGGCATCAGCAGAGTCCCGGAACCGTTTGCCGTGGGCACGGCCGACTTCCATAACTTTTCCTGGGAATCGGCATTCTGGGTGTTCAACTGGGTGGCAAACTATGCCTACTCGCGCTACTCCGACATGATCGGGGATATCCAGGTCGTACAGAGAGATCTGGAGGGTTCCTTTCTCTCCGATCAGTCCAGGATTGACGCGGTCGCTGTCGCCTTGTACGGGCAATCTCCCGGGCTGGCGGTCGATTACCTCACCGAGTACTCCTGCCGCGTGGGCAACGCGACGGTCGCTCGCTGGCGAAAGCTGGGCGAGGATCTCGTCGTAAAGTATATGGATGGGAATATGAAGGATGAGCTCGGCAATGTCTCTCATCCCGGTTATCCTGAATCGTGGTACAGAAAGATCGTCGAGGAGACTGGAGATCATTTTCAATACAATAAGATCGAGGGTGAAGAATAGGCGGCTTCTGACAGGGATGCGGTGACAGGATGAAAAGAAAAATATTTAAGGTTGTCCCGGTTCTCTGCCTTGTCCTTCTTCCATGGTTGGCAATAGGGGCCCTGGATGAAGATCGGGCACTTTCCAGCGATGCGGCATTTCCGTTATCGATCAAGGTGGGAGTGTACAACGGCGATGGGGCCAGCCCGGCATGCGTGACCGAGACTTTCGAAGCGCTCAGGATCGACGCGGAAATCATCCCCTCACTGATTGGCCCTAACGATATCTATACCGGAGGGCTGGATGAGATCGACGTGATCATCTTTCCAGGAGGGAGCGGCAGCAGGCAGAACAACAGCCTAGGCAGCGGGTCGCACGGAAGGATCAGGGATTTCGCGCTGGTAGAGGGAAAGGGCATAGTCGGTATCTGCGCCGGTGCCTACCTCGTATCCGACTCGGAGGGTTATCCGTGCCTCGGGCTCATAGGAGCCGGTACGATCGATAGGGAACACGACAAGCGCGGCAGCGCTCTCGTCGAGGTCTCTTTCACCGAAAAGGGCCTGAAGATCTTTCCAGAGATGATGGGGTTCGAGAACGGGTATATCCAGTATCACGACGGCCCTGTCCTCGTGCCTCCGTCCGGGCCGAAGAGCCCCCGCTACGATGAGCTCGCGGTCAATAACAGCGATGTGCATCAAACGGGTAACGCCCCATCCGGCATCACTCCGGGTAAAGCGTTCTTGATTTGCCAGGAAGCGGGCAAGGGAAGGGTGTTCGCATGCGCAGGTCATCCCGAATCGACAACCGGCATGAGATGGATGGTGCCGCGTATGGCGAGATGGGCCGCACGAAAGGAGCTGATCCCTTACGGGGATGATGTCACCAGGCCCCAACTGGGAAAAGCCGAGATCCTGCACAGCGACGAACTTGAAACGGAACTCTTCTGGAAGCTCTTCGGTGACGATCCCGGCACCAAGATCGATGCATTGAAGGAGCTGAGGGAGAAACGGTACCGGAACGGATTCAGGTGGGCGGTAGGCATGTTGCGGGACTCTTCGCCCGATGTCAGGGGTTTCGCGGCCGGGGTGCTGGCCGAATCGGAGTATACGGCAGCCATAGGGGATCTCGAGGTCGTCATCGGGGAAGAGAAGGACGATGCGTGCAGGGAGTGGCTGCAGTCGGCCCTGCTGCGTCTGAAGCGCATGGTCGATTTTTAAGAGTTAATGCAATATCCGAAACACCACACCGGTCGATCACCCTGATTTTTTAACGACTTTGGCTTGATTCTGCCGCCAGTTTTCTCAGGGCGTTGAGGGCTCTGGAAGCCTCGCCTGGGACCGTTTCCCTGCCAACCATCGATTCGAACTTCTCGATGATTGCCTGAAAGGTTGCCTCATCCCCCTGCTCCAGGGCGATATGGCCTCGGATATAGTTTAGGGGCGGGTTGTCGGGACGCAGTTCGAGCATGATGGATACTTCCCTCAAAGCCTCTTTGTACTTACCTTGCGCCATTGCCGACTCGACTAGCTTGAATCGCCCATTCTCGCCAAAACCGAGATATTTTATCTCAGTGGGACCGGACACCCAGTAGATATGCATGTTTTGCCAGCCAGTAAAATATTCAGCGTTCGAAGTGGCCTCGAAACAGACCATTCTCATGGCCGGGAAAAACAGAGAGAGAGCTTTGCCTTCAAGTAGTGCCTTCTCTACAACCCAGAATTGCGCTCGTTTTTCGAGAGCTTTTAATTCGCGGCCCCCTGTCAGATCTACGCTCATGTCGCTCAAGTACAGGAGGATGAGGTGGTCCTCGTATTCGGTCATGCCCGTTGCTCGAAATTCCTTTATGAAACCTTCCGCATAGGCGGCGTATCGGAGAATTGGATCCTCCAGCATTCCCTTTCTGAGCTCCGCCCCGCGGTGCCTTATCCCGAATATCGCAGAATTGAGTATGAACAGCGCCAGGATCGCGTATTGAATCGAGCGCCTGGAGAGCTTGCCGATTCCAGAGCCCGCCAACAGCCAGAACGGTAAAAGTGGAAGGTATAGGTAGTAGAAATAGCTGTGGCGGATCAAGGGCAACACGGGCAGCAGCAGACAGAGGAATAAAAAGGATGCTCTGATAATGGGTCGCCGGCTCTTTGGGTATCGCCAGCAAAGAATGGCTAGCAGAGCAGGCAGAATAAGCCCCCAGGCAGCGAGGCCGGTCTGGAATTCCGTAATTTTATCTGGAAAATATTCCCAGAATCGGACGATCCAGGCATTGTATGTCAACAGGTTCCATAGAACATTTAGGCCGAGAACGCTCTCGTACGGATCGCCAGCAGTACGTTGAGTGAAGGCTCCAGCGGCCCAGAGCATCCCCACTCCGAGCAGCAGTCCGCCCAGACCCAGGATGCATCTCCTTTTTCTTGCGGCAGGCAGTATGAGGGCAAGAGCCGGCAAAAGGAGAAACGATGTCTCCTTGCAGAGGAGGGCGAGACCCGCGGCCGCCAGCGAGACAGCGATGGATTTATTTCCCCGCCCCAGAAGGAAGTATGCGCTGATCAGTGCAAAGAAGGTTACACTGACCTCCTGGATGCCGCTTATCCAGTGCATGGGAAGAAAGGCGGCGGGAGTTGCAATGAATAGGATAGAAGCGGCACACGCGGCGATCTGTTTTAGGCCCAAGCGGCGGGCGAGTATATAGAGAAGCCAGGCGTTTGCGGCATGAAGTACCAGTACGACGAGATGGTAAAGCCAGGGAGTGGTGCCGAAGAGCCTCCACGCCGCTCCGAAAAAGAGCCTGATCGAGACCAGCCGCCTGAAACTATCCGGATAATTCTCGAATCCGGCCGCCCTCAGTAGAAAACGGAAGTCATCCAGGCTGAAGAAAACGCGAAGGGCAGGCAAGTACAGGGCCAGAGCCAGAAGAAGAATGAACAGTGGAAAGAGATTGTGAAGGGTGCGGTCCTGACTTTGCTTCATGAGCGCAATTATTCAATGCATGGGGAGTAAACTGCAAGTATAAAAAGGAATGTGTGATTCTATGCGATACTGTATTGTCTCTGATTGATATGAAGCCAGATCCGGTGCGGAACTATAAGAATCAAATATCATTCGGCTCTATTATGGTGATATATCGATAATCGTGGAAAGGAAGATCGAATGAGAAAATCAAGGCCCATAGTTATATTGTCGTGGTTGGCCCCTGTTGTCGCCGTTGGTGGAGCGCTGGTCACCAGCCGGCTTTTCGATATTCCCTTCGGTTCGACATTTGATGCGAGCCTCTATGTTACAATTGCCGCCCTCATTCTCACCTTTTTCTTGCTCGGTATCAGATTGATCTCGTCAGAGATTCGATGGCACAGGACTCCCGGCACGGTACTCGTGGTGCTGTCGTTGTTGATACTCGTTTTCACGATCACGGTCTCGATCGATTACAAGATTTTGCCCCAACTCAGCAAGCCGGACAACGTCACGAGCGAGCAATGGATAGAGGATCTTCGGTTTCTGGTGAAGGAGATGGAGGAGAAACATCCCAGGCTCTTCGAGATGGTGCCCGCCGACACCTTCTGCAGCCATGTGGAACGTCTGGAGAAGAGGATCCCCGATCTGAACGATAACCAGATCGAGGCCGAGTTCGCGAAGTTGATGGCCTTGCCTCAGGATGCCCATTCCTATCCGAACATATTCTCTTTGAAGCTCGATTGGCATATCTTTCCATTGAGTATCTGGTATTTCGATGAGGGCCTCTACGTCCTGGATGCAGGAAGGGAGTACAGACGGGCGATCGGGGCCCGGCTTGTCAGGGTCGAAGATACATCCGTTGAAGACCTGTACAGGATCATGAGGCCCTACATGGCGGCGGAAAGTGAATTCGGATGGAAGGACCGGTTCTGCCAGATCGCGCTTGTCTCCGAATGGCTCGAAGCTGCCGGAGTGATAGAAGACCGGGGAAGGGCACGCTTCGCGTTCGAGAGCGATTCCGGGGAGCCGTTCGAGATGGAGATGAGATCGTTTCACTACCTTCCCGTTTTGTACTGGAGCATGATGAAACCGGCCGACAACAGAGCTTCGTATATCGATAACAACGACAGGAAGGATAACTACTGGTTCGAGTACATCGAGGAGTCCGCGACGCTCTACTTCCAGTTCAACCGGGTGATCGATCAGCCGGACGGCGAGAGTCTGGAAGAGTTCACAGCGCGGTTGTCCGATTTTCTGGATGTCCACGAGATAGACCGCTTCATCATCGATCTGAGAAAGAACGACGGGGGAGGCGGGCCGTCCATAGCCGATCTCGTCGATTTTCTGGCGGGAAACGAGAAGATCAACCGCCACGGAGGGTTCTTTGCGATTACCAGCAGAAAGACCTTTTCGGCGGCCGTTATGTTCCTCTCGATGCTCGAGAACAATACAAAGGTACTGCTCGTCGGCGAGCCGACCGGTCAGGGGCCATTTTTCTGCGGCGTGCCGAGACCGGTCATCCTGCCGAACTCTGAAAGGGAATTTGTGATATCGAGGCAGTACAACGAGGCGAGTCCGTTCAAACCGGCGGGCGATTGCATCAGGCCCGATATCTACGTGAACTACACATGGGACGACTATATTTCGGGACGGGATCCGGCGATGGAAGCGATCCTGGAGTATCCGGCAGTGTATGCGACTCCTAGTCTTCTTCTCGAACAGGAGCAGCTCGACCGATATACCGGGCGGTATCTCTACAGCCCGTCACAGATACTGACGGTCGAGAATAAAGGCGGACGGCTGGCTTTTCATCTCTCTGATTATTTCGAAGATAGTCATCTCACCGCTGGATCCGACATGTATCCGGCCTCGCAGATCCGTTTTCTCACCGATATCGGAGGGGTCGAGATCCTGTTTCCGCCGGGTACCGGAAATCCAGCCGGATACTGTATTGTTTCGTACAGGGATTCCGAGCGGGTCGCCGAGCGGACGGCCGATGGGTTCATGCTCCCGATGGAGTTGTTCGTGGCAGGGCGGATCGATGAGGGAGTAGAGGCGTTCATAACGCATAAGGAGGCATATCTCGAGCAGGTGCCCCATCTCGAGAACGTACTGAATAGAATGGGGTACTCCCTCTTGGGGGAGAATAAGCACTCCGAGGCGATAGATGTCTTCGCGCTGAATGTCGAGCTCTTTCCCGGTTCTTCGAATGTCTACGACAGCCTGGGCGAGGCCTATATGGAAAAGGGCGAGAGGGAACTTGCAATAGAGAACTACGAACGCTCGCTAGAGCTCAACCCGGACAACGCCAATGCGATAGAAAAGCTGAAAGAGCTCCGAAGCGGCGGAAGATGATCACGTTGAAAGAAAATCCGCATAGAAACGTGCTGCTGGTCCTTCCGTTCGTCGCGCTCTTGATCCTTCATCTCATACCCCTTCTCGACAAGGACATTCAGTTATGGGGGGTCGATCAGTGGCGCTATGTCTCCGGCCCGGCTGTATTTGTCATGCTGCTATTCGGGATCCTCGTTCTATTTTCTCCTGTTCAAAACACACTCGCAACGGCGGGGCGAAGGCTGCGGTTTCTCGTTCCATCGACGAAGAGAAAGGGAGTTGCCCGGTTGGGATTCGTTATTCCGCTCGTTCTGTCCGGCCTGATCTTCTGGATCTTCAGAAACGCGACACATTTTCTCGGAGACGGGTATGTCTGGGCGGATCACATACTGAAAGGAATAGTTTTCAACGAACCCGTGTCATCCTGGATGTATCAGTCGGTCTTCAAGCTCTTAAACGGTTTCCGTGAGCCTTACACCATCTCGCCATTCACAGTCTCGGCCCTCATCAGCGTGGCGTCGGGTATAGTGTTTGTTCTATTCGCACATAAGACCGCCCGTCTCCTGTCCAGCAATAATGAACAGTACGCACTCGTACTGCTGGCTCTTCTCTCGTGCGGCACGATGCTTCTTTTCTTCGGTTATGTAGAGCCCTATCCGCCTTTCGCCGCTGCGGTAATGGCGTTGATGTACTTCGGGATCAAACGTTTGAAAGAAGGAGGGTCCGCGCTGTTTGTGATAGCTGCGATGATCGTAGCGTTCCTCCTTCATCCGTCCGCTGTTGCCCTGATCCCCGGGGTCGTGCTGCTGTTTGTTCTGTCGAAGGGCGTGAATCCATCGCGCAGGCGGTTATATACTATTTTCCTGTTTGCAGCCATCGGGGGTCTTACGGCTCTCTGGCTGCTGCAGAGATCCAATGCCTTCTCCGGATTCTTTTTCGAAAAGTTCCTGCCGCTATTTCCAGGGCCCCACCGAAACCGTATCGCATATCCGCTCTTTTCGTTCACGACGCTTGTAGAGGCGGCCAATCAGCTCCTTCTCATATGCCCCGTTGCGGTCTTCATCTTCCTCGGATTCATCCGCGCACCGAAAGAACGAGAGCGGTCCACGAATAACATCCTGCTTTTTCTCGAAATATCGGTAGCCTTATATATCCTCGAGTTTATCGTCTTCAACAAGAACATCGGTGTGAGCAGGGATTGGGACCTCTTCGCCGCTATAGCGATCCCATTAGCGCTGCTGACCGCGATCATTCTGATCGATCGATTCCCTAAAAGGTCGGGGATGTTCGCCTGTCTCGCATTCGGGATTCTCTGCATACAGACCGTGCCATGGATAGGTCTGAACGCCGACATGGAGAAATCGGAGAAGAGGTTCACGGATCTCGCTACGCACAATTACTGGAGCGATTACGCGCGCGGGTACGGTTACAGCACTCTCGGTATCTACTACCGGCGCATAGGGGATGTAGAGAGAGCGACACGTTATCTGACGGCAACGGTCGAGGCCGATCCTGGTAATGTGAGGTATCTGTACAACCTGGCCACGATTCTCTCGCAGCAGAAGAGGCTGGACGAGGCGGCGAGGGTTTACGAGCGCGTGATCGAGCGCGATTCCGATTACCTGGAAGCGCGGAACAACCTCGGTGTTATCTACTGGAAGAAGGGAAATCCGGATAAAGCGGCGGATCAGTTCGAAGAGGTCCTTTGCGTCAATCCAGGCTTTGCCAACAGTTACGAACCTCTCGCTCATGCATACGTTAAGAATGGAAACGTCGAGGGATGTACCGATCTCTACGAAGTGGCCAAACGGCATGGTGTCGATATGACCGAACTCTTCGTGCGATTGAGCCTCGAAGCCGAACGTGGGGGAAACGCGGAATGGGTGGCATCTCTCTTGGGGAATATGGCCAACGCCTATCCGGAGAACTCGCGTTTTAACCTCGAATACGCGATGGCGCTCTACCGTGCCGGCATGAAATTGGAGGCGCTCGAGCACCTTATCGGTATGTACGGGAGCGGAAACAGGGAAACCCTGGTGATGAACAACATCGGCGTTTTCCTCTGCCAGCTGGGCAATTGCGAAAAATCATTGGGGATCTTCGAAGAAGCGGTGCGGCTGTATCCGGAAGATCCAAGTGTGCGCGTCAATTACGCTCGCGCCTTCTACACACTGGGGGACCATGAGAAAGCGTGCGAACAGTTGACCGTCGCGCAGCAGTTGAATGCCCGCATTCCGCAGGATTTGCTACAGATTTTGAATCAGTGAGATATGTTTTCTAGACCAGGCTTTCGTCGAGAAGCCTGCAACCTTCCATCAATATTGCTTCGTTTGGTTTCTTGATTGTTTCGGGCGGGAACTCGTTTTCCGGCTCCACGACATACTCGCCGTCCTCATTCCATGTGACGATCTCGTATACGGCGGCTTCTCCAGCCGTGGTCCCGCACGCCGCGTGAACGAGCCTGCCCTCTTTCATGTATATGTCGGCCGTATCCCCGGTGCTTTTTGTTAGACGGATATGGACAGATTTCTGGCTCTGTCCTAGAGCCTGGATGAGATCGGTGAACGAGAAGGCCTTGAATCCCGCACGGAATCCGCCCGGCTTGATTCGGCCTGGCATCGTCTTTGTCCTTTTCTGGAAGGATTTGAGGAGGCGTGCGGCGATGATGTTGAAATCGTGCGGAGGCGTGAACACATCGTCGAACCCCGTGTCGAAGAGCTCCAGTGTTCGGCGCGGGTCGTGCTCGATGGTGATTGCGTAGAGGAGGACTGGGGAATCCGACTTGAACAGATCTTTGCACTCCATGACCCGTTCCGGGAAGCTCTCGCTGTGTACGAATATTGCCGTTGGGGGAATCCGTGAGCACATGCGCTGCGCCTCTTCGAGGTCGTAGATACGCACAGGATGATAGCCCATGTGTTTGAGCCGTGTCGCGAATAGGTCGACCACGTTGTTGGCTTCGCCGACTATGAAGAGCTGGTAGTAGGATTGTTCGCGAAGCTCCTCCTCGCTCTGTTCGATGAGGCGTATGTATGCCTCCACGATCTCGGAAGGGGCAAGTTTTCCCGCCTTGTTTCTCAGGCCGGTCTTTATCGCGGCCATGTGCTCGTCGAGGGTTGTGAAGCTGTCGCCCAAAGCAGTGTGCCGGTGCCATACGATGGCCAGAATGCCGGCCGCGAGAAGCATCTCCTCGCTGATCGCCTCGATGTCATTAGGCTGTTTCTGCTCCAGGAATATTTCGAAGAAAGTTACGAGCAGATCCTCGATACTCCATGGAAAGTGCAGGGATCTTGCGTACTCGATCGTCTTGTGTATCTCTATCGGAAATGTATCTGTTCCGCCGGCGGCTGCGTCCGGATCACAATCGTTGTTCGCCGACTGCGGAACGATGAGCAGAGCGGCGGCCTGGAGGGCGTCCCTTGCCAAACGGCTCAGATCGAAGGACCGGGCGAGACATTGGAGATCCCTGCAGATCAGCTCATAGGGTGGTGTGCAGGGGTTCAGGGTGCACCTGAGCTCCGCTATGACGCGGAGGGAGCGGAGAAGGCACTGGACAATCGTATTATACGGCGCCGGATTCTCGAGGATCGAGCCGGATACGGTAGAGAAAGGAATGACGTCGCACGCGGGAGCAGGAATCGACTTCTCCTCGATCCACTCTCGAAACTTCGCTTTCTCTTCTTCCGATACGAGGACGAAATCGTAGGAGACCGATCTCAGCGCGCCGGTCACTTCCTCCTGTCCCGAGAGGACATGAAGATGAAGGCCTTCACGCTCGAATATTGGCGTGAGAAACTTCGCGAGAAAGGGGGCCTTGCTCACCATCAAGACATTACTGCGGTCAGTCTCGTCGACTCCGGTCTCGATGGCATCGTTGGATATGTCTTGCTCGGGGGCTTCGGAACTATCGAACAATTCTGGCAGCTCTATGATTTCCTTTCGCTCTTCATCCGCGTCTTCCCCGTGGTAATGGCGGGTGATGAGCTCTCTCAAGAGAGATTCAGGAGCGATATAGAGGTTGAGATCGATGCAGCGGAACATCCGTTTCGCCGCATCGATGCCTTCGGTGTTTCCCGGATCTGCTATGGCGAGTGACAGTGAGCCTGTTTCCTTGTCGAACCGTATTGGAAGGAGCAAGTGCCGCTCGGCGAGCTCGGCGGGAACCCTCTTCACTGCATTGTATTGGATCTGCTGTTTGTCCGGACTGAATGCCGGGATCTCCTGCTGCATTGAAAGGGCGTGGGCGAGTTGCTCTTCCGTTATGAATTTGTAATAGACGAGGTGGGATCCGAAGCGGCCGCCGTGCGATTTCTGACGCTGCAGAGCCTGCATGATCTGTTTCTCGGTGACGTAGCCGAGATCCAGTAGAATCTTGTCGAGCCGTATCTTCTGTTTCATCTCATCCCTGGCTGCTCATAGCGGGTGTTGGTGATGATATCTTCTTGCTCTGGAGCAGGAGCGTCTGGGGGTCGGTGGCGACCCGCATCGCTTCCTCGACAGTTACGATATTCTCGGCGACGAGCTCCTTCAGGTGCGTGTCGAGGGACCGCATTCCCTCTTGTCTGCCCGTCGTTAGAACGTTCTCGAGCTGATGCGTCTTCTTCTCGCGGATCAGATTCCTGACTGCGTGGTTGCCGAGCAGGATCTCCATGGCTGCGATCCTCCCGTGCTTGTCGGCACGGCGCAGCAGCTGCTGCGAGCAGATGCCGATCAGGACTTCGGAGAGCATAAGGCGCACCTGGGGCTGCTGGTCGACCGGAAAGGCGTCGACGATCCTTGATATCGTCTGTGCCGACGATTTAGTGTGAAGGGTTCCGAGGACGAGAAGCCCCACCTCGCTCGCCGTCAGTGCGAGCGATATAGTCTCCAGGTCCCGCATCTCACCGAGAAGGACGATATTCGGATCTTCGCGAAGCGAGGAGCGCAGGGCATTTGCGAAAGAACGGCTGTGCTCGCCTATCTGACGCTGATGGATCAGGCAGTTCTTGTTCGTATGGATGAACTCGAGGGGATCTTCCAGTGTGATGATATGATGATTCATGTGTTCGTTGATGTAGTCGACCATTGCCGCCTGAGTCGTCGACTTGCCCGAGTTGGCTGGACCGGTGACCAGTATGAGACCGGCCCGGTTCGAGAGCATAGTCTTCAGGACATCGGGGAAGCCGAGACCGTCGAGTGTCGGGATATCGTTCGGGATGATCCGGAA
>DAOUUU010000135.1 GCA_030667985.1 Candidatus Krumholzibacteriota bacterium
CAAGGATCGTCTCGCAGCTCTTCAAGAACAAGAGAAAATCCAGACTATCGCAGCCCGCCCTGGAGACGCTGGCAATAATCGCCTACAAACAACCGCTATGCCGAACGGACATCGAAATGATTCGTGGAGTGAACAGCGATGGTGTTCTTTCGACGCTTATATACCGCGAGCTGATTCAGATCTCGGGCAGAGGGGAAGGCGTTGGAAGACCCTACCTCTACTCCACTACGCGCAAGTTCCTCGAATACCTGGGCCTAAAAGACTACAGAGACCTGCCCAGTATAGAGGAGATAGAAAAGACATTCACGATGGAAGCCTTTATCGAACCAGCTCCTGCAGGCGTGCGGGATGGGAACACGGAAGAGGAGCCCCAAGCGGAACCCGGGCATGAATGAGCCGGATCATGAGAATCAACCGTTATCTAGCTTCAGCCGGGCTAGGATCGAGAAGAACGTGCGAGGATTTGATCCGGCAGGGGTTAGTGAAGGTCAACGGCACACTCGTCGTGAATCTTTCCCTGACAATCGATCCAGATAGGGACCGCGTGACGTTCGAGGGCAGGGAGATCAGGCCTGTCGAGAAGAGCATAATCCTGATTCTAAACAAGCCGCCCGGCGTGATCAGCACAGCATCGGATACGCATGGAAGAAAAACGGTTATAAGTATCGCCCGCGATCATGGATACAGGGATAGGCTTTTTCCTGTTGGAAGGCTCGATCGTGATACATCCGGGATGATCCTGATAACCAACGATGGGGATCTCTCGTACAGACTGACGCATCCGAAATACAAGATAGAAAAGGTCTACGAAGTCACTGTCACAGGACGGGTTTCGGATGGCACAGCCAATAAGATATGCAATGGTATTGATACTGGTGACTACGTCACAAGGCCCTGCCGTATGTCGATAATCGAGAGAGATCGGGTTTCGACTAACTTAGTAATAAGATTAAAAGAAGGGCGTAAGAGACAGATAAGAAGAATGTTAGCAATGTGTGGGCACGAGGTCAAGCGTCTCCATAGAACCGCTCTTGGCGATCTGGGTTTCAAGGATCTGAAGAGTGGAGACATAAGACCGCTGTCCGAGGAGGAAGAGAATCGGCTTAGGGAGCTTTCCGGTTTAGATTAATTAAAGGAGAACGGAAAATGGACTTTCAGGATCTGATGAGGCCTCATTTGAAGAAGGTTCGACCCTATGTGCCCGGTAAACCGATCGAAGAGCTGAGGCGTGAGAGGAATTTCAAGGGAGAGATTTTGAAGCTGGCATCGAACGAGAATCCCTATCCGCCGATTAAGGAGATCACAAAGGTTATAATCGAAGAGCTGGAACAGCTCAACAGGTATCCAAATTCCGGTAGTTATTACCTGTGCAGGGATATCGCCGAACGGTACGGTGTCGATACAGAACAGGTCTTTGTTGGCAACGGCTCGAACGAGATCATCGACCTGCTCGCAAGGGCCTTCATCAACCCAGAGGACGAGATCGTATTTCCTTTTCCCAGCTTTATCGTATATCCGATCGTATCACAGCTGATGGGGGTCAAGGCAGTCGAGGTGCCGCTCAAGGACTATAGACTCGATTTGCGGGCCGTCAAGGAGGCGATCACCCACAGGACAAAGATCATCTTCATCTGCAATCCTAACAATCCGACGGGAACCTATGTTTCTTCAGGAGATGTCGAGCAGCTTCTGAACGGATTGAGATCTGATATTATAGTAGCGTTCGACGAGGCATATTTCGAGTATGTGGTGGCCGACGATTACCCCGACTCGCTAGAGCTTCTAAAATCCCATCCAAACATCATAGTTTTCAGGACATTCTCGAAGATATTCTCACTGTCGGGACTGAGAGTGGGCTACTCGATATCCGAGCCGAGTCTCGTAACCTGTCTACACAAGGTCCGTCAGCCTTTCAATGTTAACAGAGTCGCCCAGGCTGCGGCGCGGGCGGCGCTCAAGCATTCCGAGATGATGAATGTACGAGTGAAAGAGAACCGAACGCAGATGAAATTAGTCAGGGACTCGCTCATAGAGCATGGTTTCCGGGTCCCGGAGTCTCAAACAAATTTCCTGCTCGCACTGCCTCACGCCGAGATAGGTGATATAATCGACAAACTACTCGAGCTAGGGATCATCGTGCGGCCCATGGAACCGTTCGGCCTCGGCAAGGGCACGATGCGTGTATCCATAGGTACGCCCGAGGAGAACAAGCGGTTCATCGCTGCCATCGATGAGATAGTATAGGGCCTTCAAAGCATTATGCCCCGACGTCATTATCAATGGAAAAAGAACAAGCCATAAAGGAAGTATTGAGCGAGATGATCGTCACGATCGACGGCCCCGCCGGATCGGGAAAGAGCACGACAGCGTCTCTTCTGGCCGCCAGACTGGGTTTGAGATATCTCGACACCGGGGCCATGTACCGGGGCGTGACCTATGCGATGCTCAGGGAGGGCCTGGATCCGGAGAGCGAGGAATCGGCAGCACGAATAGCCGCGAGCATAAGCTTGGAACTCAAGGATGAAGAGGGCAGGAGCGCGCTCTACCTCGATGGCGTCAATGTCGAACGCGAGATCCGCAGCTCCGAGGTCTCGCGTTTCGTCTCGCCGGTCAGCCGTCACGGTTCTGTCAGGCGCGAGATGGTCAAGATCCAACGTTCGATTGCAAGAGCAGGAGGGATAGTCGCCGAAGGCCGCGACACGGGCTCGGTTGTCTTCCCTTTCGCTCATACCAAGGTTTTTCTCGTGGCGGATGCTGAAGCCAGGGCCAGGAGGAGACAGGGGCAGCTAGAATCGATGGGCGTGAGCGAATCCATCGATGACATACGCGAAAACATCAACAAGCGTGACAAGATAGACTCGAGCAGAGAACACAGCCCGCTTACAAGACCACCAGGCTCGATACTCGTGGACACATCGGATCTCACCATCGTACAGCAGGTGGAAACCATCGAGAAGGCCGTTCTTGATGTTGCCAGCAAGCTCGCTTCCCTGCGTGTATGGCCCGGAGAACGAAACGATTTCGAGCACTTGGCCCTTCACTACGGCTTGACTTTATTCATAGTACGTGTGTTCTGCAGGCTCTTCTTCAGATTAAAGATTTACGGTAAAAGAAACCTTCGTTATCGAGAACATTTCATCTTCGCCAGCAACCACACATCCTATGCCGATCCGCCGATCGTCAGCTGCGGCCTGAACCTCGAAGTCGCTTTTTTAGCCAAGAAGGAACTATTCAGGAACAGACTCTTCGGCGGTTTCATAAGTCAGTACAAAGCTATCCCTATAGATAGGGGCGAGATCGGCAGGCGGACGTTGAAGCTAATCATATCCAAACTGGAGTCGTCGGAGTCGGTTCTCATGTTCCCTGAAGGAACGAGATCCAAGACCGGAGAACTTGGAACGTTCAAGGGAGGTATCGGATTCCTGTCCCTGCATACGGGCACGACGATCGTTCCTGTATTCATAAGGGGCTCAAACGAGCTCTGGGACTGTTTCCTGAGACGAAAGAGGCTCGAGCTTCATATCGGGCCCCCGATCAGGCTGCCGGTTGACTACGAGTCCGAAGACAAGAAACTCGATTACAGGCTCTTGAACCAGATGGTCTTTGAAACATTGAGGATGATGAAGGATGAATCGGAAGATTGAGATCATTCTATCCCCCCATACAGGGTACTGTTTCGGCGTGAAGAGGGCTATGCGCCTCATCAACCAGGGATTGGCCGATCAACCAGACACCAAGATCTATACGCTGGGAGATATCATACACAACCCGCAGGCGGTAGAACGGTTGAGAGAGAGTGGTGTAGAACCGGTCGGCTCACTCGATGAGATCGAAAAGGGCTCGATACTCGTCATAAGAGCGCACGGCGTCCAGCCGGAACTGATCGAAGAGGCAAGGGCAAGGGGAATACACTTATTGGACACGACCTGTCCATTCGTCCAGCGGAGCCAAAACTATGTCCGCAAATTGACCGGTGAATCCTACAGGGTCATAATCATAGGCGACGGAGAGCATCCCGAGGTAAAGAGCATCGCGGGACATGCTGGAGACGGCGCTATAATCATCGATAATCCCGATGACGCCGGAAATGTACCACCGCTCGAAAAAGCTGGAGTCGTCATACAGACCACCTTCTCTAAGGAGAGAGCTCATAAGATCATTGCTGTGCTTGAGGAGCGGGTCGAACACCTGCGCGTCTATGATACTATCTGCCAGGCGACAGTTCTTAGACGCGAAGCGACGTTAGATCTTTCCAGGGATGTCGACCTGATGCTCGTCGTCGGCGGCAAGAAGAGTTCAAACACCAAACGCCTTTACCAGATGTGCCTCGAAGCGGGTATCCGCGCCCATTTTGTCGAGACAGCGGACGAGATAGATCCGGCCTGGTTCCATGAGTGCGATAAGATTGGTCTTACGACCGGCACATCGACTCCTGAATGGGTGATCGACCGGGTTCTAGAGAGAATGGAGGAGATCTCCCGCGGCGGGGAGCAGACCGCACCGTAACCCTAGTTTTCACTTGCGCCTCCTGGGTAAAACCTCTATCATACGACATTGCTTTAAAATCAATTAAGTAAGGAGGAGATTCTTTAATGTTGGAAGAAAATTCAATGCAAGAAGGACAGACCCCGACCGAAAGCGGGGAAATGCTGAAAAAGAAAGGTGGTGATGTACCATCCACTTCGGATAAGTTATCTTATCTGAAGATATTCGAGCAAGTTACACCTGATGAACTGGCTGGGACAGAGAATCTGGAAGCCGAGTTGGCAGAAATGCTCGAAGACTACGAATCCGAGGCGGTCTCGCTACGCGAGGGTAAAATCGTCAAGGGGACGGTCTATTCGATAAGTGACAAGGAAATAATCCTCGATGTCGGATTCAAGAGTGAGGGAACGATCCCCATTAGTGAATTCGCCGACTGCACGGAGGTCAAGAAGGGCGACGTTTTCGACGTTTTCCTGGAAAAGATGGAGAATCAGGACGGCCTGATCGTCCTTTCTAAGGAACGAGCCGACTTCCTGCAGGCATGGGATGATATAAAGGATGCCTATGATATAGGAACAGTCGTGAAGACGACTGTAGACCGCAGGATCAAGGGTGGCCTCGTTGTGAAGCTGATGAGCGTGGATGCGTTCCTTCCCGGTTCGCAGATAGCGCTTCGGCAGGTCCCAAACCTGGACGAGCTGATAGGCGAGGATCTCGAATGCAAGATCATCAAGCTGAATAAAAGACGGCGCAATATCGTAGTATCACGGCGCGTCGTTCTCGAAGCACAGCGCGAGGAAAAGAAGAAACAGCTGCTCGCTGAGCTACAGGTGGGCGAAGAGCGCGAGGGCATCGTCAAGAACATCACTGATTTCGGCGCTTTCGTCGATCTCGGTGGTATCGACGGATTGCTTCACCTTACAGACCTTACCTGGGGTAGGGTGAGCCATCCCTCCGAAGTGGTCGCTATCAGTGACAAACTCAAGGTCAAGATACTCGATTTCGACAAGGAGAGAGAGCGTATATCGCTAGGGCTCAAGCAGCTCACTCCCTATCCCTGGGAAGGTGTGGACGAGAGATATCCAGTCGGGGACAAGATCAGAGGCAAGGTCGTCTCGATTACCGATTACGGCGCTTTCGTCGAGCTCGAGAAGGGTATCGAGGGACTTATTCACATCTCTGAGATGTCATGGACCCGGC
>DAOUUU010000012.1 GCA_030667985.1 Candidatus Krumholzibacteriota bacterium
CGACTTCGATCTCGACGGCGATGCAGATCTTGCGGTATTGAACGAGGCATCGTGTGATTTCGTGATCCATTTCAACCAGGGCGATGGGACATTCATCAACGGAGCCACCTATACTTCCGCTTGGCCTACTATTGGCCTCTATTATATGCATAGCTTGGATGTCGATGACGATGGCTATATCGATTTGGCCTTAACCTGTTCTAATGGAAGCCTGAGATTGTTTCTGGGTGATGGAGAGGGGAATTTTCAGGAGGACAATTATTATTATTGGGTCGGATCGAGTCATCCGGAATTGTGCAGTGGAGACTTCGACCTCGATGGAGATTCCGATCTAGCCGCTGCCTCCTATTCGGACAAGGTGTCCATCCTCATAAACTATGGAGACGGCACGTTCAGATCTCCATTGTACTATAACCTTTATAATAGTAAGAACATCTATTCTTCGGATCTCAACGGTGACGGGGATATCGATCTCGTCTCAATATGGAATGCGGGCAGTACAGTGGCCATATTTCTGGGTAATGGAGACGGAACGCTGGAGCATTTCATCGACTACACAGTCGGGCCAAATGCCACATCGATATGCATCGCTGATTACAATGGTGATCTTATCGAAGATCTCGCCGTGATCAACAATTCCTCTTATACCGTGTCCGTTTTCCTCGGCAATGGAGACGGCACGTTCCAGAACAAAACTGACTTCGCGGCAGGAAACGATCCTCTGATGGCCTGCACCGACGACTTCGACGGCGATGGCGACAGCGATCTCGCTATAACGAATGGCGACACACGGACGGTCTCGGTTCTGATCGGAAACGGTGACGGGTCGTTTCAGATTCCTGAGAGCTTTCCGACAACAGAGTTGGTAAAACAACCTTACGGTATATGCACGTCTGATTTTGACGGGGATGACGACAACGATCTAGCGGTCGGAGCCGATTCGTTAGGTGGGTATCCTAAAGGCCTAGGGATCATGATGAATAACGGTGACGGGACGTTCCAACCGCCGGTGACATACAGGTCCGAATGGAAAACGAGGAAACTCGTCGCAGCCGACCTCGACAGGGATGGTGACGACGACATCGTCGCAAAGTATATAGGCGGGATTCAGATTTCCATGAACAACGGGGATGGGACATTCGAGTTTTCCGATGAATACTATATAAATGGGATGGGTTCGTTTTGCGTATCGGACTTCAATCATGATAGAGTTCTTGATATTATTACGGTAGGCTCGGATCATGTAGACCCTATCTTGTTCTTTATGGGAAATGGTGATGGAACATTCCAGGAGAAGCAGACATTCATTACACAATCTGATGGTTTTGATGTCTGCGCTCCCGATCTGGATGGAGACGGGGATCCGGATATCGCGGCCTCACTGAGTTTTTCCATCATGATCACCCTCAACCTTACTCCCATTGCTACTGCAGCGGAGATCGAATCGGCGATACCTTCATCTCCGCTCCTGTCGCAGAACTTCCCCAATCCATTCAATCCGGTCACTACCTTCAGGTTCGCGCTGCCGGAAGCCGGTCATGTACGCATCGCGGTGTATGACGCGGCGGGGCGCAGGGTGGCTGTTATAGCCGACCGTCATTTCCAGACCGGAGATTCAGAAGTAGCCTGGGATGGTAGGAACAAAAACGGCAGGGTGCTCGCCTCCGGCATATATTTCGCCCGGATGACGGTGAAAGGCTACACTTCGGTAAAAAAGCTCGTCCTGCTCAGATAGTGAATCAGTGGCCCTCGCCGCGGATCATGTCGCAGGCGTGCGGGAGAATGGGAAGAAGCAGCTTCGCGCAGAAGACCGCTCCCTTCACAGAGCCGGGAAGGTTGACTATTATCGTCGTGCCTTTATATCCGGCAACCCCCCTCGAGAGGACGGCGTTCAGGGTCTCTTTGCAAGACTCGCTTCTTAAGTACTCGGCTATCCCAGGTATCATACGGTCGCAGAAACTCATTGTCACATCGGGCGTGTTGTCCCTCGGGCCGATGCCGGAGCCCCCAGTAGTCAGGATGACGTCGTACTCCGCATGCTTTTCAAATGCTTTCTCGATCTCGGCCGCCTCGTCCGAGACTATGAGCCGCTCTACCACGGCACCAGAAATACCTTTCTTGAGTGTTTCCTCGACGGCCGGGCCAGACCTGTCCTCGTAGACCCCTTCCGAGGCCCTGTCAGATATCGTAAGAGCCAGTATCTTCAAGAGTGATCTCCCCTCCTCTTGTGACTTTCGCGAATATGCCCTTTGTCGGCATGACACACTCGCCCACCTGCTCCATGATCGAGCACCCCTTGTGGCAGGCCTTGCCGATCTGTGTAATCTCCAGTTCTACATTTCCGATGACGAGCCTTGTCCCGACCGGCAGCGCCGGCAGATCGATGCCCCTTGTCGTTATATTCTCCGCGAAATCCCCGGGCTCGAGCGTTGAAAGCTTCTCCCGCATCTTGTCTATCTCCTCCTCTGCGAGCAGCGATATCTGTCGATGCCAGTCGCCCGCGTGCGCGTCTCCCACAATGCCGTGGCCCTCGCGCAACGAGATTCTATTCACCGGTTTTTTCGGCTCGCCCTTTTTCTCGCTTATATTTATCGATACGATCTTGAACGTATCTTTCATGCCGGTTCCTTCGTCTTGCTCTGGAGTCTGATATCGCCGATCGTCATCTCCTTGTCGACCGCCTTACACATATCGTAGATCGTAAGCGCCGCGACCGAGACAGCCGTAAGCGCTTCCATCTCGACGCCGGTCCTAGCCGTGGCTACAGCTTCAGCGCGTATATCGATCCTGTTCTCCTCGATATCGAAATCAACGCTCACGCGGTCGAGCGGCAGCGGATGGCACAGGGGAATCAGATCACCGGTCCTTTTCGCCGCCATGATACCTGCCATGCGGGCCGTGGCGAGCGGGTCGCCCTTTTTGATGAGCCCATCTGTGATCATCTCGGCCGTCTCGGCTTTAAGATGGACGGCGCCCGTGGCAACGGCGATCCTCTTTACGACAGGCTTGCCCGATACATCTACCATCTTCACACTACCCGATTCGTCGATATGCGAAAATTTCATTTTCCTATCCTCCGATCTGACACATGAGCCTGTTCTCGCAGCAGGTTCCCTCCTGGGGTTTGCTCTCGACCGCACATCTTATGCTTCCCTCGATATCTTCCAGGTCGACACTGATCTCCTTGTTCGAGAAGAGACAGGGCTTGAGATAACCGTCGGCTGTGAGCCTGAGCTTGTTGCATTCATCGCATGGATGCGGGCGATCGAAAACATGCGGATATTTCAATTCGTCCTTGCGGTTGTAGAGTGAGAACTGCTTTATCGTCTGCAGGAACAGTCCGTTCATCTCGCAGAATCTCCGCATCGCATCGATCTCGGCGGGGATCGTTCCCTCCGATACGATCATGTTGATCTTGACCGGATCGAGTCCCGCAGCGCGTGCAGCAGCGACGCCTTTAAGAACATCTTCGAGTTCGCCGCCACGCGTTATCTCGGAAAACTTCCTCTCGTCGAGCGTGTCCAGGGAGATATTGATGCGCTTTAGCCCCGCAGCTTTGAGCTCCCTCGCCCTGTTCGACGTAAGAAGCGAACCGTTCGTCGTCATCGAGATATCCTCGAGGCCATTGATACCGCTCAGCATCGCTACGAGCTGCCCGATGCTCTTTCGCACGAGCGGCTCGCCGCCCGTGAGCCGTACTCTGTCGAAGCCGAGCCGAGCCGCTACGCCCGCGATACGCGTGATCGCCTCGTACGGCAGAATCTCGTCGTGTGATTTCAGAGAAATGCCTTCTTCCGGCATGCAGTAAACGCACCGGTAGTTGCACCGGTCTGTGACCGATATCCTGAGGTAGTGGATCCTTCTGCCGAATCTGTCTGTGAGGCTCAAATCTCACTCCATATCTTCGATTAACGCATTTTTGTTTATATCATAATCTGTGCGAGTCTCATTCGACCGTGCACGTTTTACTAATCCGCTACCCGTGTCTCCCTCGTAAGTGTCACAGCTACATTCTCGCCCGCTTTGATCTCACTCGTACCGACCGGCACGGCGATGAAGCCGTCGGCGAGCGTGTATGCGTGTATATGAGCGGATCCGTGATACTCGATCGCTCTCGCTTTGCCATCCTTGTCGAAACGGACGGGAATGTGGGCGATCCGGTCCGACTTTCGCCTCGCCACCGGCTCGGACAGGCGAGCCGTGACCGTGACGGTTCCACCCTCCGATCCCATGAGCCTGTAGCAGAAAGGGCGGACGAGGAGCTCGAAGACGACAAAGACAGAGACCGGATTTCCCGGCAGGCCGAAGACAAATGTATCGCCCCGCCGGCCGAAGACGGTCGGCTTGCCCGGCTTCATGGCGACCTTCTCGAATAGAAGATCGAAGCCCTTATCCTCGAGAACAGCCGGCACATGATCGAACTCCCCCATCGACACGCCGCCTGAGAGGAGAAAGATATCGACCCGATCCATTTCCTCCTCGATGACAGCCCCGATCGCCTCGGGCGAATCCTCCACGATACCAAGCGGTACGGGCACGCACGCGGCACGTGCGACCTGGCTCTGAAGCTGTGAGCTGTTGCTGTCCCGTATCTGCGCCGCCGATGGTTTCTTGGAAGGCGAGAGAAGCTCGCTCCCTGTAGTGATAATCCCGATTCTGGGCCTTATAGCCACCGGCACTTCGGCGCATCCGACCGCCGCTAAGACCGCGACTTCGGCGGGGGTGATAATGGTCCCCTTACGCAGCACGACATCGCCGGTTTCAACATCTTCAGCCTGATAGCAGATATTGAGCACACTCGATTTCTTTGTGATGACGACCCGCCCGTCACGGATCTCGGTATGTTCGATCATCACAACGCAGTCGGCCCCCTCCGGCACGACTCCGCCCGTCATGATCTTTGCACATTGGCCCCCGGCAATCTTCTCAGAAGGCGTCCGCCCCGCTGGAATCGTTTCGATGATCTCGAGCGCCAACCCGAGATCTGCCTTTCTGCAGGCGTATCCGTCCATCGCCGATTTATCGAAGGGGGGCATATCGATATCGGAGACGATATCTTCTGCAAGCACTCTCCCACACGTCTGATCAAGGGAAGCTGTCTCGCCGCCGAGATATAGGACCGAATCCATGACGATGCGACGGGCATCCTCGAACGGTATCATACTCAGCATCCCCCTTCAGGAACGGCGCCGGCTAATAGAATGATCTCCACGACAGTCTTTTCATCGATCTCGAGATCGTGCATGAGCTGCGCGATCGTGCAGCGGCCGACTCGTTCCCCCCGGATGATGTCCGCGTTCTTGGACAGGCCGACGGCCGACAGCTTTGGCTCGCCGCCGGGGAGATAGATCGCACAGTCGGGCTTTATCTCTTTCAAGATACTGTTGCTCTCTATAACGAGAAAACCGGCATCGTGATTCTCGTCCGCGATTACGTAATAGGGCGTACCGACATGGTAGAAAACGTTCCCCACATCCTCTTTCTCTGTCCCATGACCGATCTTTACATGGACCGCACCAGGGAGCAGCCGGCAGAGCCGTTCCGCGAGCTTTGTCTTGCCCACATTCGAATGAGCGCCAGATATGGCTATTGTCTTCATCGTCCCGTCCCCGCTACTGCGAAACTAGAAGCACCCCAGCTGGCAGCTGATTAGCTTGATACCGTTCTGGCTGCACAATTCACCGATCTCCCTGAGCGGAACCTCGTACTTCTTCGCGATCTCGAAGGCCTCCACGCAGGGAAGCTTCTTCGTATCGTCTATCTCGATCGCCGTTTCCTCGATGACCTTTAACAGTTCTTCAGCGTTCATCATCTATACCTCCAATGATTGGTTTCAAATACTCTTCGAATGCTTCATTCATGCACGAACTAACCTCGCTCCGGAACTTCTCCCAGGCGTCGAGTAACTGCACTCCGAATTCGGTCAGCTCGGTCGCTCCGCCCGACGAGCCGCCCCTCGTCTTCCTCACGATCGCGCGGCCGAAAGCTTCCTCGGCGCTCTTGATATCGCCCCAGGCCTTGCGGTAACCCCTGCCGAGCTCTCTCGCAGCCTCCTGTATCGAACCGTGCTCTCTCACCGCCATGAGCAGGCGCCACTTTCCGTCCCCGAAGAGACCCTCGTCCTCATCGGACAGGAGATAGAGCTTAGCGTGAGGTTCCATGTCTCATGCCTCCACAAAGCGCACGGCGCTCGCCTTTATGCTCGTCCAGACCCTCTTGCCGCACTCGAGACCCAGGCCCTCGGCCGACTCCTTTGTGACCAGGGCCGCGATCTCGACTCCAATATCGACGATAACCTCGATACCGAGACGCACGGGAAAAATATCGGTAATAACTCCGGCGAACACGTTACGCGCACTCGTCCGCGACGGCTCGAGCGATATAATGACATCCTCGCTCCGTATGATGATGTAACCCTCGCCCTCCTTCGCGTCGGTCAGGATGGAGAGTACGAGCCCCGAGAAACGAAACTCAGCATCGCCGCCCGCTATGAGTACACCGGGGAAAAAGTTCCTTATTCCTATGAAACGTGCCACGAATTCGGAGGCGGGGCGGCGGAATATCTCATCAGGCGGCCCGGTCTGGACAACCGTTCCCCTCTCCATGACGCCGATACGGGTCGCGAGAGCGATCGCCTCTTCGTAATCATGCGTCACGTGCACCATCGTTAACCCGCTCCGGTTCAATCTCCTGAGTAGCGCCCTCATGCCCGACCGCGCGCTGACATCAAGCGAAGATAGCGGTTCGTCGAGGAGCAGGCACTTAGGCTCTGTCACGAGAGCTCTCGCCAGCGCCACGCGCTGGGCCTCACCCCCGCTCAGGGTCCCGGGCCTGCGTTCCAGGAATGATGTGATCTCGAGATCGCGGGCGATCTCTTCGGTCTGCTTATAAGTGCGGCCGCGCCCGGCGCCCCTGCTCCGGAGGCCGTAGGCGATGTTCTTTCTGACTGTCATGTGCGGAAAGAGCGCTTGATCCTGAAAGACGAGCCCGATATTTCTGTTCTGTATCGGTTCTTGCGTGATCTCCCTGCCGTCGAACAGGATCCTCCCTGCGTCGGGAAAAGTAATGCCGGTAATCGTCTCCAGGAGGATCGTCTTGCCGACGCCCGAGGCTCCAAGAAGGACAAAGTAGTCTCCCCGTCCGACATCAAAGCTGACGTCTCTGACGGCGAAATCACCCAGCTTTTTGGAAAGGCCCTCAACCTTCAGCATGACGCCTCCCCCCTGCCACGACCCTGAGGACGACAAAGAAGGCGAGACAGACCCCGATAAAGAGAACAGCCACGGGCCGCGCGTACTTGAGCCCGAAGGCGCCGAAGCGCTCGTAGATCAGGACCGGCGTGATCATCGGGTGGTAGGCAACAACGAGAACCGCCCCGAACTCGCTCATCCCCCTCGCCCACATCAGAATCGATCCGGACAGGATAGACCGCCACGCCATCGGCACAGAGATCGTCAGGAAGACCCTGAGCGGCGAGGCGCCGAGGTTCAGCGCCGCCTTCTCGAGCTGCTCCGGCACTGCGGCGAAGCCGTCGCGGGCCGCGTTTATAAGAAAAGGTACGCTGACAAAGGCCATCGCCGCCATGATCCCTGCATATCCGCCGACGAAGCGCACACCCACACGTTCCCCCAGGTCGCCGATCAGAGTGCCCCGCGAGATAATCCCGAGAAGCGCTATCCCGGCGGCCGAATGGGGGATCACGATCGGCAGGTCAATGATCCCGTTCACGAGCTGCTTCAGGGGAAACCGCTTCCTTGCGAGGATATAGGCGAACGGCACCGATACCACAGCGAAGATGAGCGTCGCCCCCATCGATGCGAGCAGTGTGAGCCGCACGCTTCCCGCAACCTCCGGGTCTCGCGCGGTCTCTGCAAGCTGCCCACCAGTGGTACTGAGAAGCATGCCGAGAAGAGGCGCAACGATAAAGAGGAGCACGAGCCCTCCGAGCCCCATGAATATCAGATGCACAGGTTCAAATCTTTTCCTGGTCATGATAGATCAACTCACCGGACCGGGTGGAAGGGCGAAGCCTTTGAGCTCGTCGGGGAGCTTATCGTACGTGTCCGTCGGTGAAGGCACAAGCGGCGGCTGCCCGTTCCGCTCCATAATAGTAAGACCCTTATCGACGTCCAGCAGAAACCGGACGAACTCGAGCGCGAGCGAAGGATCGGGGGCGTTCTTCGGGATCGTGACGCCGTAGACCATCGGCGCGCCGCGTTTTGTGATCGTGGTTCCAGGCTCCCTGCCAGATATCTCGACCGATACCGCCTTGTACACCTTCGCAAATTCAGGGCTCTTCAGGTTTATCTCGTCCGGAAGGAGTAGATAATCGAGTCCATGCTGCTGCGCCACGGACCGGTATAAAAAGATGAAGTCTATCGTGCCGGTCTCCAGCAGTGCCAAGAGATCGGTCTCCTTGGGACGGATATACTCGGTGTCCTTTTCGAGAAGCTGTGCGCTAAGACCCTCCATGCCGTAATACATCCCCGCCAGCTTCATCGCGAGTACCGCCCTGTAGCCGCACGGGTCGGAGTCGGGGTCCGACCTGCCGAAGGCGACACCGTCCCGGAGCAGAAGCTCGTGCCAGTTTTCGACATTTATCTCGTCAGAGCCCCGCGACTTGTCATGGTAGACGATCGCCATCTCGTTGCCGGCGAACCTGATATTCCAATCGGCATGCTCGGGGATCAAAAGCTCGTCGATCACCGTGTAGTCGGCCGAAGCCATCACATCGCACCACCTGTCGAGGTCCGCGATCTTGCGTGCGCACGCCCGGCTTCCCGCCGCCTCGAGAAGAACACGGACACCGGAATGTTCCTTCTCGAACTCATCGGCGATCTGCCTAAGCGGCACTGCCAGGCTTCCCGCGTGAAAGATCACCAGCTCCCGAGACCCGGACCGCTCGCCTTCTGTCGAACAGGAAGCTAACATCATGGCTGCTATCGTCATCAATGCTAAAGAGAGTTTATTCAAGGACTTCACCTCAATACTATCGAGAGCCTTTTCATGGCTTCAACCCGTGTCGATGATGATTCCTGCCTTTAACGCACCATATGCTAATGGAAATCGGAATAAGGCCGCGTGTCAAGGGATATGTTCGAATGAACATAACGATTTCGGCTTTATATAAATTCCAAAACGTTGTATATTTCCCATTCCGAATAAATGCAACCAATGACAGCGAGAAGGAGCTCCCGAATGGCGGAAAAACTCATAAAAAAGATGAAGGATGCCCACGAGACACTCTGCGAATTCCCCTTCGAGGTAATCGAATTGGAAAAGGGTTACGCGAGAAGGTGGCTCAGGGTAGACCTCGACAAGAACGAGATCGGTATCCACCCGGTCTCACAGGAGATGATAGACCTCTGGACGGGTGGCAAGGGATTCGACCTCTGGCTCACCTTCCAGGAGATCGACAAGGAGACGAGATGGGACAGCCCGAACAACCCGATCTGCTTCTCCTCGGGACCGCTCGGCGGCACTACTTCATTTCCCGGCTCGGGCAAAACGCTCGTAACCGCCATCTCCCCCCTCACAGATTCGATGATGGACTGCAACGTGGGCGGCTACTTCGGCCCCTACCTGAAATTCGCGGGACTCGATGCGCTGATGGTGACGGGAAAGGCGAAGGAGGATGTCATAGTCCTGATCGACGCGGTCGCCGGCAAGGTCACGATCGAAAAGGCCCCTCTTGAAAGCGTCGACTCTCATCTTCTCTCCGAGGAGCTGACCGAGATGTACGCGGACAACGAGCTCGACCGCAGGAACATCGCCTGCGTCTCGGCGGGCCGTGGAGCGGAGCACACCCGCATGGGAGTCCTGAACTTCTCCTTCTATGACTGGCGGCGAGACTTTCCCAGGATCAAGCAGGCGGGGCGGGGCGGCATCGGAACCGTCTTCAGGAACAAGAAGATCAAGGCCGTGATCGCGAAGAACCGTCAGATCACCCCCGCCTGGCGCATCGCCGAAAACAAGGTCGCAGAGCTTACAACCCCCAAGAAGATCTCTGTCCAGACATGCAAGAGCGAGATCGACACGATCCACGAGATCATCGAGAAGTGGAACAGCGATCCTGAATATGTCATCGAGATGATGCAGGACATACAGGAACGCTACCGCCACATATCAAAGACCGCGATAGATGAGATCTGCAAGAAGACCGGCCGGCAGAAAGCCCATCTCTATCACATCGCCACCTTCTACAAGGCATTCAGCCTCGAGCCGCGCGGAGAAACGACCATCCAGGTCTGCCTCGGAACTGCCTGTCACGTCAAGGGCGGATCCCGAATCCTCGATTCCTTCGAGCGCGTGCTAGGGATAGAGACGGGCCAGACTACAGGGGACAACAAGTACACACTCGAGGCGGTCGCCTGCCTCGGCGCCTGCAGCATCGCGCCTGTCGTTAAGATCGGCGAAGAGGTCTTCGGCAACGTCAAGGCGAAGGATGTCGAAAAGCTCCTGAAAGAAGCGGCCAAGGCGGAGAAACCCGACGCCAAGAAGGATGAAAAGACCGCGAAGGCAGCCGGAAAGAAGAAAAAGAAGATCGATCTTGATAAAATCGCAGCGGCCGAAAAGAAATCGGCTGCCGGCTACAAGAAGATGCTT
This sequence comes from Candidatus Krumholzibacteriota bacterium, assembly GCA_030667985.1. Classification (GTDB taxonomy): domain Bacteria; phylum Krumholzibacteriota; class Krumholzibacteriia; order Krumholzibacteriales; family Krumholzibacteriaceae; genus DAOUUU01. The sequence continues at coordinate 10,606 of DAOUUU010000012.1, forward strand.
ATGGTCTGCACCGGCACCGGCTGCGTATCGGCGAAGGGTTTTGTCATCCGCGACCGCCTGATAAAGGTGCTCGAGGAACGCAAACTCGACAAGGATTTTCTAGTCGTCGGCACTGGGTGCAACGGCTTCTGCGCAATGGGGCCGATAATAGTCACGCAGCCGGACGGCACCTTCTACCAGAAAGTGAAAGAGAAGGATATCACAGAGATCGTCGACGCGCTCGTCGAAGGAAAAGTCGTTGAGCGGCTTCTGCATACCGATCCCGTCTCGGGCGCGGTGAACGAGAAAATGGAAGAGATCGCCTTCTTCAGCAAGCAGCAGCTGATAGCGCTCAGGAACAAGGGCCTGATAGATCCGGAGAATATCGATCACTACATCGCGCGCGGCGGCTATCAATCATTGAAAAAGATCTTGGCAAACACCGAGCCAGAAGGGGTCATACAGGAGGTGATCGCTTCGGGCATCAGGGGACGCGGTGGAGGAGGATTCCCCGCGGGTGTCAAGTGGAAGTCCGGCCTCGAGGCTGCCCGTGAGCGCGAGGAGGAGATCTATGTCGTCTGCAACGCCGACGAGGGAGACCCGGGTGCCTTCATGGACCGGAGCATCATCGAGACAGACCCCCACTCGGTAATCGAGGGGATGGTGATAGGCTCCTACGCCGTGGGCGCCGCCCAAGGATACATCTACATCAGAAAGGAGTACCCGCTCGCCATGGTGCGGCTGGAGAAAGCGATCGCTCAGGCGAGAGAGTACGGCCTGCTCGGTGATGATATACTCGACAGCGGGCACAGCTTCGACATACACATACATCGGGGCGCCGGCGCCTTCGTATGCGGGGAGTCGAGTGCTCTGATGATATCGATGGCGGGAAAACCGGGCGAACCGCGCGCAAAGTATGTGCACAGCGTCGAGTACGGCTACCGGGACAAACCGACCGTGCTGAACAACGTAGAGACCTGGGCAAACATACCGGCGATCATGGAAAAGGGGGCGAAATGGTTCGCCTCAATCGGCTCGGGAGATGTGAGCGACAACCCGTGGGGCGGATCGAGCGGGACCAAGGTGTTCTCTCTGGTCGGCAATATCCGGAATACTGGACTCGTCGAGGTCCCGATGGGGATCACGCTGAGAGAGATCATCGAGGAGGTGGGCGGCGGCATACCGGACGGACGCGAGTTCAAGGCGGTCCAGACGGGCGGCCCAAGCGGCGGATGCCTGCCCGCTAACAAGCTCGACATGCCGGTCGACTTCGACTCCCTGACAGAGGCAGGCTCTATGATGGGCTCGGGTGGCATGATCGTGATGAACGACCGCGCTTGCATGGTCGATGTAGCGAAATACTTCGTCGATTTTCTAATGGACGAATCATGCGGCAAGTGTACACCCTGCCGCGAGGGGCTTCACCTGATGCACAACATACTCTCTGACATCTGTGAAGGCCGCGGCGAGGAAGGAGATATCGAAAAACTGGAGGAGCTGTGCGGCACAATCAAGGAGATGAGCCTATGCCAACTCGGAGGCTCCGCACCCAATCCGGTTCTCAGCACGATCAACTATTTCCGCGAGGAGTATGAACAGCATATAAAGGAGAAACGATGCGTTGCGGGGGTGTGCAAAACACTCATTGAATACCGCATCGACGATGACAAGTGCACAGGCTGCACGCTGTGCGCCAAGAACTGTCCGGCCGAATGCATCTCGGGCGAGCCGAAAAAAATCTACACTATCGACGGCACAAAATGCATAAAGTGCGGGATCTGTTACGAAGTCTGCAAATTCGACGCAGTGGAGGTGATATAATGGCTACGGAAAAGATCACGATCACGATAGACGGCAAGGAAGTTTCAGTAGTCAAGGGCTCCTACCTTCTCGGCGTCCTCCGCGACAACGGAGTCCATGTCCCCACCCTCTGCTTCCACAAGGACCTCACGCCTCAAGGGCTCTGCAGGCTCTGCACGGTCGAGATCGAGCAGCGGGGCAGAAAGAAACTTGTTACATCCTGCAACTTCCCGGTCCGCGGAGAGATAAAGGTGGAGACCGCTTCGGAGCGGGTAAAGGCTCACCGCAAGCGGCTCGCCGAGATGTATCTTGGCCGCTGGCCGGAGGTGCCCACGATCCAGGCGATCGCAAAGCTCTGCGGCGCGACCGACAGGGAGAAGTACAGGAGCGAGCTGACCGACGAGAATCCCAAGGCATGTATCCTCTGCGGTCACTGCGTGCTCGCATGCGACGAGTTCGTCATGGAGCGCATCCTCGATTTCGCCGGCCGCGGCATCAAGAGGCATCTGACGATGCCGTTCGGCGAGGTGGATCCCCACTGTATCGGCTGCACCTCCTGCGCATACGTCTGTCCCACCGGAGCAATCGAGATCGTGGACGACATGAACCATCCGGTCGACCCGCAGCTCATACGCGAATACGGCATGAAGATCAACGCTGAGATGGCGACGCTGGACAAATCACAGTGCCGGATGCGCGAAGTCGGCACGGCGAATATCGTCGACGTCATGGACGCCTACGACCTCCTTCCAGTCCATAACTACCAGTACGGGGCGCACGAGGACACGCCGAAGATCAACTCGGTAACGCTCAAACAGGACTACTTCACACAGGATCACCCTGACGGATGCTGGAAGGGATGTTCGATGGCCTGCGCCAAGACGGTCGACGGCTTCGAGATCAAGACCGGCCCCTACAAAGGCCAGATCGTTACGGTCGACGGGCCGGAGTACGAGACGGCAGCCGCCTGTGCCAACATGGGTTGTTTCGACGGCGATTTCGTCGTCGAGTTCAACTTCTATTGCGACACATACGGGATCGACACGATCTCGATGGGCACCTGCACGGCCTTTGTCATGGAATGCTACGAGAACGGCATCATCACGAAAGAGCATACGGGCGGCAAGGAACTGAAGTTCGGCGCGACCGCCGAGGTACTCGAGTGCCTCCACGAGGCGGCGCTGGGCAAAGGTTTCGGCGTCGAGGTCGGACAGGGGATACGCAGGCTCAAAGAAAAATGGGCCAAGGAGCTCGGCGCGGATCCAGATTTCCTGAAGGATATCGGGATGGAAGCGAAGGGGCTCGAGTACAGCGAGTACATGTGCAAGGAATCACTCGCGCAGCAGGCCGGGTACACACTGGCGGTGAAGGGACCGCAGCACGACGAGGCATGGCTCATCTTCATGGATATGGTCAACAACCAGATCCCCTCCTTCGAGGACAAGGCCGAGGCGCTCTACTACTATCCTCTCTGGAGAACATGGTTCGGACTCCACGGCCTCTGCAAGCTGCTCTGGAACGATGTGGTGCCGCTCAGCAACAAGAACTTCAAGCCGCAGGAGGCGGCCAAGGTCCCCGAGCATGTCGAGGACTTCTTCAAGTTCCACGAGGGGATGACCGGCATTCCGCTCGACGAGGAGAGCATGCTGGCCCAGTCGGCACGAGTGCATAACCTCCAGCGCGTCATGTCGCGCATGTTCGGTTTCGGCACGAGAAAAAACGACATACCCCCCTACCGGGCGGTCGGTCCCGTGACAAAGGCCGAGTACGAATCCAGGGCCGAGCGGTATGACAAACAGATGAATGAAATCATCGGTATCGATCCCGAGGGAAAGAACATAGAGGAAAAGATAAAGATCCTCCGCGAGTACCGGATGGAACAGTACAACAAGGTCGTGGACTCCGCCTATCTGCGCCGCGGATGGACGAGTAACGGCGTCCCGAAGATAGAGCGGCTGAAAGAACTCGGTATCGATCTTCCCGAGCTCGTCGAAATCGTAAAGGACGATCAGGAGTGACGATGGATTCCATCTTTGACCGAAACGTCCCCGGCACGACCGAGAAGCTCGCCGTCGCCACGGTCGGCATCGCCGGCTGCGGGGGCCTCGGTTCCAACGCGGCGGTAGCGCTCACCAGGGCCGGCGTCGGGCGGCTCATCCTGGTCGACCACGACCGTGTGGAGTCATCGAACCTGAACCGACAGCACTATTTCCAGTCCGACATCGGGAAGGCGAAGGTCGAGGCCCTTGGCCGTCACTTAAAAGCGATCAATCCCGCCATCGCGCTCGAGCTGCACGATATCGAGCTGAAGCCTGATGAGGCGGAGAAGATCTTTGCAGGCGCCGATATCCTGATAGAGGCTTTCGACCGGGCCGAGAACAAGCGCTGGCTCATCGAGACCTGGTGCAAGGCCTTCCCCGAAAGACACATCGTCTGCGGCAGCGGCCTCTCGGGCTGCGGGGCTACCGATAAGCTCAAGATCCATTCTGCCGGATACATCCACTTCTGCGGAGACGAGGAGACAGATATGAGCCTCGGGCTCTGCGCGGCACGTGTAGGGATAGTCGCCAACATGCAGGCCAATGTGGCAATCGAGATATTGACCATAGCCGCGGATGCGAAAAAAGACTGACGGCCGTTATATTTGAAAGAAGATCACGTGATCACGATCAACAACAGAGACAAGATCGAGTGGAGAGATGGAATGACGGTGCAGGTCCTGCTCGACGATATGGGATACAGCTACACACTGATCACGGTAACGGTAGACGGCCGACTCGTCTCCGAGGAAGAGTACGATTCCTTTGTCATAGACGACGGCGCCAGCGTCGGCGTCTTCCACCTCGCCCACGGCGGCTGAGAAGCACACGGCAACCTCCACGATTACAACCATTCAGTGACTCAACGCCATGCCCCCGGCACCCCCCGACTCAATCATTTGTGTATCAAGATCATCCAAGACCATATATATCCATTTAAGTCATTATTTGTTATTTTACGTCATTATATTCTTGCGAATGTTGGTTTTAAAACACTATACTGCCAATCCACGTCTTCAATCACAGAATCCGCGAGGTCCAGGGAGGTGACGGGAACTGATGAGCAAAGAGCTGATGACGACCAGAGAGGTCGCCAAGTACCTTAAACTCAACGAAAAGAAGGTCTACGCGCTGGCGAAGGGCGGGGATATGCCCTGCACGAAGGTGACAGGCAAATGGCTCTTCCCGAAGGAGCACATCGATTCCTGGATAGAAAAAAGCGTCCATCCCGCCTCGATGCCGGAAGAGTTCGAACATATCAAAATCGTCGGAAGCCACGACCCGGCGATCGATCTCCTCGCATCTGAGGTGAACGGCCGATTTCCGCGCATCACACTACTCGCGGCCCACATAGGCAGCCTCGGAGGACTGGAGGCGCTTGCCCGCGGCGAGGCTCATATCAGCGGCATACACCTGCTCGATCCAGAAACGAACGATTACAATCTCAGCTACGTAAAAAAAGTTGCAGCTGGTCTGAACCCTGTCGTCGTCCACTTCCTCGACCGTGAACAGGGCCTGATGACGCAGCCGGGCAATGCCCTCCAGATAGAGGGAATCAAGGATCTCACAAGACAGGGAGTACGCTTCATAAACAGGCAGAAGGGCTCTGGAACGAGGATACTCCTCGATTTCAACCTCGAGAGGCTGGGTATTGCTCCGGACGGGATAACAGGCTACGACGATTGCGCATCGACTCACACGGAAGTCGCCACGGCAATAAGGAGCGGCAGCGCCAACGCCGGCCTCGGTCTGCGCACGGCGGCTGTCAGTGCCAATCTGGATTTCATTTCAATAACAAAAGAACGGTACGACCTCGTCATACCGAGGACATACTTCTATACGGAACCGGTACAGAAGTGTTTAGAGGTTGTCCGCTCCAAGCACTTCATGGAAAGGGTGGAACGCCTGGGCGGATACGATACGACCGATTCAGGCACTGTGCTCGTATGGTAACAGGCGGGATCTGGGAAACGGCCGGAGAGTTTAACTCTACAAAAGGAGCGTAATGCGTAACGATCACTTCACATTCACCTGGAAACATGCGGCGCTCACGATCCTGATATCTGCCGCGGGTGCGGCCATCGGCATCGGCTGCTCGGACGACACGAGCACGAATCCGACCGAGATCATCTCTTCCAGATCTTACCAGGGTCACGCGACTGACGCGGACATCAACAGCTTCGTCAAGACCTACCCCCATACGGTCGGAACCAGACTCGACGACTGTCAGACCTGCCACAAGGGTGGAGCGGTGAATGACGGCGAAGGCGATGTGTGGGCCAACGCCTGTGATTACTGCCACTATGTGATCCATCCCCCCGCCGGCTGGTCCGGACTGCCGGAGAGCTTCGAGGAGACATTGAATCCCTACGGGGCGGCATACAACGACGCGGGAAGGAACGCAGGCGGCCTGGATGATATTGCGGGCCTCGACAGCGATAACGACGGTTACACCAACACGGAGGAGATATCGGAGCTTCGCTACCCGGGCGATGACGGAAGCTACCCCGGTCTCGACATCTGCCCGATGATCACGTTGACCATGGCGGAACTCAAAGCGATGCCGCCCCACACACAGTTCGGGCTCGCCAACACAACGAAGCAGCAGTTCGACTTCTACGCGACCTACACCGGGGTTAAAATCGTGGACATACTCGCGGAGAAAGGCATCGATCTCACGGGCGCGACCAGCATCGATATACTGGCACCGGACGGGTACGCAAAATCCTTCACCCTCGCACAGATCACCGAACAGTATCCCGATCACAGATTCTTCTCCGGTTTCGGCGTCGAGGATCTCGGGACCGACTGCGCCTTCGTCGAGTACCCAGACGAGACCTACGGTCTAGCGTACGGGGAATGGATAGGCGAGGAGCTTGGCCACGAACAGTGGCACATCTTAGCCTACGAACGCGAAGGACTGCCAATCGAGGAATCCTATCTCGATCCTGTGACAGGAAGGATCGAAGGGGAAGGCCCGTTCAGAAACGTCATCCCCCCCGGCTCTCCTGATGACGATCTCAACACGCCCGACCGGGGAAAAAATGCCGAGACGAGCGGCTGCATGTTGCCTGAGTGGAATTACGACTACGAGAAGGATCACAACGCAAGCAGCATGGTGAAAGGAACCGTCATCATCCGCATCAATCCAATGCCGGAAGGTTGCGAGGAGTTCGATATCATAAACGGTGGATGGGCAATGATCGACGCGGCGGTCATACTTATCTACGGACATAATGTGACGGGAGAGTGATACGGTTGCAGCCCCTTGCTCCGAAAGCATGTTCATTACGATAAAGTCACTCCACTCACTTGGAACGGCCGTCCTTCATGCCTAGAAACATTGCCATTATTCTCTCTATCCTCGTCCTGACCGGCTTCGTCACGCCCGCCGCGGCGGATTCTCCAAGGATAGGCATCGAGGTAAACTCGAGCTTCTGGGTCACGATCTACGAGGAGGTGGAGAACGGGCTCGTTCAGCCTGGAAGCGGCGACGCCGCCGCCGATCACGCCTCCGGCTTCAACTTCAAGCTCGGGCGGATCGCACTAACCTTCGAATCTCCCGACCGGAAGATAGAGGCGCTAGTCAGGCTGCGCCTCGAGGAGCGGACGGACGTAATTTCCTTCTGGGGCGCCTATCACGCAGCTCCCTGGCTCGGGGCGTATATCGGGCAGATGAAGATCCCATCGACCGCCGAGGTTCTCGCCCCCGATCACCTGATCGACTTCCTGTCGAGAACTACATTCGGCCGCAATGTCGGCGACTTCTCGCTCTCGAGAACCCCCTACATCTCTTCGATCATGTCGGCAAAATCGTACGACCGAGATCTGGGAATCGCGCTAAAAGGCAGGTTTCCTCTCGGCGAGATACCCTTCGCGCGATACTTCATCATGGTAAGCAACGGCATCGGCGCGAACAGGTACATAGGCGGCGATACTAGCGAGGAATTCATCTACACCAACAGCTTCGGCGATTTTTACTACGGCGCCAGGCTTGAGATCGCCCCCTCCCCCATAATCGCGCTCGGAACCCATCTCAGCATGAACAAGCACGACAATATGACCCTCGGAGACAGAGGGCCCGTCTACGACATCGACCGCCGCGTCTGGACCGCCGACTCGAGGATCGAGCTTCCGACCGGACTGCGCCTCGAGGGATTCTACGGAGTGGGCTCTATGGACGATTTTCTCGAATCCCAGAATTACAGGTTCGATTACAGTGGGTGGGGCATATGGGCGGTTCAGCCTCTGCTTGATGGGATGTTCGAGCTCTGCTTCCGGTACGACACCTTCACCCATGAATACAACAATGACGGAAACGACACTAGCCAGAACGACTTGACAGCGGGAATCAACTACCGCCCCTCCGAGTATCTGAGGCTGCAGCTAAACTACGCCTTTAAACAAACCATGAATGAATACGAGGAAGACCTCTCCGACAACATCCTCTACTTGAACGCGCAGTTCATTTTCGATGCCTTCTTGATGGAGTAAGCACGGCTCGTTCTCAGACATCCTCGACGAACACGGCCATAGCGAAATCGGAGAGCACCCTCGCCTTGTGACAGTGCTTCTCCCCGTCGGGGATAAAAACACCGTCACCCTCCTCATACACCCTTACGCCGTCGTCGAATTCGATCTCGAGGCTTCCCTCGAGTATATAACCATAGTGCCCCCTGCTGCACCAGTGAGGCTCCAGTTTTTGTGAATACTCGACGATCCTGAGTATCTTTCCGCCGCGCCTGATGACCTTGTGCTTTATCCCAGCCATCGGGGATTCCCATTCCAATTCTCCGAAATCAATCTTGTAGTCATCCATTTGTCGACCGTCCTCAAAGGCTCAAGGGTACTTCTGTTTCTTGGGGATCACGCCGCGGACACCCCCCTTGGGGTCGCGGCGGTCGCCGGAGTAGCGTGGAATAAAGTGGATATGCAGATGCATGATCGATTGACCCGCCGCCCGGCCGCTATTGATGCCGATGTTGTAGCCGTCCGGAGCATACTCCTCTTCCACAAATTCTCTCACGCGGCGCGTGAGCGCCGATAGGGCACGGAGCTCATCAGGTGTCGCCTCGAAGATATCGGCAAGGTGGCGTTTGGGAATCACGAGGATATGGCCGTGGGAGACGGGATAACGATCGAAGATCGCCAATGCGAGATCGTTCTCCACGATGATCTCACCGGGCTCGCAGAAGGGACAGGTGGTATCCAATTTACTACTCCAATCGAGATTGTCATGTATCCGAGGCCCTATAGATGATTACCGTCTATTTCAAATCGACGCCCTTGATCTCTCTTCCGGCACCCGCCGTAATATAACGTTTGCCGTATACCTCTTCAAATACGGCCATCGTATTCTCGCCGGTGCAGTGGCTCGGAGCGACATACTTCACTCCCATCTCATCGAATGTCTCGATGATCGCTTCGACCCGGGCCCTGCTCGATCCCTTGAGGTGCCATCCACCCATCACCAGGAGCGGACTTCTCCCGACGAGTTCCTTCGCCTTCGCTACGATCTCCGCGATACCCGGATGGGCGCATCCTGTGATCACAATCGGTCCCCGGTCGGTCACGATCGACATCGACTGTTCCGGGATCGCGTCCCCCATCACGCCGCATGAGCGGACTCCTGGAACTATCTCGACCTGTTGACTCACATCGATAGGCTCGATGCCGTGTTTCGATATTAAATCCCGGATCTCTCCACCGAACGCCTCCGGAATGTATACACGGACTTCCCGATTAGACTCTAGAAATCCCCCGAGGCCGCCCGTGTGATCGCCGTGCTCGTGCGAGAGAACAATGATGTCGATGGCGGCGGGATCGACATCTAGATATTCCATATTTTCCATCAGAATCGATCCGTGCCCGCCCGTATCGAAGAGAATCATGGTTCCCGGGATCTCCACGAGGCATGAATATCCCCAGGAGGTTTTGCATCCATCCGAAAAGGGGAAATTATCATACATTACGGTCAGGGTAACACTGTCGGCGGGAATCAGCGCTTCTTCTAGATTCATACCGGATACCTCCTCGCCGTTCACCGCGAGCGGCGACAGTGAAGCCAATAGAATAACAGCAGCGATGATGCCGTGATGAATCTGCAGAAACCTCCATCGCGATAATGACATTACACTCGTCTCCCATCATTCCGCTATTTATCAAACGCGGACCGCATAGGATCCCACGCGGGCAGAACCGTGGGCTCGGTGTCGAGCAGCGCGAGTACATTCTTAGGTACATACTTCTTGTGGACGATCACCGTGAACACATACTCGTCGAACCAGCAGTTGTACATCGACCAGAGGCCCTTGTTGCCGCGATCGGTGCCCCACGAGTTCTCGACAAGCCACTTAACCGGCTTGTCCTTCTTTGAATCCACACCGATAAATACCATCGCATGGTTCGGCGTGCTGTGCCGGTAGAGTATCCTGTCCGTCTTGGTAAGCCCGGCATCTATGCCTGTCAGGGAGTTGTAGTCGTACATTCCTGTCGCCATGATGCCGTTCTCTACATCGTTCTCTTTACCCACGTCAGCCGCGAACCAGACCGGATCCCCCTTCAGCACGGAAGCGTAGGCATATTCCCTGAGCTTCTGCGCCTCGACATTGATAAATGACATGTCGGAGGCATCTGGCATGTTGCGGCAGTACTTGATTCGGTAATATCTGTCGTAGTCGTGCGCCGCATGGTCGAAGAGCGTGACATAATCCTTGAGGTCCACGCCGACCGCATCCTTGTAGAAGGATTTCGGCGTGTGCTTGATCTCGTGGATCTTCGCTTCCTTGTCCTCGTAGCGCCATGTGAATTCCTCGGGCGGGACGCCGAGGTGGAGCGCCAGCACCCTGTAAAAACCTTTAAGCATCCCCATCTTCCGTTCGCGCAGGGCCGCCTCGTCCTTACCGGCGGCCGCCATCGCTCGGAGCTCGACCGCGCAGCTTCGCGCCATCTTATTGAGCAGCTGATTCATGCGGCGCGTGTTGCTGCTGTTCTTCGTCTCGGGGCTCACATCTTTCGGCACGGCGCCGTACTTCTCGATGAGATCTACGACATAATTCCACCAACCGCCGTCCGGCACGGGGTCGGAAAGGAGCGTCTGGAGCTCACGGTCATCTATTTCCGTACTGCGCGTCTCGATTATCGCCTCGAGGAACATATTCGCCTTCTCCAGCTTGTCCCAGAAGAAGAGATGATTCTCGCTGAACTCGAACTCGGCGATATTGAAGTTCTTCATTACGGTGGGACGCATGATGTTGAAGCCGGCGAAGAGCCAGCAGCGGCCGCTGCTCTTCTGGTTCGTTATCCCCTTGGTCTCGATCTTGTGATCGAAGAGATCGTCATGCTGTATAAACAGCTCCCGGTTATAGGCAAGGTCGCGGGTGTCGCTGTTCGTGATAGCGTTCATAAGCGCCCTGTTGCCGTCGTCGAGCTTGAACGAAAGCTTGAGCTCATTGATCGCTTTCTGTGTAAGGGCGGCGTTGTCTTGCGCAAAAGCGGGCAACGCTACACACAGAACCAGAAGAAGGGCGACCGATGTAGTGATGCTTCGTCTCATGAGCAATGGCTCCTTTCAGCGCGGGGACGTCAAACCGAATCAATGTGGATTATTCCTACCGAAGGTAGCCGCAGTGCACAGCATTTTCAATGGAAAATTCGCTTGAAATGTATGGGATTTGCCGCATTTGTTCACGCCGTGCGCAGATGAACAAGACTAGCTACGGGATTACGCGCTCGCCGGAACTCTGAGGAATCCAGCCCCTCGACCCGTTTCCGAGCTCGATATGAATCCAGCCGGGACGCTCCTCCAGGGTGGTGAACTCGGTACCGGCGTGCAGAGGCTCGGTGAAGCTCGGTTGATACGTATCGGCATCGCCTTTGCGCGCGATGACCTCCCGGGCCGTAACGACACCTTCGGGATTTCTTGCCGCCTGAACAGTCTCGACTATGATCGAGACGAGAAAGAGGCCGCAAACGACCGACGCGACTACGAGCAGCGTTCGAAGGACCGGCCACCGAACAAGGAGAATGAGCGAGGCCAGCGTCCATACAACGGCAAAGGCAGCTGCGAATATCGCGAGTCTGATCCGCGAAGGCAGATCGTAGTGAAGGAAAAAGAGGGTTTTGAATATCCGCTCGCTCTCCTCGAGCTCGATCCGGTCCGCCCTGCGGCTCCTCGCGTACTCGAGGTTCTGCTTCAGGTTCTCATCCTGGGGTATATAGAGAACAGCTCGTTTGTAGTTCAGGATAGAGCGTCCCAGATCGCCGATGCGGAAGTAGGTGTTCGCGATGTTGTAGTAGAGCCGTCCGTTCCGCACTCCTTCCTCGCGTGCTAAAGCCTCGTAGTGCAGAAGGGCCCGTTCGTAATGACCTCGTGCCGCTGCAGGATCGCTCCGATCGAGCGAAACGCCGAGCCTGAACGCCTCCTCGGCAGAAACCAGGTGTTCGCCAAGTTCCACTTCGCTCAATCCGGCGGATGATGCATTTTCCAGCGGGACCAGGCATAGCAGTAACGCGGCGAAAAGAATGGAGAATGCGGCAGCGGTGGTGTGTACCGTCCGCCTTCTAGAGCTGCTTGTCATCGCTGCTTTGTATTTCGTCACTATCATGGTCTCTCCAAAATAACTCCCTACATGATCTCGTCGATCTTCTTAGCCGTATCGATGATCCGCCTGGTGAGCGATTCCGGGTCTGCCGGACCGAACGCGGTCCCGGCATAGGCCCCGGCCTCGAGAGCGTGGATTATTTCCAACAAAGCGACTATCAGCTCTTGGGGGGCGCCTCTCTCGTCGAACACCTTTTCGATGTCGAGGGCGGTGATCGTCGCGCCTGTGCGGTCCAGCTTATCGCCGAGGTAGTCCCTGAGCGCGTCCAGCGCCGGTTCCTGAAAATCGCCGCCGCGGGCCGTCGCTTTCGACGCTTCGCCGAGGCTCCGCTGAAGCCGTTTGAAGGCGCCACGCGCACGTTTAGCCGCCGGATCGCGCCTCCTGCCTCTCATGAACAACAAACCGGAGAGAAGAGCAGAGTAGAACAGGGGCGGAATCAATATAGCGGCAAGCCAACCGGGCTTCGTCACGACCGAGAGGATCCCGTACTCCTGCAGCTCGAGCACCGATGAGCCCTCGAAGTTATAGGCGATACCCTCACTCCACTGCTCTATAGGGGCACCCAGGGGCGCAGCCTCGACACCCTCGGCATCGCTCGCCGTCACCACGCGCGTCGGATTCACCTTGATCGGTATCGGCTTTGAACGAGCAGTCCTGTACCGTCCTTCTTTCGTGTCGAAGTAGACGAGCTCGACCGGCGGGATCTCCTCTATCTCCTCGCTCCGTGCTCGGATCGTCTGCGTGAATACCTTCTTCCCGCCCTGGATCGTCCCGTCGGCACGTTCTTCCGGGATCTTGAAATCCCGCGCGAGGAAAGTCTGATTCTGAAGCGGAGGCATCTTGATATGCTCGAGATAGTCGGAACCCTCGATCGTCAGTGTGAGTGTTATCGGATCCCCGATATTGACCTCGGCAGGCTCAGCGGAAGCTGTGAGCCGGTACTCGCCGACATGGCCGGCGAATCCCGACGGGCGCCCCTCTGTGGGCAGATCCCTTACGAGCAGGCTGAGTTTATTCGATGGCACGACATACTTCTTGATCTCGCCCCGTCTGAAGCTGAAGAAATCATCCCTGAAGAAATCATCGAAGAAATCACGACGTGATACTCGGCCTGTCGCCGATTCGCAGGCGACGAGGAATTCGGGTATCACAAAGGAACCGGGGCGTTTCGGAATCATGGCGATCCTGAAGTTCAGTGTGGCATAGGTCACGCCGTCCAACATCGCCCGGCCCTTCTCGGCGATGACCTCGCTTCCTCCGACCGGTACCCGATAGTAGCGCTTGCTGTTGTCGATCTGGACCTCGGGCGCCGCGAAATCGAAATCCGGGTTCGTCAAGAGAGGCGCCGTGAACCTGAAGTCCTGAACATCGCGCCGCAGGTACCAGATCACATCGAGCGTGACAGGCTCTCCGACATAACAGGTCTCCCTGGATAGTCTGATGCGGAGCTTGAATTCCTCCGTCTCGCCCGGTTTCGTCACCTCTATCGTCAGCGGAATCGTTCTGTAGGACTCCCCCGCCGTCTTGACGGTGATCTGCGGAATAACGAGGGTGCCGACCCTGGTCGGCGTGAACCGGTAGGAGAATATGAATCCGCGCTGCACTACGCGTTGCAGTTTGCCGTTGATGATCGTGATCGATTGGCTGCTGTTGTTCGAGCCGCCGAGATACTCTATGTTGAAATCCTTGACCTCCGAAAAGTTGGGCTGCTCGGCCGAGTCCGCTCCATCCACGACGATCTGAACAAGAAAGGATTCGCCCACGTAGACGACGCGGGATTCGACCTGGAGGCGGAGAGAAACCTCCTCCTGTGCGTTCGCGGCCGATGGGACAAGAAGCCCCAGAACGATCACGAGGGCGATCGAAATCGATCCAACCGCCGCACCGAGAGTGTATAATGATCTCGTTCTTTGTGTCAGTTCACGCATCTACCAATCCTTGTCCACCTTCTTATACCCACGCCGGCCCGTCTCCTGTCTACGCTTTTTGTTTTCCTCCTCCTCCTCGATGATCGCTTGCGCTGTCTCATCGCGGGGCTCATGCGCCTCGGGCTGTTGCTTCTCGGCCTGCTGCTCCTGATCCTCCTGCGACTGTTCCTGCTGCCCGGCCTGCTGCTGACCTTCCTGCTGCTGTTGCTGTTGTTGCTGCTGATCCTGCTCCTCGGTTAAACTCTCGATCGCCTTCTCGAGCTGCTCGCGCGCCCGGTCCTGCGCACCAGCCGCCGCACCCGGATCCTTACCCGAAAGCTCCCCCTGCGCCATCGCCTGGTTGGTCAGCGACGAATCTATAGCCCCTAGCGCCTGCTGGACAGGCGGAGGCTGCTGATCAGCGGGAAAGAGTCCCCGAAGCTTCTCCTGCACGGCGCCTGTATCATTCTCTATGTCCCCCTGGCCGCTCCGGGCCTCGTCGATACGCCTTTCCCACCCGGCTCCGCGATCGGCGCTTGAATCGAGCTCTCTGCTCTCATCGGCCGACATGCTCTCGCGTTGCACGAGGGACTTGAGCGAGTCGACGATCTCTTTCATCTGCTCCTGCATCTGCTCCATCATCTCGCGCTGTTTGTTTATCCGGTCGAGGAGATCCTTGATCGTGAGCCGCGCGATCTCGAGATTGAAGGCGGCGTCCGAGAGCGCAGGGTCCTTCTCCAGAGCGGTCTGGTAGAAACCGACCGCCTCCTTGTAATGCTCGAGCGCCTTCTCGAGATCTGAATCCTCCTGCCGTTCCGCCTGCTTGAAAGCTGTATTACCGATGTTGTACCAGGCCATTGCCTCGAGACCGAGATCGTCGCTCTTGAGCGCCGCCTTCTCGAAATGCTCGCGCGCTGAAGCGTACTGCTCCCTTTTTAAATATGCGAGCCCCCTGTCGAGAGCGACAATGGGTGATTCGGGCGCGTCGACCGAGGCGCGCTCGTAATATTCGAGTGCCTTATCGAGCTCGCCCTTCTCAAGACTACGGTTTCCCTTTTTAACCAGGGAGCGAGGGGATTCGGCGAACGAGGCTGCTGCGCCGATCAGCAGGAAGATGGCGGCAGCGGCCACGATTGCGGCATAACGGGCCGAGCATAAGCCCCGACCAGAAGATAATCCACTAAAGTGGCCGTGTTGTGTCGTTTCTGAGCGCCAGGCCATCATCCTGTAACCCTCTTTCGCTCCAGGATCAGCATTTCGACCGCGAGCAGGAATGCCGCTAAACCGAGGAAGATCTGGTATTTCTCCTCGTAGAGCTTGATCGTCATCGACTCGATCTCCCGCTTCTCCTCGCCCGCGATCAGGCTCGTATAGACGCTGCCGAGATCTATCGTCCCGGTCGCCACGTTCAGGTATCTCCCGCCCGGTGTTGCGTTCACCATCTTTCTCAACGTCTCGGCATCGAGCCGGCTCCATATCTCACGGCCCTTGTATGTAAGAAAGGTCTTGTTTCCTCTCTCGTCGGTGACCGGGATCCTCTTCCCCTGGTTCTCATTGCCGAGACCGACCGCGATAATTCGCACCCCGCGTTCGCCCGCTTCCTCCGCGGCCTCGACGGGGAAGGAATCGTGATCCTCGCCATCCGTTATTAAAATGATATCCTTGTACTTGCGTTCCTGATCGTCGAACGCCTCGTCGAGCGCCTTGCGCAGGGCGTCGCCGATCATCGTTCCTCCGCGCGAGATGCTAGAAGGCGTGAGATCGTCCAGCATCAGACCGAAGAATCCATAGTCGAGAGTCAAGGGACACTTGAGGACCGCGCTGCCGGCGAAGGCGACAAGCGCCACCCGGTCGCCCTCGAGGCGGCCGATCATATCCCTCATCGCGATCTTCGCCCTGTCGAGACGGTTAGGGGCGAGATCCTCGGCGAGCATGCTGCGCGATACGTCGAGAACGAATACGATATCGCGCCCCCGGCGCTCTACCGTCTGGGGCTTGGGATTCCATGCGGGACGCGAGAGAGCGAATACGATCAGAGCGAAAGCCGCTATTACGAGCACATCCTTCCAGCGCCTGTTCACGGGGCTCGCTGTCAATCGGACGCGGCCGAGGAGCTCGGCATCGACGAAGGCCCTGAGCGCCCTGCGCCGCGCGAAACCGGCCCACACGAAGAGCGCTATGAGCCCCGGCACGGCCCAGAGAAGCATGAGAGCATTTACATTACCCAGATGCATGGCAGATCACGGTATCCTTCTCAATAGGGTGGCGGCGAGCAGCACCTCGAGCAGCAGCGCCACCATCGCCGCTATGGTGAACGGCACAAAGTGCTCTCTGTAATCGATGTGCCTGACAGACTCTATCTCGCTTCTTTCGAGCTCGTCGATCTCTGCGTATATGGCCCTGAGGGATTCCTCGTCCTCGGCCACGCGCGCGATGCCGCCGGTCTTCTCGGCTATCGCCTCGAGCGTCCCGGTGTCGACGCCGCCCCCCGACGGGACCTTGAAACTACCGAGCAGCGTTCGCACCGTCTTAACGCCCTCCCTGCTGCCGACTCCGATCGTATAGATCTTTATCCCCCATTCGGCCGCGACCTCGGCGGCCTGGATGGGCGTACGGCGGCCGTAATTATTCTGGCCGTCTGTCAGCAGGATGATGATCTTGCTCTTGATGTCGTATTCCTTCTCGCCGCCGTCCGAGTACTTGGCCATATCCTCCTCGGCTGTCTTGAGCCGAGCCGCGGCGAGGGCAAGCGCGTCGCCTATCGCCGTGCCGTCCTCGTTCCTTCGTTTCACCAGATCGACGCTGTCAAGGAACCGGATGAGGGCCCCGTGTCCGAGGGTCAGGGGAGCCATGGTGTCCGAGTACCGGGCGAAGGCTATCATCCCGATCAGATCGTTCGGCCGGCCGCTCAATTCGGCGCCGTTCCCTGTGACGAACTCCTCGAAGACACGTTTGACGACCTCGAGGCGGTTGAGCCTTCCTCCGCCGTACTCCATCTCTGCTCCCATGCTGCCGGAACGGTCGAGAACCATCTCGATTGCTATTCCCCTGGTCACGTCCTTGACCTTCTCGCGGCCCATCTGCGGGCGAGCGAGAGCTATGACGACGAGCAGAATCGCAATAAGTCGCAGCATAAGAGGTAAAAAGGCAAGACGCCTCCTTAGCGAGCCTCCTGCGGCACGGGCGTTTCTGAGCGACGAGAAGTGTACGCTCCCCCGCTTCCCGCGCCTGGAGATATAGAACAGGATAAGAAGCACTATGATAAGTGCGAGAAATGCCCATGGCGAAGCGAATCTCATCTCTTTACGCAGCCTCGGTGGCCGCCGCCCTCACCTCCTCACTCGGCTTCGTCGCCTCGATGAAATCGCGGGCCGTCGCGAAGGTCCGTTTGACATCCTCCTCGACCGGCTTCAGGGAAGCGAACTTCACAAGGTCGCAATGCACGAGAAATTCCGCGATTATCCGTTTCCGCCCCTCCTCGACGGGCAGGCCCTCGCGGGCCTCGGCCAGAAACTCCTCGGTTGTGCGTTCGGGCGCCTTGAGACCGAACCGATCCTCGATGTATCGCCTCAGGATATCGGCCACCTCGGCTGTGAATTCCTTGTATAGCTGTTTTTCTATCAGACCCCGCGCGCGAAGGTCTTCGAGCGCACGGTAGGCGATCTCGTGCGCAGGAACTCGCAGCGCCGCCGCGGTCTTTGCGGTGCGCCGGCGCCAAAGCAGGTATATCACAGCGGCAGCGGCGAGAACAGCGGCCGCGATGATAATCGCAACTGTGTAATCGGCCGGAATATACACGGGTCCCGCGGCATTCCTGATCTCGAGCTCCGCAAGATCCTCGGGCAGTATCGAGTTTACCCTCACCCTCAGCGTGTCTGATTCTACCGCGTATACGACGCTGTCCCCCTCCGCAGTGAAGCGGACCGTCATCGGCGGAATCGCGTAGTCGCCCGAGAGAAAGGGCTCTAGCTCGTATGTTCTTTTCGTCACGACCGTGTCTCCGTGGAGCTCCGGGCGGAAGGTCTCGTAATCGACTATACCGAACAGCTCGAGCTTCTCGCCGAAGCTCGGGAGCTCGGCCCGGTAACCATCCCGCACCCTGATCTCCAGGAGCATCGTGACGCGCTCGGCGATCGTGATCTCCTTCCTGCTCAAAGCAGCCCTGAAGGAGACGGGGCCCCGCCGGTAAGTCTCGTCGATCTCGAACGAACCCGCGACGGTACCATTCTCTTGCCCGCCGCAGGAAGCGAGAATCGCGACAACCATGCTTATCAATACTGTTCTTTTCATTCGCTATCGAGTTTTGAGCTGTGGATCACGACATCGTACCGCTCCCCAAGCTCTTCAAGGAGACGGCGCTGCGCCTCCATCTCCTTTTTAGAACGTATCGCCATATAGATCCGGTCCTGCACCTCTTCAAACGGCGCGAGCTTTTCGTTTTCCTTGAACTCTTCCGGATTCGCGTCGTAGTAGGCCTTCATCTCCTCCGGGTCAACCGTGACCTCCTCCGCCACGGCGAGGTCAAGACGCCGCTGAGCGAGAAGCTTGCGTTCGAGGTTCCGCGTCACAGCACGGTACTCCGGTTCTTCGTGGAGTTTCTGTTCCATCGCGCTACGGTAAAGGAGTTCCTCGGCAACAAAGCGTTCGAGCCACTGGCTGTAACCGCCCTGCTTGCGGATGTTATCTATGAGGGTTTTCTTTTGCGCCGTGCGTTCCTCGGCCGTGAACCCTCCTGCCACCTGCGAAAGCTGCGCGTCGACCTCCGACTCGATCATCGCGTCGAGTTCGACCCTTGTAATCTTCCGGTCACCGATCTCGGCCAGTACCTCCCCACCGCTCAAATCGGAACCAGGCACCGCCGTCCGCCTCTCTAGCTCATTCGACAGGGCCGCGAATCGCCCGAGGGATTCGAGGCACTCTGCCACGCGTCTCGATATCTCCGGCTCGATCTCATCTACCGAAGCGAAGCTCTCAGAGCGATAGTAGGCATCGAGAGCATCCTCATAGGCCCCCGCCTTCTGGTTTATCGTACCGATCCGGTACCAGATCCTGGCGCTCTTCTCGCTGCCCGCCCCCGAGGCTTCGAGGTAGTCGGTCCAGGCGCGAGCCGCTGGAACGGACAGCCCCTGCCTCTCGAACCTCAGGGCAAGAGATTCCAGCTCACCCTCAGAAAGGCCTCCACCAGAACCGCCCCCTCCCAACATACCAGCGACCTGAAGCACGAGTATCGCGAGCGCTATGATCAACACGGCGGCCGATACTTGCAGAAGTGTCTTGCCCCCTTTGTCCCTGCCGTTCTTTCTGCCCGGCAGATTAAAATCATTATCGTCCGTCATCAATACCTCCTAGTATCTTCTCTCGCGCGACCTGAAGAAATGCACGAGCTTCGGCACATAGTCCCTGTCAGTCATCACATCGATCTGGTCGACTCCCATCGAAGAAAAGAGTTCCTTGAAACGCTGCTGCTGCTCCCTTCCAAAACGCTCGTACCGTTTGCGGACTTCCCGGCTGCTCGTATCGATCAGCACAGTCTCGCCCGTCTCCGCATCCTCAAGTTCTAGAAGCCCAACATCGGGAAGCCTCACCTCTCGCGGATCGGTGACTGTCACGGCGATCAGGTCGTGCCGCTTGCCCAGCACGCGCATCTTCTTCTCGAAGCCCTCCGCCTGGAAATCAGAGACGAGGAAAACGACGGAGCGTTTCGACGTCACACGGCCCAGGTAATCGAGCGCGCCTGCGATGTCGGTGCTCGCGGGACGCGGTTTGAAGTTCAACAATTCCCTGATGACCCGAAGCACATGCTTTGTGCCCTTCTTCGGCGGAATAAACATCTCTACCTGGTCGGTGAAGACTATCAGGCCCACCTTGTCGTTGTTCTTTACGGCCGAGAAGGAAAGCAGCGCGCAGAACTCTGCAGCTATCTCGTTCTTGAGCTTGTGGACGCTCCCGAAGGAACCGGACGCGGAGAGATCCACCAGGAATATGACCGTGAGCTCGCGCTCCTCAACGAAGCGCTTCACGTAGGGGTGCCCGGTGCGTGCGGTGACGTTCCAGTCTATGGTACGGATCTCGTCCCCCGGCATATATTCGCGGACCTCGTCGAATTCCATCCCCCGGCCGCGGAAAACGCTTCCGTACTCGCCCGCCAGGACGTCATTCACCACTTTTCGCGTCGTGATCTGAAGAACGCGTATCTTTCTTGCGAGCTCTTTAGTTATCATGGCACCGCTACGTTGTCGAAGATTACAGAGACAACATCCTCGGAGGTCTTCTCCTCCGCCTCCGCCTCGTATGTGATGATGACCCGGTGACGAAGGACATCCATCCCGATCGCCTTGACGTCCTGAGGCGTCACATAGCCCCGTCCTTGGAGAAGCGCGTGAGCGCGGGAGGCCATTGTCAGGTAGATCGTTGCGCGGGGCGAGGCTCCGTACTGAATCAGGTCGCCAATGTTCAGGCCGTAGTCAGACGGCTCTCTGGTAGCCTGCACGACATCTACGATATAGTCCTCTACCTTCTCGTCCATGTAGATCTCATCGGTAAGGTTCCTCAGCCTCAGGATATCGGCCGGCTCGAGGACCGCCTCGGCCTTCAGGCCGGGATTCGAACGCGCCATCCTCTGGAGAATCTTCTTCTCCTCGCCCTTCTTCGGGTAGGTGATCTTGAGCTTGAACATGAAGCGGTCGACCTGCGCTTCAGGCAGCGGATAGGTCCCCTCCTGTTCGATCGGGTTCTGCGTGGCGAGGACCATGAAGGGTTCCTCCAGCTTGTGGCTCTCCTCGCCGATAGTGACCTGGCGCTCCTGCATCGCCTCGAGAAGTGCGCTCTGAACCTTTGCCGGCGCGCGGTTGATCTCGTCGGCAAGTATGATATTGGCAAAGATCGGTCCCTTCTTGGTCGAGAAATTTCCCGACTGCGGATTATAGATCAATGTGCCGATCAGGTCGGCGGGCAGAAGATCGGGTGTGAACTGGATCCGTCGGAAAGAGGCCTGGACCGACTGCGCGAGCGTTGTAACCGACAGGGTCTTGGCGAGTCCCGGCACTCCCTCGATCAGTACGTGATTGTTGCAGAGAAGCCCTATCAAGAGCCTCTCTATCAGATACTCCTGGCCGATGATCACCTTTTTGATCTCACCCCGTACGCGGTCGAGGACGGCGCTCTCCTTCTGTACCTTCTCGCCTATCTGCTTTACGTCGATAGTCATTGTCTGAACCTCTCCTTCCGTTTCTCGAGTCCGCCGGGTGATATGTACCGGCCCGGACGCATTGACAATCAGAGTGTGTATCGTCGATCGAGCCCCCGTCCAAAAGGGACGGATGTTTGAATACAATAATAGATTCCGCGCGGCCTTTCAAGGGGAGGCCTTGCGCCACACGCCGCCCGGCCGCCCAGGCGGGCTCTACCATGTTACACGCGCAAGGACGAAAAA
>DAOUUU010000032.1 GCA_030667985.1 Candidatus Krumholzibacteriota bacterium
CAAGGAGACCGTCATAAAGCCGCCCGCCGATAGGACTTTCAGGCTGAAGAGCCATCCGATCCTTCCGATCAGGGAAAGGAAAGAGGTCCTCTTTGCATTCAACGGAAATAAAATGCGGGCGCTCGAGGGAGAAGTCATAACTAGCGCCCTCTTTGCCAACGGGATCAAGATATTCGGACACCATGAACGGGACGGGAGCCCGCAGGGGATCTACTGTGTTAACGGTCAATGCAGCCAATGCATGGTTCTTGTGAATGGTGTTGCTGTCAAGGGTTGCATGACAGTCGTCGAGCCTGGGATGAGGGTAGAGAGCTGCGAGGGCAATCCGGGCCTTCCGGCCGTCGACGGCGTTCCGGTTTTCACAGAGATACCTGTGATAGAGACGGACGTCCTCGTGATCGGAGGGGGACCGGCCGGTATCACCGCCGCGATAGAGCTCGGCCGGCTAGGTGTTAAAACCCTTCTCGTCGACGACAAGACCGAGCTGGGCGGCAAGCTGACACTTCAGACGCACACTTTCTTCGGGACGCGCGACGACTGTTACGCCGGGACGAGGGGTATCGATATCGCGAAGATCCTCACCGAGGAGATCGGTCATCTGGATAAGGTCGATATCATGCTATCGACTACGGCGACCGGAGTCTTCTACGACAAGAGGGTGGGATTGGACAATGCCGGGCGATATACACTCGTAGAGCCCGGGGCCGTTCTCGTCGCGTGCGGTGCGCGGGAAAAGAACCTCGTCTTCGCCGGGTGCGATCTTCCTGGAGTCTACGGCGCAGGGGCCTTCCAGACCCTTCTCAATCGCGATTGTGTGCGGCCGACCGACCGTCTCTTCATCGTGGGAGGGGGCAACGTCGGCCTGATCACAGGCTATCATGCCATACAGGCCGGGATACAGGTCGTAGGTCTCGTCGAGGCGCTGCCGAAGTGCGGCGGCTACAAGGTGCATGAGGACAAGCTCCGCCGTCTCGGAGTTCCAGTTATGACGTCACATACGGTTATCAGCGCGGAGGGCGAGGAACAGCTCGAGCGGATCACAATCGCCAGGATCGACAAGGATTTCAGACCTGTCGATGGAACTGCCAGAAACTACGAAGTCGACACGCTTCTCGTAGCTGTGGGGCTCTCGCCGGTAGACGAGCTCTACGAGAAGCTCGTTGAATTCGGGTTACCCTCCTTCACCGCCGGGGACTCGGAGGAGATAGCGGAGGCCTCAGCCGCCATATTCAGCGGCAAGATAACGGGAAGAAAGATAGCGCGCGAGCTAGGGCTGCAGGTCGAGATCCCTGACGAGTGGGAGGGGCTCGCCGAGGTGTTGAGAAAGAAGCCGGGTGCCATCATCCCGTTGGAACAGGAGAAGCAAGAGCTCAAGATCTACCCGATTATCAGGTGCGTCGAGGAGATACCGTGTAATCCCTGCGTGGACTCCTGCCCGGCCGGATCTATTCTGATCCCCGATGATCCGATCATGGGCTTTCCGATATTCAAAGGCGACTGCACCGCCTGCGGCAGGTGCGTGGCGATATGCCCAGGCCTCGCCATCAATCTGATAAAACCAGATTACAATATTGAAAGAGAAACCTCTCTCCTGACATTGCCCTACGAACTGGAGATCGGGGATCTCAAACCGGGCAGCAGAGTCGTAACTGTCGATATGGAGGGGAAAAGAATAGGCGAGGGGATAGTCGTGCGGTTCAGAAAGTCGCCGATCCCCGACCAGAGGAAATTGGTCTCAATCGAAGTGCCGAAAACTGAAGCCTTCGATGTAGCCGGATTCTATTTGCTCGAACCGGAGGATGGAATTCCGAGCGAGTGGGAGGGCGAGCCGATTCCTGACGAGACGATCGTCTGCCGCTGCGAGCGAATATCGGCGGGTGAGGTGCGCGCCGAGATACGGGCCGGCGTGCGGGACATGAATATCCTCAAGGCGACGGTTCGGACGGGCATGGGCGCCTGCGGAGGAAAGACCTGCACCGATCTGATCTTGCGCCTCTACCGCGAGGAGGGGATCGATCTCTGTGATGTGACGAAACCGACCAACAGGCCCTTTGTCGCGGAGGTGCCTCTCAAGGCATTCGCCGGCACAGATGGTGATGATGAATAGTAAGAGCAAGAATACGTACGATGCGATCGTTATCGGCGCGGGGAGCGTCGGTCTCCCGACCGCTTACTTTCTGACCCTCGAGGGTTGGAGCGTGCTCGTCCTCGACGGCGAAGCATCGCCCGGTCAGGGACAGAACAAGGCTGCCATAGGCGGTGTGCGTGCGACACACTCCGATCCGGGAAAGATCACGCTCTGTCTCCAGAGCATCGAGATCTTCGAGGGCTGGCGGGAAAAACACGGCGTCGATATAGGTTGGATAGGGGGCGGGTACTGTTTTCCGGTTTACAGGGAGGAGGATGAAAAGCTCCTTACCGACATTCTCCCGACCCAGAAGAGCTATGGGCTCGATATCGATTGGGTCGGCCCGGACCGTATCAAAGAGCTCATTCCCGGTATAAACGAGAACGGTCTACGCGGAGGCACCTACTCACCCGGTGACGGTCAGGTCTCTCCCCTCAAATCCGCCTCGGAATTCTGGAAGCAGAGCAAGGAGCGGGGTTGTGAGTACCGTTTCGGCGAGCCGGTCACGGGGCTTCTGATAGAGGGGGGCAGGATCAAGGGCGTCAAGACGTCCAAAGGCGTCTACAACGCCGACGTGGTAGTGAATTCGGCTGGTTCAGAGGCGCGCAAGATAGGCCTGATGGCAGGCATAGATATCCCAGTTGTGCCGGACAGCCACGAGGGAGGCATCTCGGCGCCGATGGAGCGCTTCTTCGATCCCCTCATAGTCGATATGCGCCCGGGGCCCGGGGGGAAGACCAAGAACTTCTACTTCGGTCAGAACGACCGGGGCCAGGTGATCTTCTGCTACACCCCTATAGAACCGATAATCGGCACGAACCGTTCGTGTACGAGCGAATTCATGCCGATCATTGCAAGGCGCCTGATAGACCTCATACCGCGGCTAAAGAACATGCTGATCCGCCGTGTCTGGCGCGGTCTCTATCCGATGACACCTGACGGCATCATCATCCTCGACCGGGTCCGGGAGGTCGAAGGGTTCTACCTCGAGGTCGGGATGTGCGGCCAGGGTTTCATGCTCGGACCCGGCGTCGGCCTCAACATGGCGAAACTGATCACAAGCGGCGAGCCTGCGATCGACCGCGAGGTATTCGACACTCTCTCCTTCTACCGCGACTTTGGCAAAGGCCGCGCCGAGGCGCTGAAATAAGCCGCCTATCTCAACAGCACCATCTTCTTCGTTTTCGTGCGTTCTCCGGCCGTCAATCTGTAGAAGTAGATGCCGCTGGCGACCGGCTTCCCTTTCTCGTTCTTGCCGTCCCACAACTCGTTGTAGTTACCGGGCAAGCGGTGTTCATGGACCAGCGTGCGCACCTGCCTGCCAGCCGGGTCGTAGACCCTGAGGGATACATGCGATGCCTCATCCAATCCGAAGGATATCCTCGTCGACGGATTGAAGGGATTCGGGAAGTTCTGCTCGAGCCCGTAGGAAAAAACATCGGGAGTTTGATCTCCCGTGATGTTTGGGTTCGTACCGTTTTGAAACCAGTAGATAATTTCTTCCATTAATTGATTTCGTATAATCGGGGCGTAGCGGTCGTAGTCCCGAACGTACATGAAACTGAAGCCCCACCACATTGTGCGAACGGTGTAATCGTCCCACTTGTCCCACGCAGACTGAATGCCGGCATAGAGTGTGGGTCCGCCGCTGGGGTACTCGAGTGAGTGAGCCCCGAAAGAATTCAGCGTATCGAGATAATCGAACCTGTTTATAGTGGGGCAACCGCCGTACGCATAAAATCCATCACTCAATTCACCCCAGAAGATACTCCCGAACACACTTCCTACCAGCGGATTCACCACGCCAGTCATCGCGTAGTAACTGTCACCCACATAACTGACGTTGCAGAGACCGAATAGACCCCCGCCGGGCGGTATCAGCATATTAACCGCCATATCGTACGCGATGTTGTCGCCGCATATCCAGAGTCCAACATCATGTTCCGAGTGTTCGATCCAATGATCTAGGAGAAACTGATCATCGCTCTTGTCGCTCGTCGCCGCTGCGTTGCATATCGTGGCCTCGTCAAGGTCCCCAGAATCCCAGATGACTTTTCTGTAGGCCTCGATCATGTGACTCCAGTGAGCGCGGCTGCCAGGCCCGTTCGACATCTTGAGGTCGGGGCCGTTGACGTCGTATCGATCGGGCAGATTATACGTTTGATCAAGGACGGCGAGGAAGGTCGGATTGAAGTACTGTTCCGCCTCGCCCCAGAATGTTCCGATACCGTGATAATCATCCACGTACAGGATGTCGCTCGCCATGGTGGGCAGGCATGTGAACTCGAAGATATAGCTCACGCCCCTGTATGGATAATCCGAGCCGTACTCCATGTTTGCCAGGACTTCAGCATTCTCTGGCAGTGTCGTACTGTTGCCGTCATCATCGTAGGCCTCGAAGTAGTATGAGATCATGTATCCCCTGGTAAAGAGAGAATCGTTAAGATCGAACCAGTATTCATCGGCAAGATCCCCATACGCGGAGGCCGCCTGTATGGTCGTCCACATGGCTCCGTCGTCCCCGATGTAGTTGCCGTAAGAACCTTCTAGGGGGGGACCGTAGAGATACTGGGTCTTCGGCCCATGTGGTGGTGAGTAGGATCCGATATACTCGCACTTCACATGCATGTATACACGTGGGCCGGACGGATCCTCGGCTATCCCTCCGTAGTAGGGCGCTGTGCATTTCACTATGATATGATCATTCGGAATGATCGCGGCGCCCGAGGGATTGCCGTCCTTCGCCATATCGGCTCGGACCCAGCTCTCGAGATCGTATGCGACGGATGGAAAGTTGTCCTGGAAGAGGTTTATCCAATTGTAGCTCCATAGAGGACTCACTTGCGTGTATCTATAGACTCCGACATTGTCGAACCATGGGGTGGGTGTATGGGATGCGCAAGTGCAGGGATTGCCGAACCAGATATCACATGCGTCCCTGCAGAGGAATGCGATCTGTATCGGATTGCCAGCCGGGAGATGGTGACTGATATCGAGTTCGCCGAAGAGATATCTCTTGTCCTCTTTATAGTGAAGCATATTAGCGTTTTCCCAGGGACCCGGGCAACCGGACGGGTCGACGGAACGGACCAGCACCGAGTAGAACACGCAGTTGGCGATTGGAAGATCTCCGTACATCGTGTACCTGACGACGCAACCCGCGAGTTCGGGCAGATCCTCCGCAGGAATATCCACGTCCTGGGTCTCGTTGCAACCCGTCGAGTATCGTTCCAGATCTATAAGAGGCGAGACGACAATCTCGTTCTGGCAGAGCATCGATCCGTCCGCGAGCGTGATGCAGGGCGGCGTGTCCGGCACGCAATAGGCGCCGTAACTGGTGGAACCGATGAAGAATACGATCTGCGACGAGGCGTTCTCATTGCACGGGTCGTGATCGCATAGATGACTCGCCAATCCCGAGAACATACCGTATCCAGGGATCACATCCGCGTGCCAGTAGAAGCCGTTCAGATCACCGTCCGTCTCTTTGTCAGAGAGGGACGCATTCTCGAAGTCCTCGAAATCGATCGAAATAGGGAGCAGGGAGTGAGTGACGGGAGATCCGTCCGTTTCCATGTCCGGGACTGACGAATTCTCGTGGTTTTCGAGATAGACTGGAGTGGACACGCCGTAAATGACCAGAGAGTCGACGATAACTGCTCCGTCTGAGTTATAATCGTCGTCCTGGTCGCTGAAAAAGATGTCCGATTCGAATCGGAACCGGATCCTTGTGGATTCGGAACAGTCGAAATCATGAGAGGCCGATACGCTTCCTATCGAGTCATACTTGGCGAGCTGCACCCATAGACCGCCGGGTATCTCGTATTCGACATAGACGAAATCGCATTGGTATTCGCAATCATAGCTGATCTTGTACATGAATGTCAGCGTTCCCTCAAAATCGAACTGATCGCTGACGAGGATTTGTTTCCAGTTGTTGCCGTAACCAGGCGGCGTAACCCACGAACATTTGTATGGATCGAAGGCGTTGCCTCTCGTGCCGCACCACATCGATTGCATTCCCTCGAGTGGTACGAGCCTGCCGAAGTCACCGCCGCCGAGATCGGCGAAGTCATCGACATGGAAGAATGTGTCGACCTGCTGTGTGTTATCCACCTGTTCCCAGCCCTGCCAGGTCAGGGGTTCGAAATCGTACTTCACCACGCAATACGTATCGGCGGCCGATGACGTGAAGAGGTCTCCGAATTCGTCGATGACTGGGGAGAAGTTCTTCGAATCATTTCGCTTGATGCTTATCTTCTCTTTTTTGTACGAGATGTCTTTGGTGCCCGCCTGCGACACGATAACACCCAGGATGATTACTCCCAATATTAGGGATCCGAAGCTGCGTTTCATTATGTCCCCCTTGGTACAATGAGTAGCCCGGATGTATGGCGTGATGTGACTCGAATAGGCTGTTGGAATGGATTGTCCGCTTATTGGGGGAGATTATACAAGGAAAGCAACGATGTTGTCAACTCGTATAGTTTTAACAATTTATATGACTATTTATATATGGATTTCCGGGGATCGTCCCGTCCCTTTACCTCAGTAGCAGCATCTTTCTCGACATTATACTCTTTCCGAACTCGAGAGAGGGAGATGAAAAAATCCTTGAAAAGTCCGAGTCGTCTAATATATTGATATACCTGCAGGAGCTGGTGTAGCTCAGCTGGTAGAGCAACGCACTCGTAATGCGTAGGTCATCGGTTCAAATCCGATCACCAGCTCCATATTTGCAGACAAACCGACCGCTCATCGAGGGAGGGTTGTAAAAAACTGCAATTCTTTGCATAATCATATGTTACATTATCCTGAAATTAGTTGGCTATAGTCGGCAAAAAGGCTTGCTTCTCACCGTAAGGTGATATATATTCTTCC
Source organism: Candidatus Krumholzibacteriota bacterium (assembly GCA_030667985.1). Classification (GTDB taxonomy): domain Bacteria; phylum Krumholzibacteriota; class Krumholzibacteriia; order Krumholzibacteriales; family Krumholzibacteriaceae; genus DAOUUU01. The sequence goes on from DAOUUU010000032.1 coordinate 7,010, forward strand.
CGATTCGCGCTTCACAACGTGGAGCGCGTATCACGCAACTGGCGTTATTTGAGGGAGTTAGCAGAACCGGGAGAGGTTGAAGATGGCCGAGGGGGCGCCGGCTTCAAAGAAGCCTGCGATCATCAGGGTCAAACTCGAATGGTGTAAGGGTTGCGAGATCTGCGTCACCTTCTGTCCGAAGAATGTTCTAGAGATGGAGGGGGGCAAGGTCAAGGTAGCGCGTGTGGAGGACTGTACCAAGTGCATGCTCTGCGAGCTGCGCTGCCCCGATTTTGCGATAACTGTGGAATGAGGATCCTATAGGGAGCCTCATTCTTTTTTTATGGAGGAGAAGATAGATTGCCGGTAAAGATATCCGATAAAATCCGAATGATGACTGGAAACGAGGCGTGCGCGGAGGGAGCTATAGCCGCAGGGTGCCTTTTTTTCGGCGGCTATCCGATAACTCCATCGTCGGAGATCGCAGAGTATCTCTCGCGCAGGTTTCCAATCATAGGCGGCAAGTTTATTCAGATGGAGGATGAGATCGGGGCTATGGGTTCTGTGATCGGAGCGGCCCTCACGGGTATGAAGGCGATGACGGCGACCTCGGGCCCGGGTTTCAGTCTCAAGCAGGAGAATATCGGATATGCCTCCATGGCGGAAGTCCCCTGCGTCATAATCGACGTGCAGCGCGGCGGGCCGAGCACCGGGATGCCGACACTGCCTGCCCAGATGGATGTTCAGCAGGCGAGGTGGGGGACGCACGGCGACCGTGGTGTGATCGCGCTCACTGCCTCCAGCGCGCAGGAGACATTCGAGCAGACGATTCACGCCTTTAACCTGGCCGAGAGATATATGACGCCGGTCGTCCTTCTCATCGACGAGATCACAGGCCACACGACAGAGAAGGTTACGCTTCCCGACTACGACTCGATCGAGAGAGTCGACCGGAAGCGCCCGACCGAGCCGCCCGAGACATATCTTCCCTACAAGTATACCGATGACTGCATTCCGACACTCGCTCCCTTCGGTACAGGGTACCGGTATAATGTGACAGGTCTCTGTCACAACGAGACCGGTTTCCCGACCAATGATCCGAAGGAGATAGAACGTCTCATCCTCAGACTGACCGAGAAGATCGTGAAGAACCGGCACGAGATCATCAACTGCAAACGGACAATGCTTGATGACGCCGAGATCGCGATCTTCGCCTATGGATCGGTCGCGAGATCGGCTCGGCAGGCTGTGCTCCAGCTTCGCGAGGAGGGGATAAAGGCCGGACTTCTCGAGCCTACCGTCCTATGGCCCTTCCCGAGCGAGATTGTGCTGAAGATAGCCGAGCAGGTCGATTCATTTCTTGTCGCAGAGATGAATCTCGGGCAGATGGCAAGGGAGGTCGAGCTCGCTTCCAAATGCAAGGCGAGTATCCACCGGCTCAACCGCGTTGATGGAAGTCCGATCTCACCGCCCCAGATAGTCGGCAAGATCAAGGAGGTGGTCTAGGTGTTCGACTACCTTCCATATATACGCGAATGGAATTTCCCGCATATCTGGTGTTCCGGCTGCGGTGACGGGATTGTTCTCAAGGCCCTGATCAGGGCTACGGATGGACTGGGGATTCACAGGGACGAGGCGGTGATGGTATCGGGGATCGGGTGCTCGAGCCGGACCCCCGGCTATGTCGATGTAAACACCCTGCACACGACACACGGCCGGGCCCTCGCGTTCGCCACGGGCGTGAAGCACGCGAGCCCGAATCTGAACGTGATCGTTGTTACAGGCGACGGGGACGCAACAGCCATCGGTGGCAACCACTACATCCATGCCGCCCGCAGGAACATCGACATAACGGTTCTCCTCTACAATAACTACATATACGGCATGACCGGCGGCCAGGTCTCGCCGACCACGCGGAAGGGCGACCGCGCCTCGACCGCTCCCTTCGGCAGCATCGAGCCCCCATTCAATATCTCCGGGCTCGCGAAGGCCGCAGGGGCCTCGTTCGTAGCGAGGGGCGACGTTTACAACGTGAAAAAACTGGAGAAGCTGATAAAGCTCGCCATTCAGAAAAAGGGTTTCAGCCTCCTGGAGATACTTTCTCCCTGCCCGACAGCATGGGGCCGGCGCAACAAGATGGGGCATCCCGTCCAACTCATGGAATGGCTCAGGGACAGCACGGTGTCAATGGAGAAGTGGGAAAAGATGACCGATGAGGAACGCGAGGGCAAAATCAGGACGGGAGTCCTGCATGACGTTGCCCGACCTGAATTCACTGACGAGTACGCGAAGCTGGTCAAAAGATTAAAGGCGGAGAAGTAGATGGACAGGTACGAGATACGACTGAGCGGTTCCGGCGGCCAGGGGCTTATCCTCGCTGGCAAGATCCTCGCCGAGGCAGTCGTGATCTATGACGGCCGCAACGCAGTTCAAACCCAGAGCTATGGCCCCGAGGCTCGCGGCGGTGCGAGCAAGGCGGAGGTCGTGATCAGTGACAGTGATATCGATTACCCCAAGGCCGTCGAACTGGATTTGCTCCTGTCGCTGACACAGGAGTCCTGCACAAAATACATTTGCGATCTCAAAAAAAGTGGTATCCTCATAGTCGATTCCGGTGCGGTGAAAGATATACCCCACGGAGATTACAGGATCTACGAGGCGGACATCAGCGATCTCGCGGTAAAAGAGATAGGCAAGGCTGTCGTGACCAATATCGTAGCTCTGGGGATACTGACAAGGATTGCGGGCGTCGCCTCCGAAGAGGCGGTCAGAAAAGCTATACTCGCCCGTGTCCCCAAGGGGACCGAGGAGATCAACAAGAAGGCGTTCGATACTGGTTTGAGGGTCGGCGGGGAGCTGCTCGCAGAGTCGAAACGGTCTTGACGAACGCGCGGTATCCGGCACGCTGTACTTTTCAGATACAAGCAGAGTAACGAAGAGGCATTTCGAGGAAGTAATGCCCTAAGCTGGAAGACCCACCCGGGAGGTTTGAAGGATGGACAAGATCACCAAGGAAGAACTGATCGCCAAGGCGCAGAAGCCGGGCGAGGATGCTATGAAGCTGCATCCTTTCTACAAGGGGAAAATGGAGGTCATGCCGAAGGCCTGCATCCGCAGCATCGACGATTTTGCGATCTGGTACACGCCGGGTGTCGCGAAACCCTGTCTCGATATCAGGGATAATCCGGAGAAGGTCTTCGAGCATACGAACAAGGGCAACTTCGTTGCCGTCGTAACCGACGGCACGAGAGTGCTGGGTCTCGGGGATATAGGTCCCGAAGCGGCCATACCCGTTATGGAGGGGAAAGCCCAGCTCTTTAAGTACCTGGGTGGTGTGGACGCCTTTCCGATTGCTCTCGACACGAAAGACCCCGACGTGCTGATCGAGACGGTCAAGCTGCTTCAGCCCGTTTTCGGAGGCATCAACCTCGAGGATATCTCCCAGCCGAAGTGCTTCCATGTGCTCGACACGCTTCGCAAGGAATGCCAGATCCCGGTATGGCACGACGATCAGCAGGGAACCGCCGCTGTTACGGTCGCCGGGCTCATCAACGCGCTCAAGATCGTCGGCAAGGATATGGCAAAGGTTAAGGTCACGATGGTCGGCGCAGGCGCAGCCAATATCTGTATAGCGCGGATGATCATGCTCACAGGCGTAACGCCCGGGAACATAACCATGTGCGACAGCAAGGGCATCCTGCACAAGGGCCGCGAGGAACTGAAGGAAAAGTTCAAAGAGAAGTGGGAGATGTGCAACAAGACAAACGGTGAAGGCAGAACCGGCGACGTTCCCTCGGCGATCGAGGGCGCCGATGTGCTGATAGCCCTGTCCAAGCCCGGCCCCGATACGATCAAGAAGGAATGGGTATCTTCGATGGCCAAGGATTCCGTCCTCTTCGTCTGTGCCAACCCGATTCCGGAGATCTGGCCGTGGGAGGCGAAGGAGGCGGGAGCGCGGATCGTCGCGACGGGTAGGAGCGATTTCCCGAACCAGGTCAACAACTCCCTCGGATTTCCCGGTATCTTCAGGGGGACGCTCGATGTCATGGCGACGACGATCACTGACGAGATGTGCATCGCCGCTGCAGAGGAACTCGCCCGCTGTGCCGAGGACAAGGGGCTCAGGGAGGATTACCTGATCCCGACGATGGACGAGTGGGAAGTTTACCCCCGGGAGGCTGCGTCGGTCGGCCGCAAGGCGATCGAGCAGGGCGTCGCACGCATCGATATGAGCTGGGACGATCTCTTTGCCAAGGCGGAGAAGACCATTAAGCTAGCGCGCGATAAATTCCACGCCCTGCAGGACAAGGGATTCATCGAGTTGCCGAAGGAGTGACGGACGGTTCGGTCGCTATGATAAAACGGTAAGAAGAACGTACGGGGGCTGTCCGGCCGTTTAACCGGACGGCCTCCATTTTTTCCAAGGAGGAGTCGATGTATAAGATCGCCTGGATGCCCGGTGACGGTGTCGGCAACGATGTCATGGAAGCGGCGAAGATAGTGCTCGATACGCTCAAACTCGACGCCGAGTACATACATGGAGACATCGGGTGGGAATTCTGGAAGAAGGAGGGCAAGCCTCTGCCCGAGCGCACCGTCGAGCTTCTAAAGCAAACCGACTGCGCCCTTTTCGGAGCGATCACATCGAAGCCGAAGGACGAAGCGGCCAAGGAGCTCGATCCATCGTTCCAGGACAAGGGTCTTGTCTACTCGAGCCCGATAGTTGGGCTGAGGCAGCTCTTCGATCTTCACACAAACCTGAGGCCCTGCAAGGCCTTTGCCGGTAATCCATTGAACTACAGAGACGATATCGATCTCGTCGTTTTCCGGGAGAATACGGAAGGTCTCTACGCCGGTGTCGAGTTTCATCCCGTGCCGAAAGACCTGATGGAGATGCTCGACAAGAAGCACAAGAAATTTGGACGTTTCGCGAAACTAGACGGCGAAGAGGTCGCGATGAGTCTCAGAATATTCACGAAGAACGGCTGCCGCAGGATCCTGCGCAGCGCCTTTGAGTATGCCAAGAAGATGGGCCGCCCGTCCGTCACGGTAGTCGAGAAGCCGAATGTGATACGCGAGACGAGCGGTATGATGATACGCGAGGCGCGCGAGATGGCGAAGGAGTATCCAGGGATCGAGCTCTGGGAGACCAACATCGATGCGATGTGCATGTGGCTCGTGAAGAATCCCGAGAACTACAGTGTACTTGTAGCGTCCAACATGTTCGGCGATATTGTCAGCGATCTTTGCGCTCAGCTCGTCGGCGGGCTCGGATTCGCATCTAGCGCGAACATCGGCGACAACTACGCCGTTTTCGAACCGACACACGGCTCGGCTCCGAAGTATGCGGGCCAGTACAAGGTCAATCCGATGGCGATGCTTCTTACGACACGCCTCATGCTTGAGTGGCTCGGCGAGACTGATATGGCCGGCCGCCTCGAGAAGGTGATCAGCTCGGTTATCACCGAAGGCAAGGTCAGGACATACGATATGGGTGGTACCAATACGACGCTGGAGGTCGCTGAGGAAATCGCGCGGAAGCTCTAAAAGGCATTTTCCGTAATAAAAGGGGGCGATTACCATCGCTAGTACTATAATCGAGAAGATACTCTCCGCGCACGCGGGGAAGACTGTCGAGGCGGGCGATGTAGTCTGGATCGATATTGACGTGAGATCGGCGAGGGACTTTGGCGGGGCGAGTGTCGTCAAGAACCTCAAGAAGTACTACGGGCCGCCCTATGTCGACGATGTAGCGAAGACCTTTTTTACCTTCGACTGCAACGTGCCCGCCAGAGACACAGGGTATGCCGAGAACCAGCAGGCCTGCAGGGTCTTCGCGCGCGAAACGGGCATTCGCGTGTTCGATGTGAGGGCCGGCATAGGTTCGCACGTGGTCATCGAGCGTGGAATAGCCCGTCCGGGCTCCATCGTAGTCGGAACTGACAGCCACCTCAATATCCTCGGAGCAATCGGCTGCTTTGGTCAGGGAATGGGCGACCGGGATATAGCCTACGTATTTGCATCGGGCCGCAACTGGTTCGAGGTGCCTGCCACTATGCAAGTCGTTCTCGAGGGGCAATTCGACTATCCGGTAACGGCCAAGGATGTGACCCTCGCCGTGATCCGGGAGCTCGGCTCGGCAGGCGCTCTGGGTAAGGTCATCGAGTTCACAGGTTCCGGGGCCGAGGCACTGAGTTTCGCCGGAAAGATCACACTGGCGAGCATGGCGACTGAGATGGGCGCCGTTGCTGCTTTCCTGCCGGTCGACAAGAAGACCGCCGCGTGGTTCGAGGCGCGAGCGGCAGGAAAGGGAATCGATCTTACAACGACCGATAGCGGGGTATCATATACCGATTCATTGACCGTCGATCTGTCGGCGGTAGAACCGCTCGCGGCCTGCCCTTTCAGCCCGTCCAATGTCAAACCGATCTCGGAGATAGAGGGGACGCGGATAGATACTGCTTTCCTCGGTTCCTGCACAAACGGCAGATTCGAGGATATGGTGCATGCAGCCTCGATACTGAAAGGGCGCCGGGTGAAGGAGGGCATATCGCTCAAGGTCGTTCCGGCCACCGAGGAGGTTTTCGAGCGGATGCTTGCCGAGGGCATTCTCCAGATATTCGTTGAGGCGGGTGCGCTGGTCAGCAATCCCGGATGCAGCGGCTGCGCCTCGGGTCAGATTGGAATGGTAGGCCGGGGCGAGATCCAGCTCAGCACGTCGAACCGCAACTTCGCAGGCAAGCAGGGCAAGGGGGAGACCTATCTGGTAAGCCCGGCCGTACTGGCCGCCTCGGTCCTGACGGGCGAGATCTCATCGCCTCTTTCCCTTAAGCCGGCTCTGCTCGACTTCACACCGGACGAGGAGCACGACTCGCCGCCGGAACTCTCGTTTATCTCATGGAAAGCGGAGGCGGGTGAGGTGCAGTCAGGCAAGCCCGAACCTCTGCCGGAGACTCGCACTGCTGACGATAAGGGTTGTCCGGAAGTGGTAAAGGGCCGTGCCCGTCTCATAAAGACTCCGGATGGCGGACTGATGGACGATATCGATACCGACATGATATTTCACAATAAGTATCTCTCGATCACGGAGATTGAGAAGATGGGAGAGCATACCTTCGAGACCCTCGATGGGTATGAAAAGTTCGCGTCAAGTGTCGAGAAGGGCGATATCATCATCTTCGGCGGTAATTTCGGCTGCGGATCGTCGCGTCAGCAGGCGGTTGATTGCTTTATCCCGCTCGGGGTCTCATTGATCGTGACGGAGTCGACAGGTGCGATCTATAAACGGAACATCATCAATTCGGGTTTTCCCTTCCTAGAATTTCCAAGTATTAAAGATGCAGGGATAGAGGAGGGTGAGCTCCTCGAAATCGATTTCGAGAAGGGTGTGATCAAGAGGGAGAACGGCGATGTGATAGAGGCAAATCCTCCTACATCGGTGCAGCTCGATATCTGCAGGGCCGGTGGACTCTTTGCCTACTCCGGAGGTGACGACTGATATGGGTATGACCATGATCGAGAAGATTCTAGCCCGCGCCTCGGGAGCGGACCGCGTTCAGGTGGGCGAGATCGTATTTGCGAGTCCTCACAGGGTGCTCTCTCACGACAATTCCGCCGCGATCCTCGGTATATTCGAGAAGATGGGGGGGGAGAAGGTATGGGATCCGGACAGGATCTTCATAGCTCTCGATCATGCGGTGCCGCCGCCCGACGCGAAGAAAGCGACCAACCACCAGATGATCCGGTCTTTTGTTGCAAAACAGAACATCGCGAATTTCTACGATTGCGGAGTCGGTATCTGTCACCAGGTGCTTCCGGAGTACGGGCACGTGGTGCCCGGAGCCGTGATCTTCGGTTCCGACTCTCACACGACCACGCACGGTGCCCTGGGAGCGGCGGGTATTCCGATCGGCCGCACGGAGGCGGCGAGCGTCTGGGCGCTCGGAGAGACCTGGCTCAAGGTACCCTCGACTTTAAAGATCGAGCTCGAAGGCGAGATGAAAGAAGGAGTGTTCCCGAAGGATCTGATACTCTACATCATCGGTCAGATCACCGCCGAGGGAGCGACATACAAGTCTGTCGAGTTCCATGGCCCGGTCGTACGGGCGATGAGTATCGGCGGGCGGATGACGCTCTGCAATATGGGAGCGGAGATGGGCGCGAAAGCGGCCATGGTCCCTGTAGATGAATCGACCAAAGCATGGCTCGATGGCATTGGAGCGGGTGAATACGAGGTGCTCGACCCCGATCCCGACGCGGACTACGAACAGGTGATCTCGATCGACTGTTCGTCGGTGTCTCCGCAGGTCGCCAGGCCTCACAAGGTGGACAATGTCGTGCCGGTCGGCGACGTGGGGGATGTCGCGATCGACGTCGCACTGCTCGGCACCTGCACCAACGGCAGATTCGAGGATCTCGAGCAGGCGGCCGCCGTGCTGGATGGGAAGAAGATCGCGAAGGGTGTGCGTCTGCTGGTCTATCCGGCGTCCTGCAAGGTGCTCGATGAAGCCTACGAGAAAGGCATCGCGCGTGTTCTTCTTGGTGCCGGCGCGCAGATAGCGGTTCCCGCCTGCGGACCCTGCCTCGGCGCCTACGGCGGAGTCCTGGCTCCGGGTGAGACATGTGTCTCGACGGCGAACAGGAACTTCAAGGGGCGTATGGGTTGTAAAGATGAGACGGGTATCTATCTGGCGAGCCCGGCGACTGTAGCCGCATCGGCGATCGCGGGCAAGATAGTCGCGAACCGGTAGGGATCATCACGGTGTAGTACAGGATCGGATAACGACGCACGACGGATAACGATGCACGATACGGGTAACAATGCACGACGGATACATTCCTGGAGGGCGAAATGGAGCTGAACGGCAGGATGTGGATCCTCGACGACGATGACATCAATACAGATGTCATCTATCCGGGGAAGTACACGTACGAGTTGTTTTCCCCCGAAGAGATGGCCAAGCACGCTATGGAGGATTTCGATCCGACCTTCGCCGAAAAGGTGCGGGAGGGTGATATCATCATCGCCGGCCGGAATTTCGGCTGCGGCTCTTCACGGGAGCAGGCTGTGAGCTGCATGAAGTATGCGGGAGTATCGGCCATCATCGCCCCTTCATTCGCCAGGCTCTACTATCGCAACTCCATAAACCAGGCGCTCTACGTTATCGAGTGTGCTGAAGCTTCCCGTTACGCGCGTGAGGGCAAGAAGGAGCTCCAGCACAAAGAGGCGAGGATAGATCTGAAAAAGGGCCTCATCGCTTTCGGCGGCAGGGAATTCGACTTCACGCCCATGTCGGGCAAGGCGCTCGAGATCTTCGAGGCGGGAGGTCTCGCTCCATATACGAAAAAGCGGCTTGAATCGGTCAAGGGCTAGGCGGACTGGAAGATCGTATCGAGCAGTGTGCCGTCACGCCACTCCACCACTTCCACGATTTCTTCCGTCACGGCTCTGCGCTGCTGCAGCTCTCCGATGCCCCGCGCTCGATCCAGCGAGATCCCGTGGAGCTCTTCGATACCTACCACTTTGAGTCCGTGATCTGCTGCATTGCTCCGCAGATCTTCTAAGTAAGGGCTCTTGCTTCTCGGATTCAACGCGACGAACTCTTCGGTCACTACGACATCTATTACCTCGCCCGGGATCGAAACGGTGAATACATCCTCGACGATCCTTGGAAAGGCCTTGCCGTTCTTGGTCGATGCTAGCGGGAGAAACATGATGGTCAGTTTCGATCCGGCAGCCACGCCCTGTGCTCCTCCGATCCCGCCGATGATGCGCCCGTTCGCGCAGACGCTGTTGATATTGAAGTTCAAATCCATCTCAAGAGCTGACAGGACGGAGACATCGAGAAGGTTGACGGCGTTCTCCTTGTTCGAGACATCGTCGTATTCCCCGGTCGATATCTCGTGGTGGTTGTGATCGAGCTTCAGGGAATTTATCACAACCGGCGACGGCTCGAAACACTGGCCGTGCAGGAGGTTTCCAATCAATCCTTGATGGAGCATCTCCACGTGAAGGGATGTGCAGCCGCCGATCGCGAATCCGGCCTTGATACTCCGCTCGGTCTGGATCTTTTCCAGCTCGCCGAGGACGATGAGTCCCGCCCCCGATCCCACCTGGAAATTGAAGCCGTCCCTGATCACACCCGACGCTTCCATCACGCGTATGACCTGGGATGCTATACGCGCGTTGTACTCGTTGGATCTGATCTTATCGATGTCGAGAGTGCCCGATCCGACGCCTGAGCTGTTCCCTGGGTTTGGTACTTTCACGACATAGTCGACGTCGGTCATCGAAATGGATCTCGGGAAGAGATACCTATCGCTAATATCCCCGGCAAGAAGGCAGGTCTGTTCGGCCCATCTGGAATCTGCGAGAAAGAGACCCAGAGGGCCTACCCAGTGCTCGGGCGGCCCGCTTACGCCGTTCGCGTTCCCCCATACGTCCGCGACGGGAACGGGGCCGAAAGCCACCCTGACCAGTTCCTCGCCCGTATGGAATTTTCTTACACGGTTGCCGTGCCCCATTCCGGTGACGATCCAGGGGAGAAACTCGCCGGCAGCGAGATGTTTTCCCATTCCCTTGTAACAGTTGCCGATGAGGCCGCCTATCGTTCCGTCAGAGATAGCCTCTGGCAGCCAGGGGATGCAGTTATCGAAGAATGCGTTGCCGAGGATCTTGATATTCTTCTTCCCATGATCCCGGAGCTTGCCGACTATGATCTCGAGGCAGGTGTCGCCCATGCGGTAGTAGTGCGGGTAGGAGATCGTATCGCCGTCGGCCAGGATCTCGATCACCTCGTCCAGCGATCTCACCTTGCTCTCGCCGTGACGGATCCTTGCCCGGCCAGCTGGGGCTGCATAGCTGTCGCTGAATTTCGGATCGAATGCTGCGGCGAACGGCCTTTTCTCTCTGCCGTTCACTGTGGGAGGCACTCTGCGGTCGAGAGCGTTCGCAACGAGTTTCATCGGCACCTCCATGAGCCGGGTTCTACCCAAAAAGGGAACTTCCTATATAGGTAAATTCTTACGACCGCTCTGTCAAGCTTCATCGAGAAGATTTCGGAGGAAAAACCGCTAAAACTCCGATATTGTGGCGCAGCGTCCAAAAAATAGCTCAACTGATTATATTGCAGTCAGTTAAAAAATTGGACGTTCCGGTCCGTATTTATTGACGAAAAATCAATCTCAATTTAACCGGGGGCTATTGCCTTTTCGGCAAAGAGCTTTTATATTGACACCTAAGTGATTCGGCTTTAGTATCCGAACTCCTTAATGATGTCCTTGAAATATCAAATCTCAGGAAGCGTGTTGTTACTGTAAACCTTTGAGGAGGTTCGTATGTCAGAGAAGAAGAAGACCATCACTTCGATGCTCGATGAGCGTCGACAGTTCGCTCCACCCCCGGAGTTCTCCAAGAATGCCTATATCAAGAGCTTGGATGAATACAAGGAACTGTACGGTAAATCGGAAAAGGATCTCGAGGGATTCTGGGCCGAGCAGGCCGACGATATGATTCACTGGTTCAAGAAGTGGGACAAGGTCCTTGAATGGAATCCCCCCTTCGCCAAATGGTTCGACGGCGGAACGACCAATATCGCTTACAATTGCCTCGACCGGCATCTGGAGAACGGCCGCGCCGACAAGACCGCTATCATATGGGAAGGCGAGCCGGGCGATTCGAGGACCTTCACATACCGCGAGCTTCACGCCGAAGTGAGCAAGTTCGCCAACGTGCTCAAGAAGCACGGCATCAAGAAGGGCGACAGAGTATGTCTCTATATGCCGATGGTCCCCGAGCTAGCTATCGCGATGCTCTCTTGCGTACGAATCGGCGCAATCCACAGCATCGTATTCGGCGGATTCAGCGCAGCTTCGCTGATGGACCGGAACATCGACGCGCAGGCCAAGCTTCTCGTCACCGCCGACGGCTCATTCCGCCGCGGCAAGGTGTTCCCGCTCAAGGGTAATGCGGATGAGGCTCTCAAGGGTTCTCCCTCCGTCGAGAAGGTCATCGTGGTAAAGAGGACCGAGAACGAGATCGATATGACCGAGGGCAGGGATTTCTGGTGGCACGAAGAGATGAAGGACGCGAGCCCCGATTGTCCCGCCGAGGAAGTTGGAGCCGAAGATGTATCGTTCATTCTCTACACGAGCGGTACGACCGGAAAGCCCAAAGGCGTTACCCACACGACGGGTGGATACCTGCTCTACGTGACGATGACATCGAAGTATGTCTTCGACATCAAGGATGATGATATATACTGGTGCACGGCCGACATCGGCTGGATCACCGGTCACAGCTACATCGTCTACGGCCCCTTGAGCCTCGGCGCCACGAGCATCATGTTCGAGGGCGTGCCCAACTACCCCGAGCCGGACAGGTTCTGGGAAGTCGTCGAGAAGTACAAGGTCAATATTTTCTACACCGCGCCGACGGCGATCCGCGCGATCGCGCGTGACGGCGACGAGTGGCCCGCCAAGCGCGATCTGTCGAGCCTGCGCCTGCTGGGAACGGTCGGCGAGCCCATCAATCCCGAGGCCTGGATGTGGTATTACAAGGTTATCGGCGGCGAGCGCTGCCCGATCGTCGACACATGGTGGCAGACCGAGACGGGCGGTATCATGATCACCCCGCTCCCGGGCGCTTTCCCGATCAAGCCGGGTTCGGCGACACTGCCCTTCCCCGGCATCTTCCCCGAGGTGGTAAGGGAGGACGGTTCGCCCTGCGACACGAACGAGGGTGGATACCTGATCGTGAACAAGCCCTGGCCCGGCATGCTCAGGACGATCTGGGGCGACGATCAGCGGTTCAAGGATACGTACTTCAGCCGTTACAAGGATCTATACTTCACAGGTGACGGCGCCCGCCAGGACGAGGATGGATACTTCTGGATCATGGGGCGCGTCGACGACGTGATCAACGTCTCCGGCCACCGTATCGGAACGATGGAGGTCGAGAGCGCGCTGGTAAGCCATAAAACAGTCGCCGAGGCGGCTGTCGTCCCGATGCCTCACGAGATCAAGGGCCAGGGGCTTTATGCCTTCGTGACCCTGACAGGCGGCATCGAGAAGACCGACGAGCTCATAAAGATTCTTAGAGATCATGTGAGCAAGGAGATCGGTCCCATTGCGAAGCCCGACAAGATCCAGTTCACCGATGCCCTTCCGAAGACGAGGAGTGGCAAGATCATGCGAAGGATCTTAAAGAGCATCGCGGCTGGCAGCGAGGATGTTGGCGACACAACGACCCTCGCCGATCCGGCCGTCGTGGAGCACCTGCTGGAGGAACGCAAGTAGGAGCCTCGCACGATCATAGATAATAAGAAGGGCGGGGAATCATCCCCGCCCTTCTTATTATGTGTTCTAAACGCGTCGCTGCTTGGGGCTGTTACGTGTCGTACTTCATCGAGGCCATGTGCTCGTATATCTTCCAGCGCCTCGTCACATCCTCCTGGGCCTCTTTGAGAAGTTCCTTGGCCTCCTCCGGTATCCTTTTCCTCAGGACGTTGTACCGGTTCTCGTTGTAGATGTAATCCTCCAGAGGCAAAGTTGGAGCCTTTGAATCGAGCTGCATCGGATTTTTGCCCTCCGCTATCAGATTTGGATCGAACCTGACGAGCGGCCAGTGTCCGGTTTTCACCGCGAGCTTTTGCTGGTCCGGGCCATTGATGAGATTGTATCCATGTCCGATGCAGGGGCTGTATGCGATGATGACCGAAGGCCCGTCGTAGGCCTCAGCCTCGATGAACGCCTTGATCGTTTGGCTCTCGTTGGCGCCGATCGCCACGCGCGCGACATAGACGTTGCCGTACGACATCACCATCCATGCCAGATCCTTCTTCGGCGTGCGTTTGCCCGCGGCGGCGAATTTGGCCACGGCGCCGAGCGGGGTCGCCTTCGACATCTGTCCACCTGTGTTGGAATAGGTCTCCGTGTCCAACACGAGTATATTTACGTTTCGTCTCTGAGCGATCACGTGGTCGAGGCCGCCGTA
>DAOUUU010000057.1 GCA_030667985.1 Candidatus Krumholzibacteriota bacterium
CGTTACATCCAACCCGGGAAGCCGAACCAGAACGCGTACATCGAACGGTTCAACCGGACTTACCGGGAGGAAGTGCTAAGCAGTTACTTGTTCGACGATCGTGACCAGGTCAGGCAGATCACCTGGGAATGGTTGATCAGCTACAACGAGGAGCGTCCACATGACGCATTGGGAGGACTGCCGCCTGCAGTCTTCAGGGAGATGAAGGAAGCCAAAAACTCTACTTTAGAAATGTCCTGTTGACGGGGAAGCTTACGGTGGCCGTCCGGGCCGCCAGGCCCGGTTGGCGCGGCGGGCGCCTCAGCGGTCGCCGTGACAAAGGCCATCTGAGCGAAAGGCCGAAGGCCTGCAGCTGCGAACACACTGTTATACGTCGGCCCAGAAATCACTCTTTGATAACCTGTTTATATATTCACTGAAACTAGGACTAATTCGTTTAGATGGTACTACACAAACAAACTTGTCGAGCGTTACAACAACATCTTTGGCAATTTTCGTGGACCATTCTTTATTTGCGTATTCATCCTTTAGCCGATTATACGAAAGATGCGCGATTTCTTTCCCTACTCTCGAATGAACACTTTCGAGCAATGGCGTGTTCTTTGGTCTAGCTTTCTTCCATTCCATAGGATCATCAAAATAATGATCAGCAATCATATCTGTATCGTACGTTTGTTTTGAATTCAAAAAATCAAGAAGTACCCTAGTGTGAATCGCAAATGACTCGACAAGCGCATTCCGAATGGTCTGTAGTATGGGGCCATTTAGCTCATTGACACCTAATAATGCTAGTGTACGCGAAGTATCTACGAGCATCTGAATTTCATAGTGCAAATGTTCAGACATCTCAATTAGCTCTTCATCGGGAATATTGCCCATTGCCTCTCCTTATCTCTGGGCTAACGTATAACAGACTATTTGCGTGGAGAAGGTTCGTCTAATGTTCCTTTTTGAGTGGATTTGCGAAACTGCTCCTCGCGAACGGTTTCAGAATTCAGATTTAGATTATCCAACGGACTCGTTATTCTTGCAATATCCTTTCTCGTAACATGCTTATAGATCTGCGTCGTCTTCGGACTCTTATATCCCAATAGTTCCTGAATGTACCGCAGATCGGTCCCCTGCTCTAGTAGATGTGTAGCAAAGCTGTGCCGCAACGCATGTGTGCTAAATCGCTTGGAGATTCCAGCACGCTTTTTCCCCTCCCCAACTACGTGCTGCACGGTTCGGGCGGTTATGTGCCCTCCCTTACGCTGGCCGGGAAAGAGCCACTTTTCCGGCTTGTATATCTTCCAATAGTATCGCAGGTAATCTAGAGCCGTATCGGAAAGTATAGTGTAGCGATCCTTCTGTGGCGGTCTGCATCGATATCATGCGGCTTCAACTTGATCACCTCGCTGACTCGCAGACCCGCCGAGTACGTCAGCATCACAATCGCCCGATGCTTCACATTACAAATCGAATCGAGCAAAGCGGTCACTTCACCGACGCTCAGGACCGACGGCAACCTGAATTCCTTGCGTGGCCGGGGCATGCCCTCGGAGATGAACGGTTTCTTTAGAACATACCTATAGAGAAACTTGAGTGCGCTGACAGCCTGGTCTCGGTAGACATTCGATATGCCTTCCCTCCCGGCTATGAAGAACAGATACCGCCGGATCTCAACTTCGCCGAGTTCAGGCTGTACCCTCGAAGAACAAGTTCCCTAATCATAGCCGCTTTTAATTTACCCATCATCCTCACCTCCACACGCGGATATTGTACTGCTCATCGCTCGCAAGTTCAATGTTAATGTCAAGGAAGTAGAGTGCCTTATAGAGGTCTAACGATGCGTCCAGGAGTGGCGGCCGGGGCGGAGGAGCTTGGGTGGCTGGGCGGTGAAGTCGACGATCGTGGACGGCTGAGTGCCGGGGCGGCCACGCTGTGAGATGTAGGCGTCGAGGCCTGGAAATGCTTTCATTATCTCGGAGATCCTCGTTAAGGGAACCGAGGCGGTGATGTTGACACTTGTTGAAACGAACGGGTGCCCGGTCTTTTTGACTAACGCGCGTAGGTCGACGAAGGAAGGGATCCGTACGGCGATCTTGCCCCGGGGTGCAAGTATCTCCTCGATACTTTCGTCAGCGGGCAGTATCGCCGTGAGCGGCGCGGGCCAGATCTTAGAAAGCGTCTCCCTGGAATCACCGGGCCAGCCCGAGACGAGACTGTCGGCCATCTCCATAGAGCACGCGAGGAGGATGAATCCCCCCTCCCCGCCCCTTCCCTTCAACTCCCTGATGCGTTCGATCGCAACGCGACTTGCTGCGATACAGTGAAAACCGTAGATCGTATCGGTGGGGAGAACGGCGACGGCGCCCTCTGAGAGCAGGGCGGCGAGCTGGTTCAGCGTAAAGCTGTCGAGTTTTCCTGTTAGCGGCTTTTCCATTGGGCACGCATCTCTTCGAGCTTCTTCGTAAGGCTGTTATCTACTAGAGAGAGTATCGCGGCGGCAAGGTAGGCTGCATTCTTGGCCCCGGCTTTTCCCACGGCGACAGTCGCGACCGGTATTCCGGGAGGCATCTGCACCATCGAGAGAATAGCATCAATACCGCCAGGGAGCCCGCTGCCGATCGGCACGCCGATCACGGGCAGAGTCGTTAGCGATCCTACGAATCCTGGAAGCGCGGCGCTCATACCGGCGCCCGCTATGAACACCTTAGCTCCGCGCTCTATAGCTTCCTCAACAAAGGCTTTAGTCGCATCAGGTTGACGGTGGGCCGATGAGACCCTTAGCTCGCTCTTGACGCCGAGTTTCTCCAGTTCGGAGAGGCAGACCTCCATCACTTCACGGTCCGATTCGCTCCCCATGACGACTGCGACCTGCAGATCACCTTTCACAATTCGCTCCCTTCGATTGCTTTGTTATTTATGCCTTCTCGATAGCCTTCCGGCCGATATCAGTCCGGTTGAATGAATCGGTAAAGGTTATAGCATCGACACCGCGGTACGCCACATCGAGCGCCTCCTCGAGAGAGGGCGCCGTGGCCGTAACACCGAGGACGCGGCCGCCGGAGGTGACAATTCCTTCTTCATCCAGCTTTGTACCGGCGTGAAATACTGTGCAGCCTCTGGTTTTCGCCTCGTCCAGTCCCTCGATCGAATATCCCTTCGTATAGGAACCCGGATATCCGCCGGAGGCGATCACAATGCAAGCGGCAACCATCTGGCTATTGCTGAAAACCACCTCATCGAGCTTTCCGTCGGCCGCCTGGAACATGACCTCGGCGAGATCGCCGTCGAAGAGCGACAGGATGACCTGCGTCTCCGGATCTCCGAATCGTACGTTGTACTCGAGCACCTTGGGGCCGTCGGGCGTGATCACGATGCCGAAGTAGACGACGCCTGCTCCGGTGAATCCTTCCCTGCGCATTCCATCGAATGTGGGCTCGGCGATCTCTGTGCGCACGCGCTCGAGAAGACCGGCATCGGCTATAGGCACTGGGGCGTAGGCCCCCATACCGCCTGTATTGGGGCCCTCATCCCCGTCGTGAGCCCTTTTATGGTCCTGGCTCGGAACAAAGAGCCTATAGGTCTCACCGTCGAAGATCGCGAGGACCGATATCTCCTGCCCCGAGAGGAATTCCTCCAGCACAAGCCTGTCGCCCGCTGCGCCAAAGGCTTTCTCCTTCATGATCTGTAGCACGGCGGCAATCGCCTCCCGATTCGTCTTCGCTATGATAACGCCCTTGCCTGCCGCGAGGCCGTCCGCCTTGATCACAAAGGGAGGCGTGCCGGACTCGACGGCGGCGAGCGCTGCGTCCGTATTGTCAAATACAGTGAAATCCCCCGTCGGGATCCCGTAGCGTTTCATGAACTCCTTCGCGAAGACCTTGCTTCCCTCGAGCTGCGCTCCCCGGGCATCGAAACCGAATATCCGTTTGCCCTTCAAAGTAAAGAGATCGACGATGCCGTCTACGAGCGGCGCCTCCGGCCCCACGACTGTGAGGTCTATCTCCTTTTCCAGAGCGAATTCGAGCAGCCCCTCGCAATCGTCGGCGCCGATAGGGACGCATTCGGCCAGCTCCGCAATGCCTGCGTTGCCCGGCGCAGCGTATATCTTGTCCACCTTTTCCGACTGCGCGATCTTCCAGACAAGCGTATGCTCCCTGCCGCCGCTGCCTATAACGAGTACCTTCATCGGTTCGCTATTCCTCCTTATGCGTATATCTGTTTGAGCTCGTCTATGTTCCGGGCGATGTCGACAAAGTGAGCGCATCGCGCACTGCACACCGAGCAGGCGCTGCAGGCATCCAATCCCATGCCGCCGGGAATATCATCGAGCGTTGCACGTGCCTGATAGAAATTGGAGTAGTTTGCCGCGTACATGTGGGTGCGCATCAGCGAGGCGATATCAACACCATGCGGGCACGAGCTTCTGCAAACGTCGCACTGCCGACAGAAGCCCATTCCGACCTTGATCTCGTGGCTCTCCATGAGCTTTAATTCCTCGGGTGTGTAATCGAGCCCGTACGCCACCGAGAAATCCTGCTTCATGTGCTCGAACGTGGTGTAGCCGGGGACCGCCGTCGTGATGTTCTCGTACTTGAGCACCCACTTGAGCGCCGCAGTCGCGACGGTCGGTGTAGCGTAGTCATCCCCGAAATCGTCCTTGGAACGGCGATTGCTTCCCGCCTGGGTCTTCATCGCGATAATACCGACGCCCTTTGCCGCAGCGTTGTCTATCGATTCAACGAGCTCGGGATAGTCGCCGAGAGTAAAGTTGATCACCGTCAGAATGACCTCCCAGACTCCAGCTTTGACAGCATCGTTTATTATCTGGTCCATTATCGTGTGGGTCGTGACCCCGATATGCCGTGCCTTCCCCTGCTCCTTGAGCTTGAGCATCGCCTCGATGATGTCATCGTTTGAAGCGGTTCCGACTTCCATCAAGTTATGGATATAGAGGATATCCACGTAATCCATATTGAGCCGCTTGAGGCTGATGTCGCATAACTTCGGTATGCGTTTCTTGATATCGGACGGTTTCGTATCCTTGCGCTGGCCGGGGTGAAAGATCTTTGTGCCGATGACGACCTTGTCCCGCACACCCATCTTGCCGATCACCTTTCCGACCATCTCCTCGTTCTTGCCCCCCTGATAGTAGGCAGCCGTGTCGAAGTGGCGTACACCGAGCTCGTACGATGCCTTGACTACCTCCGGGTTATCGGCGTTCATAACACCCATACTTACGATCGGGATCTTTATGCCCGTCTTTCCGAGCTTGCGGTAGATGATCTCCTTCGGCTGCTCTTGGGGCTGCTTCTTTTCCTCGCCCCGAATCGCTTTACCCCGCGCCACACCCAGAAATCCGGCCGAGACGAGGCCCGAGAAGGCGGTGGCAAGAAAACCACGCCTGGTCCATTCTCTTCCCTTCTCTCTCATAGGATCCTCCAATCCGCCACGACTCGTGACCCTCGTGTATAATCTACTCATAGAACGGCACAAGAATACCAGAAGTGGAGATTTTATCAAGTGCTAGGATATCGGAGTGGTTTTCTCCGCCGCCCGGAAAAGGAAACCGGACGCGTTCGGTATGACCAGGATATCGTCGTCGCCGTAGCATTCGAGCAGGGGACCGGTGAACTCCTCCTGCCAGGGACAGAAACCGAAGCGTGATATATCTGAGTCCTCCATCATGGAACGAAGGTAGATCGAGAAACGGCCCGTCAGTTCGTAGGTGCTGACCGCCGTCTGTGTGTTTAGCTTGTATCCCTTTTTCACACGGGCCGGCACGCCGTTGCGGCCCTTCTCGAAGAGCTTATCCAGGGAATCGGAGCCTACACCGCCGGCGCAGGCGAGGGCGGCCAACATCAGCCCCCCCTCCTCGAGCGCTGTCGAACCGTGCCGGATCGCCTTGTGCGCCTGGAGTAGATCGACATCTTTCGGCGAACCGCCCGCCGAGACTATCACGGCGCCGTACTTCCGCTCGAGATCGATCGTAAAGAACTCGCCGTACTTTTCGCACGCCTCGATATGTGAAAACTCGAGCTCGCCCGCGTTGATAAAGGAGATCCCGTCATCCCTGCCAGGGATGACATTGACCGCGAAGACGGGAGCTTCGAGGAGCTTGGCGGCGGCGAGCATGTCCTCGTGAACAGGGTTCCCTTCGAGATTGCCGGGCAGGCATCCATCGGCGAGTTTGTCCTGTGACTCCTTCGAAAGAGAGAGCTTGTGGTTGGATAAAATCGAATCCCTGCCGGCGACTCCGGGCAGGATGAGTTTCCGCGCTCCACCGAATCCAGCGAAGTAATGAAAACTGATTGTGCCGATCGCGATGACGAGACGGGATCCGGCAACACGTTCGTTGATGCGGCACCTTGTGCCCGCCGGCGTCGTCCCCACATCGATGAGTGCATCGTTATTATCAGCGTCATGCTGATGGACTCTCCATCGCGACATGACCTCCTCGCCCAGGTGCAGCTTGAGCTCCGAGCGGAGGAGCCCCTGGTGCGCGCCGGTCGCTAAGAAAACATCTGTCCTCTCGGGTCCCGCACCCCGTTCCTCTAGAAATCGAAGTATCGTGGCCAGTACAGGCTTGACCACCCCTCCCCTGGTCATATCCGATATGAGAACGGAGATGGCGCCGTCGGAAGGAAGCATCTCATCGAGCGGCCGTATGTGTGCCGGAGCCTTGAGTGCGCCGAGAAGCTCCTTCTCGGAATCCTCGAGAGCCGCCGGAAATTTCTCCCCGACGACCTTTATGCTGGAGCGGCCTTCCAGGTCGAGCTCCAACGTAGTTCCGTCGTATGGCAGTTCTATTTTCACGCGTTAATCGGGAATAATGTGTGTGCCTGCCTTGCCCTCGCAGGCATCCCGCAGCTTGCGGGCATGGGAAATGATGACCTCCCTGCCACCCTTTTCAAGAAACTCTATCGCGGCTTCGACCTTGGGACCCATGCTGCCGGGCGGAAACTCGCCCGACTCGTATAGCTTCTTGATCTCGGAGAGCCGCACTTTGCCAAGAGGCTTCTGCTTCGGCGTTCCGAATCCGACATAGACCTCCTCCACACCTGTCAGAATGATCAGGCGTTCCGCTCCTATTTCCTTCGCCAGCGCCGCGGCGGCTTTGTCTTTGTCGATGACCGCCTCGATACCTTTCAATACACCTTCTTCGCGCACGACCGGAATACCTCCTCCACCCACAGCTATCACGACCGTCCCGGTGGCTAGCAGGCGTTTGATCACTTCTGTTTCGACTATCTCGAGGGGCTTTGGACTCGGAACGACGCGCCGGAATCCCCGATCGGCATCGTTCTTCATAGCCCACCCTTTTTCATGCTCTAGTTCAACCGCCTTGTCCTCTGTATAAAAAGGCCCGATCGGTTTCGTGGGATATTCAAATGCCTCGTCGTCAGCGTCCACGACAACCTGCGAGACGATTGCCACGACATGGGAAGGCAGATCTCTCAGCTGCAGTTCGTTTCTCAGGCATTGCTGAAGCATGTATCCGATACCGCCCTGGGAATCGGCACCGCATATATCGAGGGGCATGGGCGGGATACGGTTTTTCACAGCTTCGTTCCGCTCGACGATGTTTCCAACGATCGGGCCGTTCCCATGCGTCAATATAACTTTGCGGCCCGAAGCTATAAGCCCGGCAACCTGACTCATCGTATAGCTCGTCAGATCCCGCTGCTCGTCTATCGTCCCTCTGCCGCCGGCTGGTATGATCGCGTTTCCCCCGAGCGCGACGACATCTAACCCCTTCGCCACAAATTACCTCCAGAAAAAGACTACCCCCTGGTGAGCCGGATAGGCCCACCAGGGGAATGTTTGTCTATACAAAAAATTACAGAGCCTCTTCTATCTTCGCAAGGGCTTTCTTCAGGTTCTCCTGCGAGTTCGCGTAGCTGAACCGCAGGTACCCTTCTCCATGCTCGCCGAAGCTCGTACCGCTAAGTCCTGCGACACCCGCCTTATCGAGCAGGTACTCTTCGATCTCCTTCGATTTCTTCCCCGTACCTGTGATGTTCGGGAAGACGTAGAAGGCGCCCTTCGGCTTGAGACACTTGAATCCATCGATTTTATTTAGACCGTCGACGATCAGGTCCCTGCGCGCCTTGAACTCCGCCATCATCTTCAGCGATTCGTCCTGCGGGCCGGTGAGCGCCTCGGCGCCCGCCATCTGAATGAAGCTCGCCGTGCAAGAGTTGCTGTTCGTCTGGATCTTCGAAATCTGATCGGCGAGCACTGGCGGCATGATCCCGTAGCCAAGCCGCCAGCCGGTCATCGCGTAGGTCTTCGAGTGTCCCTCGAGAAGGATGGTGCGGTTCTTGACCTCGGGGAAGTCGTAGATGCTCACATGCTCACCCTCGTAGATCATCTTGCTGTAGACTTCGTCGGAGAGGATCCAGGCATCGTGCTTGTCCGCCAGCTCCGCGATCCCTTTCATGTCATCACTTGTCAAAACGCCACCGGTCGGATTCTGGGGCGAGTTGATGATTATCAGCTTTGTCTTGTCGTTCACCAGTCCGCGCATCTCGTCCAGATCGAACGAGAATGCCTTCTCTTCCCTCAGCGGGATCGGCACCGGCTTCGCGCCGACAAAGTTGATCACCGATTCGTAGATCGGAAAACCTGGATTCGGGTAGATCACCTCGTCACCCTTGTCGACGAGAGCGAGTATCGAGAAGAAAAGTATCGGTTTGGCGCCCGGACATATAACGATGTTCTCAGGGCCCACCTCGATCCCGCGGTCCTTGGTTATGAACTCGGCGAACACCTTGCGCACATCGAGCATACCGGCCGACGGACCGTAGTGTGTATACCCTTTGTTTAGCGCGTCGATAGCGGTGTCAATGATATTCCTGGGCGTGTCGAAATCGGGCTCGCCGATCTCGAGATGGATTATTTCCCTGCCTTCGGCTTCCATAGCCTTGGCCCGGGCTAGAACCTCGAACGCGGTCTCAGTACCGAGTCGTTTCATCCTTTCCGCCAGCATCGTATCCTCCTGGTAAAGAAAAATCGAGCTCCTCGTTTGGAGCGGTAATTCCTTAAAAATAGAACGATATCTATTTTATTACCGGACAGGCGGTTTGTCAATAGAATTGGCAGGCTTGACAATCAATCAATACGATGTTCCGGAGGCTTATCGATGTTGTATCGCAAGAGATTGCAAAGCAATGAATTGAATTCTATCAGAGGTTGTTCAGATAGCGGCTGATCTCGCGCCGGATCTCCTCGCGCGCGGGAGAACCCCTTCCGGAGAAGCGCAGGAGGGTCGGCCGGTCGATATAACGGACATGGATAAACTTGCGCAGGGTGGTGACTGGTATCCTGACCGGATTCATCAGGAGGTTCAACGGAACTTCCTTCCCCGCAAAACCTGTATAGAGATCGCGCCTGTTCGCGATCATCGACAGGATCCTCGACGAACGGCACCTGAGAGCTATCACAGCGATAACGCCCGGTTTCGAGGCCGCCTTCGGATTGTTGAGAAGCTCGGCAAGAAAACTGTCGTTATCCATAAATGTCATTACGAGAGATTTATAGCTGAGACCCTTCTCCTTCTGCACCTCGAACCAGTCGATCTCGCGCGGTACCCCCTCATTGTCGACAAAGAGTGCGGCTGGAGCTTTCCTCAAATCGATCGACAGCACTTTATCGATTAATTCCATTCCGGACAGATCGATCAGCGACTCCAGCTCCTTACCGCCGCTAGAGTTCCTGATGAGTATCTCGAGAAGCCCTCCGCCGGCGTGAGTGACATAGAGGTGAATACAGCTCATACCATCCGGCCCCGATCCTCCGCGCTTCAGCACGGGGTGCATCATCAATGCATGGAGCATTGCGGCTCCGGTCTTGACGTGAGGATAGGAATGGGTCTTCATCGTCTGAGCCCTGAAGAGATCCACGACGATCTTGCCGGCTTCCGTTTTCTGGAGCGAAGTCATGATCTCGCTCCATCGCTCCCCAATCTTCTTCTCGATGATTAGCGTCGCCTTGCCCATCTTGTCCGAGTCCTCTTCGAGTGCCTGCTTCCTCCATTTGGTCTCTTCGCTCAGAGAGAATAGATACCCCGCAAGACTTTCCATTCTATCCGGATCGAGTGATACGACGATCAGCTTGATCCTGAGCTCGAGCGCCTCGAGCTCGACCTTCGCCCGCTCCAAAACAGCCTTGTCCCACTGGGGATCGGGATCAGCCAGGGCGAGCCTGACGCCCTCGGACCACGCCGTCCAGGGAGTCTCGGCCGTAGTATTATTCGCATTTGGAAGGGGAAGCGACATCGAGAGCATCATCACTTTCTTCTTGAACCACTCCTCGTTCTCCTTGAGCGCCGTTCCAGCCTGTTCCTTTTTCGAAATCTTCTGCATCAAGCGGTTGACACTCGTAAACTCGGCCAGGTCGGCCACCATGGTCTGGCGTGGAGGAAGCGCGAGGAGCGAAGCATACATCAACTTAAAGCCCACAGAGTTGTAGTCGGCGGCTAGTGAGGCGATCCTCAAGATATCCTTGTGAGGCTCCCGCGCTTCGGTGAGCAGTTCGGCAAGGCATGTAGCTCGGGCGAAGACCGATTCCTCGCCGGCGATTTCCTTTAAAATATCTATCTGATGCTGCTCGGGCGCCATCTCCTTCAACTCTTCGCGGAATTCGGCGAATGGAAGCTGGGGCGGAAACCCCAGCACCTTTCGCCCGGAAGTCTTGTCGTCATACGCGATTGTCTGAGTATTTTGCATAGTATTACTTCAATTATGCAGGATTGGTTCCAATACTCGGAGTCCAAACCCATTCTGCGCGTAAGTTAGCAAAACCGGGCAAACAACCTGGCGTTATCCGGTTAACTAATTGTCTTTAACGAGATTAAAACAACACGGATAGCTGTATCGTCCCCTCCCGCTCCCCCGACCCATCGATGTAGAAACCCGATGCGAGACGTACTACATTGGCTGATATTTCGCACATTGCGGAAATCCGCCACCCATCACCCCGAAGAGAACGCCAGGGGTAGAATCCCCTGACCGTGGGCTCGTACAAGTAGAAGATAGGAGTTCCGCTGTACGAGTGGTGCCACGCGTAGGATAAAGCCGCCTTGATTGGACGGTCGAGCAGGATCGAGGGCGCTACCAGAATGCCGCGTTCCTTCTCGATAGGCATCCGGAATGAGATTCTCAGCCGGGCACTTCTGTTCAACCTGAAGGACTGCAGAAGATTCGCCGAGCGGGCTATATCGACATCGGTATCATCCTGCGGGGGGAAGGGCATCAGGCCGCTCACACTATCACGCCGCCAGCCGTAGGAAAGCTTCGTTTCGGATACCTTCCCGCGTCGCCGCAGCTCGATACGGATCAGATCTCCCGAAATACTCCGCCTTCCGTTCCAGGAACTCCAGTGTTCGAACGCGGAGAGGAAATCCATCCTGCCTCTCAGCCGCCGGCGCCCGACGACCGAGAATCCCCTCTTGGGTCCCGCACGCCCGTGAAACAACCTGCCGAAACGACTCGCCCTATTCAGCCCGTTACCTCTGAACATGAGCCTTAGATCATTTCCAAGTCCACGAACCCTGAGGGCAAAGACTCCCTCCACCGAGCTCTTGCCGAAGAGGGCAAACTCACACTGCATCTCAACTCTCCCCGGGTCCAATCCGAAATCCAGAGAAACAACCCTCCCTTCGGGAAGCCTCGGCCCGGTGCAGACGGAAACGCCGGCCGTCACCTCTTTGAAAACCGCCTCACACCTCAAACCCGATAACTGTTCGTCCCTCATGAACAGGCGTCCGTTATAATAGCCGCACTCGTTTCCGAGAAAGAGAAGCAGGCGCATCCTTCCAATCCAGGCCTCCAACGCCCCACCCCTTATCGACGGGCCGTAGAAAGAACTCGTCCCGCTGATCCATCGGCAGCGTCGTATACAGTAGCCGCTCGAGAATGGATAGGAGGTATGATAGGAGCTCGAAACGAGGCCCCAGGCCAGATCGGGCGTGAAATCCCCGGCGTGCAGCCTGAGATATCCCCGGCAGACGCCGCCGGACAGGTAGAACCGGTACACGCCGTCCGGACGCGATCGGGCGAGGACCCTCCATCGTTGCGATCTGAGATCGGTGCGCACGTCCCAGAGACGCTCATGTTTCCCCTGCTGCTCTACAACAGTAAACCTACTTTCCCACCGTACCGGCCTACGTCCCGGCAGCAGGAGATAGCGTTTGTAGCGGTAGAGCTCATCCCTCTCCGGCGGTGTCAGCCTGCCGATCAGCGTGGATACCGATCCCGTACCCGCCCTCTGTTCCACAATGCGTTCGGCGAGACGTACCGGGAAACCGGGAATCGTACAGAGATCACCGCTGCGGGCCCTCATCGGATCGAGTGGATGCTCCTCGAGCCTCGAGAGCACCTCGTACTCCTCCCGGTCGCTCCTGGATGCGGTCTCGAAGCCATCGGGAGACGGCTCCCTCTGCAGGTTTCCGCACGAGCAGGAAGCGAGAAGTGCCAGGGCACAGACGAATCGTCTCAGTACAGCCATAGCCGACCCACTCCCAAAGCGATCGTCTGACCTAACACCGGATGGTGACTCCAGGACAAAACGACTATCATCCGAGACCATCGCGTAACGAGCCCGAAGCTGATCTCATCCGTTTGGAAACGGTACCCGGCCGTAAATGATGCGGAGGAGCTGAACATCACCCGAAATCCGGTTCTCAGATCGATCCAGTGCTCTCCGATCAGATCGCTGTTGAGCGCGATGGCAACAACTTGGTTCCCGGCCGAACATCCGAGCGATACGACCCTTCCATTGCGATCGCCCATGATCGGACATGAAACGGCGACCATGAACAGATGACCGTCAAAAAGAACCGTTCCATCCAGCCGCCACAGGAACAGCTTCGGAAAGCCCTCCACTCCCTCCTGCCGGAACTCGGATTCCAGCACGACAGACATACGGGGAATAAGTCTTTCGATACCCGCGCCGGCACTGAACCGATCGCTTTTGAAATGGGGATATCTTAGAGTCTCCCATTCCGCCGATAGACCCCAACCCGCCCCTCTACCACAGACCATCAGATGATACGCACTGAGGTCATCGATCCCGTATGGGCGCGAGCCGGATGTGACCAAACCGATGTATCCGCCGCTCTGAAACAGATCGAGAACACCAACATGCTCCACAGGCTCCAAGGCTCCCCCCCGCGCCGCTGTCCAGGGCGGCAGGCCGGGAATCCCCCCGCATCTGCCCGTATCACTGCCGAGCAGGAGCATGAACAATCCCAACGCCGCTAACGATCCCCTCCGTAGACGGCTATGCCTCGCTTTTCCTTTCTGCACACCCCACCTCCCGTCCTCACATATTCCACGACACAGATATAGAGACCGGTCGCCACTATTCGGTTCTCCTTATCCCTTCCGTCCCATCGGCAGGAAAAGACCCTCGCCCCTCCCTCCTCGGCAAAAAGCCGTATTACCTCCCTTCCGTCTATGCTGAAAATCCTCACAAGGAATCCTGATTCATCGTTCAAAGCCCTTCCACTGATCGCCGCTGTCCCATGCGTCGATGGATCAAATGGATTCGGATCGATCATTAATGATGAAACAGAAGGCGCCTGGGCCGAGCGGGTCGAGTTGTCCAGGCCCGGAGTCGATCCAGCGGTGTCGATGCACCGGTGCCAGAGTCCCCCCGGATACCTGCTGCAGACATCACTGCTGAACCGTTCTATAGACCGTCCCCGTTCTTCATCGAGCAGATCGCTATACTCGATCCGCTCGATGAGCACCCCCCGGTCATTCCGTAGCTCGACGATATCGGCCAAATCTCCTGAATCGCTGTCATTGAGCCAGGGCCATCCTCCCTCCAGGCCGAAGACTGCCGCCCGGCATCCAGAGTGAACTAGGTGGAAAAGGGCTGTATCCTGGGCAAGGACACAGTACCCTCCGGGCTCGATCGCTGACTCACCGCCTGCGATCAGTCGCCTTTTTCCGGTTGCATCGCAGATCGACCATCCGCTCAGAGAGCAGGCCTCCGGGCTCCTGCATAACAGCTCTATCCACTCGCTCCCCCCGGAAACAGGCCTGTACATGATCTCGTTTATGATTACGTTACCCGGAGAGGAAACAACCGTCACTGAGACCGTATCGTTTCCCCGGTTTTGATCGTCCAGCGCATCGACGAGGGCGGTCAGAACGGAGGATCCGGCCGGTGCAGCGCCGAGAAGGAGCTCGAGAGCGACTTCAGCGCCCGTTTCCAGCTCGACCGGCCCTATTGTCCGATCATCGTAATATGTATCCCCCTCGATGCGAGCCGAGACAGCGAACGAACCTTGAAACAGCTCCATGCCTCTGTTTTCTATTAAGACTCCGAGAGAAATCGCGCCGCCCGCGCACGGAAGGATCGATCCGTCCGTGACCGAGAGCCCGAGATCGATCTCAAAGAAGTTACGCCTGCCGGGCGTCGGAGCGGCCGGGACGAGATCATCGGCATTTGAACCGGTGTCTTTTCCGTCCGGTCTTCTCGAAAGGCTGAGACCCGCCTGTACATCCTCCGCCGGCTCACCTTCGCTGTAGATGCAGGCGCCGTAACCGACGAGATCCGCCGGACCGTCCCACGATACGAGCCTTACGGCATCTGGGCCGTTCTCGATCGATCCGGAGAGCTCGAGTCCGGGGCCGGACGGGATATTCCCGCCTGAAATGAGTATAACGCCGTCCGGAGGAATTATGATCCCACTGCTGCACACCCAGAGCGTACGTACGCCGCCTGAAAGCCCATCGATCATTTCGAGGGAAAAACCGGTGAGGTCTACGACCTCAGAGCCCGCATTGAAGAGCTCGACGAACTCCCAGCCGGAATCAGAGCCTGGATGATCGTAGTAGAGCTCGTTTATCTTTACCTGTGATAGTACCGAGGATTGCCCTATACATTGGGCCAGCACAGATAGGAGAGACAAAAATACCGCAGCTTTCATCCGCATCATCATCCACCACCTCACACGTCTGCGGTGACCTTACCGCCGCCTCTGATCATTGAGCGGCTGATAAGATTCTACACGAGGAACCCGCCGGCCACAAGAAAAAAGGAGGCCCGGATCTTCCTGTAAGAGCCAGAACGCAACGTTTTGCTGATTTTTTGTGAAATCTTAAATATTCTATGGACAAGGATCATAACTGATACTATATTGGTATCATTAAGCAATCGGGGCAACGTTGAAACTGATTACAAAAAATACGGATTACGCGATCAGGGCCCTCATGACACTTGCTTCGGACAGGGATCGATTCTTCTCGGCGAAGGAGATAGCCGGAATCCAGGATATCCCCTATCATTATCTACGGAGCATCTTGCAGATCCTGACAAAGAACGCACTGATCAAATCGAGAGAGGGAGTGGGCGGCGGAGTAAAGCTGATCGCCAGCCCTTCGAGAATACATGTCAGTGACCTTATCATAATGTTTCAGGGTGATGCAGATCCGGGTGAGTGCCTTGTAAAGGGCCGGATCTGTTCGAATCACCAAACATGTGTGCTGAGGCACGAGATCAAACGTATAGAGAGAATGATTCAGAATCAATTCGGGAAGATCACGATACAGACACTGCTGAACAAGGAAAAGAATTAGCTGGTCCTGTTCAGTAGACACGGAACCGGAAAAGGAGGAACTTTAAATGAGTATGTTCTGTTACCAGTGCCAGGAAACGGCCAAAAACATCGCGTGCACGAAGAGGGGTGTCTGCGGCAAGGATGAAACCACATCTAATCTGCAGGATCTGCTTATCCATTCACTGCAGGGCATGTCGGTCTTTGCAGAGAACATCGATGGAGCGCTCGACAGAAAGTATGGTGTATTTACATGCCAGGCGCTCTTCTCCACGATCACAAACGCGAATTTCGATGATGACAAGATGGCGGATCTGATCCGGGAAACACTGACCCTGCGCGGGGAACTTAAGGAGTTGGCCGGCGATATCAACACTGAGGAATTGCCCGACGCTGCTCTCTGGGAAGCGGAGACGAAGGAGGACTTCAAC
>DAOUUU010000161.1 GCA_030667985.1 Candidatus Krumholzibacteriota bacterium
CGTCAGTGAAGAGACATCCCTCTTGACTCCTACTTTTCTGTTCCTTCTGGCCGTGCTCACGCATCTCTCGGCCGTCTATCTCCTTCCCGCGATGATCTATCTCATCATTCTCGCGATCATACGGAAGGGCAAGAGGACCGAGGGTATAAACGCCCTTTTCGTGCTGATTGGCTGCTGGATAGTGATCGAGGTCGTTATACGGGTCTATGTTGGTGTTATTGGGCCATCTCAGTACCTCGCGGGGCGTATCGCCGCCACATTCGGCAGCTTTGACGGCGCTTCTCTCCCAAGCCGGCTACGAGATTCTCTGAACGCACTGCTCCTGACAGGTCCGGTAGTGATAGCAGCCATTATATTCCGTATACGAAGCCTGCGATGGGAAAGCGGGCTGGACGACAGAACCAAGCAGGAGAGGAATCTATTCGGTTTAGTAATCGCTCCCGCCCTTCTGCTCTTTCTCGCCGCCGGCTGGCGTATCGATGGAGGCCTCAGGTATCATATCGTCGCCCCGGCGGGACCCGCCTTCACCATATGCCTCCTCTGGGTCCTGCGCCGGACTATTCCCGATAAATCCGAACTTCGTAGGATCCTGACAATACTGATAGCTCTCGCCGCCTTTCATACGATGCCATGGATACTCGTCAACGCTATTCCCGCGGCGGCGGAGAGGCATTTACAGTCCCTTCCGCTCGAGGCGGGCAGGGCCGAGACGATACTCGGCCTGAGGGCCTTCGAGAAAAACTACCCCGACCGCTCGACCGAATGGCTCACGATCGCAGCCGAGAAGGATTCGGTCAACCATACGGCGCGCTACTACCTCGGAATGCTCTACATGGACGATGACAGCTACCTCAAGGCGATAACGAGCCTGAACGAAGCCCATGAAATAGAGCCCGGGATTCCGATCTACCGACTCGAACTCGCGAATGCCTGTATCGAGCACGGCTGGTTCGAGGAGGCGGTCTCACACCTCGAGGCCCTGGCCACAACCTTACCTGACAGCATAAAATACTGGAAAAGACTCGGTTACGCTTTCAACCACGGCGGCATGTTCGAAGAAGCTATCGAGATCTACGATATGGTCTTCCGCATGGAGCCCTCCGAGGAAAAGAACCTTCAGGCGCTCGTATCGGCCATCACGAACAACGGAAGCAAGCTGCACCGGGACGGCGACAACGATGGGGCCAGGCGTATGTACGAGCTGGCCATTCAGCTCTACCCTCCGATCTGGGCAGCGAGCAACAATCTCGCCTCGCTCGAGCTCAGCGAGGGGAATATCGAGAAGGCCTACGGAATACTGGAGAAAACGCTCGAACGGTACCCATTCGTAGCGAAGCTCAACTTGAACATGGGACTCACACTGGAGAAGTTGGGACGGTACGAGGAGGCCCTCGAATACCTGCAGAAGGCGGCAGAGCTCGACCCGATGTACTCGGGCGCCGGCCCGCACCTCGATCGCATCGAACAGATTCTGTCAGAAAAGAAGAATAACTAGGGAGATTCCCACCTCAGGCCGCCCATCAGGCCCTGTGCGATATTGGAAAGATGGTCGCCGATCTTCTCCAGGTAATCGACCATATCGAGAAAGATCAGCCCCGAGAGCATATTGCACGACCCCCCGTTCAACCTGGAAACATGGTGCTGCCGTAGTTCGATCTGCATCCTGTTGAGCTGATCTTCCTTGCGCAGGGCCCGCTTGGCGGGGGCGAGCTCTCCGGTCATGAGTCCCTCCGCCACATCGCTGCTCATCTCCATCACGATTCCGATCATACGCTTGAGCTCAACCGTCGCATTATCTGTGAATGGAAGCTTCTGATCGATCTTTCTCTGTGCGAGTTCGACGACATTCTCGGCATGATCGGCGATCCGCTCGATATCGTTGACCGAATGGATCAAGACCGGGATCTTCTCCGCCTCCTCGTGCCCTAGCTCCTCCATCGAGATATCGATAAGATATCTGGTGATCTCCGCCTGGAGGTTGTCGACCGCCTCCTCCTTGCGCTCGACATTACGCGCGAGCCCCCACTTCTCCTCGAAGAAGATGCCGAAGGAATCCTTCAATGCCGACTCGGAGATATGGAGCATCCGCACGATTTCCTTCTTACTCTGCTCGAGCGCGATTGCCGGGGTATCGAGCAGGTGCCGCTCCAGGTAACGAGGCTGAACGCTGATATGGTCAGCCTTCTCCTTGATAAGCTTTTCCACCAGTTTCTGCAGCCTACCGATAAAGGGCAGGAAGATCAATACGTTGAACCCGTTGAAAACGGAATGGGAAAGGGCTATATGAAGCATTATGTTGCTTTCTGTAACGTCACCGGGAACCATGGCCTCGATAATCCTTTGATAAACACCGAGATAGATAAAAACGAGCATATAGAGGGTGCCGAAGACGTTGAAGAGGGTATGGGCCCAGGCTACCCTCTTGGCGCCGGTGCCAGAGCCGATCGCGGCGATCTGAGCTGTGATCGTCGTACCGATATTGTCCCCGAGTATTAGGGGAATCGCCGATGGAAAATCTATCAGCCCTCTGAAGGCAAGGACCTGGACCAGCGCGATCGTAGCACTACTGCTCTGCAGTCCCATCGTTATGATCGTCCCGACGAGCACGCCGAGGATGGGATACCGGCTGAAGTTGACCATCAGGTTTCTGACCTGTTCGTTCGACTGCAGGGGCCCCAACGCGTCCTTCATGAAACCTATACCGACGAAGAGGACACCGAATCCGAAGAGCACCTCTCCCCACTGGCGGTAATTCGGGCGCCGCGCGGCCACCATAAGAAGAAATCCTACCCCGACGGCGGGCAGGGCGTAGTGCGATATCTTGAAGACGGCCAGGAAGCTCACGATCCATGCTGTAAACGTCGTGCCTATATTGGCGCCGAGAACGATGGGGATCGCCTGCTTGAGAGTAAGAAGCCCCGCATTTATAAAGCCGACGACCATCACGGTCATGGCGCTGCTGCTCTGTATGAGCGCTGTGACGCCCGCCCCGACAACGAGCGCAATGAACCGATTGCGCGTAAGGAGTGAGATGATATTCTTGAGGCGGTTACTCGAGACCTTGCGCAGGCCCTCCGACATCATACGAATGCCGAAGAGAAAGAAACCGAGACCGCCGATGATCTCGAAGATCATTATGTGATCCAAGGTCGTCCTTTCAAGCCAATCATCAAACAAGACTCTTCAAACCGTAGGAATATCAGAACGGGGAACATCACTATAATCGATTGTCCCGCATGCCGCAAGAAAAAGAGGGCGGCCCGAGAATTGCATTGACGATGCCAGGGGTAACTGATTATAATACAACGAACTCGTTAACTATCAAGACTCGAAGGGGTTATCGTTGAGACAGATATCGCGAGCGCTTTGTCTCCTGCTGATTATCGGATACCTTTTCGTTCCGGTTTCGGCTGGAGCGGAGATCATCGAGTACATAGTCATACACTATCCATCGATATCGCCGAACGGCGACGGCGTCAGGGATAGCTCTCCCGTCGAGGTCGGCTTGCTGAACCCGGCCGTTCAGCTCGCCATCACGCTCGAGGACACACTCCAGACGACAGTCTATGATACCCTGCTCAGTGAAACCGA
>DAOUUU010000070.1 GCA_030667985.1 Candidatus Krumholzibacteriota bacterium
CGGGAGATATATCATCGGTATACCTTCAATTTCACCTTCACCGATTCGATGTGGCGGGGCGCCATTCGTGATTTTTGCCGGTCCCGCAGGATCGAGGTACTCCATGCCCATGACCTGCCCCTGGTGAAGGATGCTGTGACGGTGGGCCGCGAGCTCGGTATACCGGTCATAGCGGACCTCCACGAGAACTATCCGGACGGGCTGCAGGTCTGGTACGAGAACAAGCTGAAAAAGAAAACGATATACAACCTCCGGCGGTGGTCGCGCTACGAGCTCGAGATGCTCGATCGTGTCGATGCTGTCATCGCCGTCGTAGAGGAATCGCGGGAGCGTCTAGTCGGTCTCGGCGTGCCGCGGGATAAGGTCTTTGTCGTGCCGAATACGGCGAGCAGGGACAGGGAACAGATCCCTATCGATCAGAACATAGTCGAGCGCTACAAGGACCGGTTCGTACTCTCCTATATAGGCGGATTCGCGCCTCACAGGGGGCTCGACACGGTCGTCAAGGGGATGCGGGCCGTACGCGACCGCATACCGGAGGCGCTGCTCGTTCTGGTGGGCGACGGGAACGATGCCTACCGGAAGCGTCTCGAACGGCTCGCCGCAGAGCTCGGATGCAGTGAATCGATCGAGATGACCGGATGGCAGCGCTTCGAGAAGATATGGAGCTATATAGAGGCGAGTGATATATGCCTCGTGCCCCATGCGCGAAACCCCCATACCGACACGACTATACCGCATAAGATATTTCAATATATGAGCTTGAAGAAGCCGGTGATCGTCAGCGACTGTCCCCCGCTCAAGAGGATCGCCGATGATTCGGGCGGAGGCTGCAGTTTTGTCCACGACGATCCCGATGATTTCGCGCGTCAGGTCATCGCTCTCTACGAGAACGCGGACCGCAGGCGATCTATGGGTGAGGCCGGCAGAAGCGCCTTCCTCGATCGCTATAACTGGGACAGCACGAGCGGCGAGCTCGTAGAGCTTTACGAAAGGCTCGCGGGGAGTATCGACAAAGGGGCGCAGCCGGATCAATCGGTAGAGGCCATTGACAAGGAGGGGCAGGAGGGTTCATGAGAGTCAAATTGCTCGATCTGGTGCCGCAGTACCAGGCGATAGAGGAAGAGGTCAGAGCCGCGATCGAAGAGGTCGCCTCCACGCAGATGTTCATACTCGGTCCAGGGGTCGAGAAGTTCGAACGGGAGATCGCAGGCTACTGCGGGACGAAATTCGCAGTCGGCGTGGCCTCGGGAAGCGACGCGCTGCTGCTGGCGCTCATGGCGTGCGGCGTCGGCGAGGGGGACGAGGTGGTGACGACCCCCTATACATTCTTCTCGACCGTGAGTTCGATCACGCGTCTCGGCGCGCGGCCCCTTTTCGCCGATATTGATCCGGTCACCTACAATATCGACTGCGAGTCGGTGGAGCGTCTCGTGGGGGAGCGCACTAAAGCGATCATGCCGGTTCACCTGTTCGGCCAGGCCGCCGATATGGATCCGATCATCGAGGTAGCTAAGCAGCGGGGTATCCCGGTCATCGAGGATGCCTGCCAGTCGATCGGAGGCGTTTACAAGGGCCGAAAGGCCGGCGCGCTGGGGACGGCCGGTTGTTTTTCATTCTTCCCGTCGAAGAACCTAGGTGGATTCGGGGACGGAGGTATGGTGACGACCGACGACGAAGCATTCGCCGCCAGGCTCAGATCATTGAGGATGCACGGGAGCAGGGAACGCTACTACCACGACGAAGTGGGATTGAACAGCCGTCTCGACGCGCTCCAGGCGGCGGTGCTCGGTGTGAAGCTAAAGCATCTCGACGGGTGGAACGACGGCAGAAGACAGAATGCCCATAGGTACACGAAAAGCTTCGAGGCCCTGGAAGGTGTGATCCCGCCCGTCGAGGCGGATGGCTGCACGAGTGTATTCAACCAGTATGTGATCCGCGCGAAGAAAAGGGACGAGTTGATGCAGTTTCTCAGGGAACGCGAGATAGGCTGCGAGATCTACTATCCGGTTCCGCTCCATCTGCAGGAGTGCTTCAAGTATCTCGGTGGTGGGGAGGGGGATTGCCCGGAGGCCGAGCGCGCCGCCAGAGAGACGCTCGCCCTGCCCGTTTACCCCGAGCTCACCAGGGAGCATCTCGATTTCGTGGTGGAGACGGTCGGAGAATTCATGGGAACGGAGACCGAGAAGAGATGAGCTCAGCAGCGGGGCCGAAACAGGTGCGGATCGTCTGCTTTTCCGAGATCCAGTGGAAGTACGTACTGACCCGTAAGCAGCAGGTGATCAGCCGTTTTCCGGCGCACTGGCGTGTACTCTTTCTCTCTTCTGTCGTCAAGGGCAAGCGAAACAACCTGCTGCCGGAGAAGGAGGGGCGAGTCATCCACGCTTGCGTTCCCGTTTTCAAGAACTTCCCGCCCGGCATCATTAGAACGGTCTTTTCCTTTCCCCCCGTGCGATTCTTCTGGAATATGCTCCTATGGATCTGGATCAAGGCGCTGCTGCTCGTTACCGGTTTCAATTGGGCGGACCGGATCTTCTACGTATCGAATATCTACTACGGCGCCGTTCTTCCCTTTCTGAAGCGGTCGGTCATGTTCTATGACTGTAATGATGATCATCTCGCGTTTCCAGGCACGCCTCCCTGGGCTGAGGGCTACTTTCGGAAGACGGCCCTGGCTGCCGATTTCGCGGTCACGGTCAGCTCCGGCCTCACCGAACAGCTTCGATCCGTCGGCGTCCATGATATCCATCAAATCGGCAACGGTGTGGACTTCGAGATGTTCAGCGAGGCCGCGGGGCTTGGTGTGCCGGAACAGATGCGGAGCTACCAGCGGCCCCTGATCGGATACTCGGGAGCGGTGGCGCCCTGGTTCGATTTTGAGCTTTTAGGGGCTGTAGCCGATTCCTTCCCCGAAGCCTCGATCCTTCTGCTGGGACCCCTATTCGACATTGCCTGTGTCGATCTGGAGCGAGTCGCCGAAGCGCACGGGAACATTTATCACCTGGGGGTAAAGCCATATAACGAGCTGGGACGCTACCTAGCCGCGATGGATGTATGTATAGTACCGCTCGAGATGAACGAGCTCATGCGTCTCGCCGACCCGAACAAGCTCTATGAATACGCCGCGGCCGGCCGGCCGATCGTGACGCTGAGACATTCGGCCGATCTCGACTCCCTTAGAGGGTTCATCCATGTGGCATCAACCCACGATGAGTTCATCGAGTGTGTGCGGAAGGCGCTTTCGAGCGAGCCGAAGACAGAAGAGTTGCTCGAATTCGCCCGCACGAACAGCTGGCAGTCAAGGGCAGACAGCATAACGGAGCTCATCTCGGACGCCCTATCCGCAAAGCATTGAATATATTTCCTTTGCCCCTTCGCTCGACATTGGTTAGAATTCTTAATATAAATTGTCAGGAATTCTGGAGAGGAGCAGGTATGAGACGTACAACATTCAGCCTTATTGCAGTAACTGTCATTCTCTCTGTCCTGGTGACCGGTTGCTCCGAGAAGAAGGAGATATCGCCCATTTTCCTTCTCGAGGAACTCGAAGCCGCCACGGCGAGGAGCGACCCGGAGAGTAGGATCGAACAGCTCAAGATATTTGCCGTAAACCACCAGGATCATCCTTATAGGGCACAGGCCTATTCGCGGATACTCGAGGTTATGACCGTGGAGTTAGGCGACTACGTTAGGGCCGCCGAGTACTTCGGCGAGCTCATGAAAAAGGAAACGGATCCCAGGATCAGGGGTACGCTCTGCTACAGGAAATTCGCTCTTCTCTGGAAGGCGGATCGTGAGCAAGCCCTGTCCTATATAGACGAGCTGGTAGGCGGCGCTGAGAATCACTACCGGCTCTTCCTCTACATCTCCTACTACCTCGTCTGGGGCGAGGATTACGAGGTGAACGCGCAGCTGGCCGAGCGCGTGCTCGACAGGGCGATCGAGTCGGCGAAGAAGGACTACGAGCGGAATCAGGCCATAGCCGTCCTCGGAACGCTCAAGGACAAGATGGGCGCGACCGACGAGGCCTTCGAGATCCTCTCGGGCGCCGCCGGGACCCCGGATGCCGACGAAGTGATAGGAAGGATACTATGGGATAGGGGGGAGCGTGAAAAGGCGCTCGAGGTATACATACGATACACCGCCGTCATCCCCGGAGCCCGCAAGCAGTTGTCACTCGATAGTCTCTACACGCTAGTCTACCCCGGCTCCGGCGATCTCGACGCAAAGATATGGGACAAACGGATCCTTAATGGCACTGAACTCGAAGAGCACCGGTTCGTCGATATAGAGGGGAAGCTACACGAGCTGGGCGATTACGATGATGTAGTTCTTGTCATCAATATCTGGCAGCCTACCTGACCGCCGTGTATTGCGGAGTTTCCGCAAATGGTCGAACTGAAAAAGCGGGAAAAAGAGCTCGGTATCAAGCTGCTCAGCATAGAGGTTTCGGGCAACCTGAAAATGACGCGCGACATGGTAGAGGAGAAGGGGCTCGATTTCCCAGTCCTGATCGATGCAAAGTCTTATTCGAGGGAGTCGCTGTGCATCACCGGGACCCCCACCACCTTCATCATAGATAGAGAGGGCGTGATCCGCTGCAGGCTCATCGGGTATCTGCCCGATATGCAGAAGACGGTCGAGGATGTTATCGAAAGGATCTGATGCTGTTCGTCGATTCCTGCGATGCGATCGGCCGTTGGGATGAGTGGTCGATATCATAAGCAGGGTGGATCGCAGGTCTGGATAAAAAACGAGGTTCCCGTCAGCGATGTCCAAGGTGAAGCTGCTAGTGTTGCAGTCCCTGACGGAAACCTCTTGGGTCTCTTCCTTCTGCCAGACCCTGTTGTCGTACATACAATATAATCAATAATAGTTATTAATCAATAGGTATTATTGACTAATTTTATAACTTATTGAATTGGCGAAAGATACATATTATTTATATAAATTCAGATTGAAATTAAATAGATATATCGGAATTATCCGGACATTGATGAGGCAAGGCCGGGGTAAAGCTCCAAGATCTTCGCCTCCGCCTCCTCGATGCGCTTGCCCATTTCAGGATCGACATTGAGGTACTTTGTATCCTCCAGGATCTCGGCGGCGTCCTTCGGATTGTTGAGGTGCTCGGCATATAGCATGGCAAGCCCAAGTGCTGCTTTTACATAGATATTCGACGGGATATCGTTGTCGAGGACAAATCGGTAGACATCATGCGCCTCGCCGTAGCGTTCCTGGGCGGAAAGCCATTTCGCCACACGCATGAGCGCCTGCGGGTTCAACTGGATCTTCTCCCCGGGTTCGATCATTCGAAGGATAACGGACGCCGCGCCCTCGATATTCGATTTGATCAGCAATCCCTTTAGTACACGTTCGGCGAGCTGCTGGCACTCCGATGTAATCCCCTTTTCCTTGTAGATGATGGCGATATCCTGGAGCAGATCGAGATCGTTCGGCCGCTCGGTGATGAGCTTCGAGAAGATCGATTTCGCCCCTTCCATATCCCCCTTCTCTATCAGATCGCACGCTTCGTCGAACCTCGGATCTTTTGTGACGCCCGCATCGATCTGCTTTGTCTGCACGCGCGGGGCGATATATTTGTTCTCGAAACCGGAATACCGGAAGAAGAGAGCGACCGTCACTCCTCCGGCGAAGCCGGCGATGTGAGCCATATAGGCGACGCCGCTGGCGCCGACGAAACTGGAGAGCGATCTCATCACGAGCTGTTCGATGAACCAGAACGGCAGGAAGACATAAGCTGGGAGATAGAATGTTCCCCAGAAGGGTCTGAAGAGGAAGAGGAAGAAGTAGAAGAACTTTATCCTCGTGAAGAAATGACGGATCGTGAACGCACCCATCGCGGCCGCTATCGAACCGGACGCTCCGATCAGGGGGACCATCGAAGAGGTATCCTGAAGGCAGTGCGCGAGTCCTGCGAATGCGCCGCCCATCAGGTAGAAGGTGAGGAAGGGGATCCTTCCCCAACTATCTTCGAGGAGGCACCCTACTATCCATAGAAACAGCATGTTGCCGAACAGGTGCCAGAGATCACCGTGCAGGAACTGATAGGTGAAGTATGTATGCAATCTGCCCATCCTGGTCGGCTTCAACCCGAGGGCGAAATTGACATGGCCGTTGAAGGCCTTATCCTCCTTCTCCCTCAGGCGTTCCCATTCAAAGAAGACTTCCATTTCAGCGTATGACTTGTCGTCGTAGTAGGAGTCGTTCCTCTGCTCGAGCTCGGCTCCGAACTCCTCGAGATCCCCGAAGGATATATCGAGCATGCTGAGGACGCTGAAAAGCCTCATTTCGAGATCGGCGTAGTCGTCGGAGGATTTGAGCTCATCGATCGAATCTTTGATGTACCTTCGTCCGAACATATCGTCGTATTTCGGGTTTGAATGTTCGATGACGTACAGTTCCAGCTGGCGGCTGTAGCGTTCCCTCTGCGATTCGAATATCTTTTGCTCCGTCCGGTTCCCCAGCGGCAGCGTGATTATCGCGATGAGCGTGTTGATGATGATCAGACCGATCGTCATGATCGGTTTCAAGGCGAGAGATGATTTTGTTCCTACAGGAATGATCATGGTGCGGCTCCCGCATCGGCCCGGCGGCTTTCGTCCGTTGCAAAATAGGACTGGCGCTGTTCGATAGGCGGGTACAGCCCCCGCAGGCCGTACGCCAAAACAATTGTAATCCTAATAGAATAAACCTGTTGGCTGCTACCCGACTCTTACCGGCTGAATGATGTGCAAGATTGGTTCCAGTGGGAGTCAGGATCCGGCGAGCCTGTGGGCCGCCCTGAGGGGTTCGGGTATGCGGAAGCGTGGTGTACTGGCGAGAACGGTATTTACCGCCCTGCGAAGATCTATCATATGGCCTACGGAGACGTAGAGCGGTCTCGTTCCATCCCTCGATCTCAAGACCGTGCCGATGGTCAGGCCGTTTCTGTCCCTTATCGGCGAACGGGAACCCTTCTCGGGGGATGGGAGTTCGAATGTGCCGTATAGGGGGGACTTCGCGCAGCCGATCGTTGGGATCTCGAGCAGGAGGCCGAGGTGACTGGCGAGTCCAAGCCCCCTCGGATGAGCGATCCCATGCCCGTCGCAGAGGACGAGATCCGGTTGTTTCTTCAGCCCCTTCCACGCCTCGACGAGAGGCGGTATTTCCCTGAAAGAGAGGAGCCCCGGGATGTAGGGAAAGGTGCAGGGCCCTTCGTAAATGCTCGAGTCGATCAGTTCGAGCGAGGGAAACGCGCAGACGACAATAACTGCCCGGGCCTGTCCCTTCGAGGGAAAATGAACATCGGCGCCCGCCGCCGTCTCGACACGGCGCCCGTCCCATCGCCTGGAAACGAGCGCTCTCATCTCGCGCTGGTGACCGATCCCCTCGCGGGCGGAGTGTATCGAGAGCTTCTTTAACAGGTTCTTATTCAATTAATTGCCGCTACGAAAGCTCGAACTCTTCCTTCTCCTCCGGGAAGTGGCTCGGAAGGCCGTGTTCGAGGAGGAGCTCGTGCAGCTTCTCGGACTGGTCCTCGTCCCCGTGAACGATGAATATCTTCTTGACCTGGCCCTTGAGGCGGAGCGCGTAGTCGAGCAGATTTTGGCGGTCTGCGTGAGCGCTGAAGGCGTTCATGACTTCCACGTCGGCCCTGAGCGCATGCTCCTCGCCGAAGATTTTGACCCGCTCGTGCCTTTCGACTATCCGCCGGCCCAGCGTGTTCTTTGCCATGTAGCCGACGATCAGCACGGTGTTCTTCGGATCCCCTATATTGTTTCTCAGGTGATGGAGGATACGTCCCGCCTCGCACATGCCCGAGGCCGAGATGATGACCATCGGACTGTCGTCGAAGTTGAGTTGCTTGGACTGTTCGACGTCTGTGATGTACTGTATGCGTCCCGTGCCGAACGGATCGACGCCGTTCTCGAGCGTCTCGTGCATCTCCTCGTCGAAACATTCCGGATGTCTTCTGAAGACCTTGGTGACATTGACGGCGAGGGGACTGTCGACGTAGACCGGGATGTCGGGGATCCGGTCTTCGGCGAGCAGCTGGCTGAGGAAGTAGGCGATCTCCTGCGTCCGTTCGAGGGCGAAGGATGGGATGATGATCTTTCCGCCCCGGTCGACCGTCGATCCTACGACCTGCGCCAGTCGTTCCTTCGCCTCGTCGATCGATGAGTGCAGACGGCCGCCGTATGTGCTCTCGAGGAAGAGATAATCTATCTCGGGCGGTACCTCCGGGTCTTTGAGAATGGGGATGTGCTTGCGCCCCAGATCTACGGCATAGGCGATCTTCACCGTCGAACCCCCGTCGGGGACCTCGATCAGCGGGGTCGCCGAGCCGAGGACGTGACCGGCGTCGTAGAATGTGACCTTGATGCCTCCGTCGAGTGTGATCGGCTCGCGGTAGGGATGTCCCTCGATGTTTTCGAGCGCCTTCTCGGCATCCTCGCGCGTATAGAGCGGCTTGACCGCAGGCAACCCTTTTCTCTTTCGTATCTTGGTCACGTATTTGGCGTCTTCTTCCTGGATATGTCCGCTGTCGGGAAGCATGGAGCCGCAGAGGTCTTTTGTCGCCTCGGTCGTGATCACCCTGCCGACGAATCCGTTCTTTATGAGATTGGGGATATTGCCGCTATGGTCGATATGAGCGTGAGAGAGGACACAGAAGTCGATCGTGGCCGGATCGAACGGAAAGTTCGAGTTCCGCTTGTAAAATTCCTCGCGCCGTCCCTGGAAGAGACCGC
Organism: Candidatus Krumholzibacteriota bacterium; assembly: GCA_030667985.1. Lineage (GTDB taxonomy): Bacteria > Krumholzibacteriota > Krumholzibacteriia > Krumholzibacteriales > Krumholzibacteriaceae > DAOUUU01. The sequence goes on from DAOUUU010000070.1 coordinate 8,754, forward strand.
AGTCGATGATCATCCTGGTGTCCGTATTCGCGACCATGTGCATCGAACCAGTCACCGTTCTCACTCCGCCGTAGAATGTCACTTTGATGGGCACTGTGTCTCCTTTCTCGCGGGAGGCCGGCATGCGGCGCTCTCGCTCATGTCGTGCGGTATCTCTGCCCTGGTTTCCAGGTTTTCAAATATAGTCCCGGAGGAGCAGTGAAACACTCGATTTTCCGCCCTTCCGGATTATCTCGAGCTGCAGGGTTTTCCCGCCGCTGTCCCTGAGGATCTCTAATATCTCCTCCATTCTTTCAATGTCCGCGGTCTCTCTGCCGTCTATCGAGACGATCTCATCGCCCTTGAGGAGTCCCGCGTCGTCGCCGGGGGAGCCGGGGATGACCGAATAGACGGTCACGCGGCCGTCTTTGTGCCGTTCGCACCTGATACCGGAACGGTCCTTGATGAAGGGATCGCCGAAAAGGCCGTTCGGCTCCAGGTAGATCCGCTGCCGCCTGTAATCGAGGGTCAGGCTGAAACGGTGAAGGATGTCGTTACCGATGATCCCGCTTATGTTTTCGAATACGGCGATCCCGCTCTCGGCGTCCGAAAGGGCGAATACGGGATCCTCGATCGTGAAATCTCCGATCTTGAATGAATCGAAACGCGCCAGGAGAGCCCGTTCTTCACCTCCCGCTCCCAGGAGGGTTATCTCCAGGTTCTCTCTTCCCTCTCTGAGCCCGTGCTCGTCGGCGAACGATTTCTGCAGTATTGAATTGCTCGCCCCCGTGTCGATCAGGAACGTTCCGAGGTAAAGGCTGTCCAATACTGCCTCGGCGTTGAATATGTTGTGGGTGAGGGGGGCATCGATAGCCCTGGCGCCTGGAGGCGGCCCGAGCGAATCGGGTTCGAAGAACGAGATCAGGGACCGCTCGTAATCGATCCGCGTGATGAAACGGCTCAGGAAATCATACCCGAGGATTCCGTGCACTTCGATGTCCACAAAGCGATCCATGATCTTCTTGATGGGGTAGGCGATCACAGTCTGTTCGTCGAAACTCACTCCCTCGATGCTGAATCCGGGTATCCTGGCCATGTAGAAGCTGGCCATCCCGCCCGCTCCCGCTCCCATCAGGCGCTCCCCGAGAGGAAAGCCCATCTCGACAGCGAAGGTCGAGTCTACGACGGTCATGCCGGCCCCTGAATCGAGCATGAACATGACCTCGGAGTCGTTGCCGGCGAACATGACCGGAAAGTATATATGGTTTTCATAATAGGTGAATGGGATGAGCTCCGCCGAGAAGCCGTCCACGAATGCGTAGTCCTTCGTGGTCCCGGAGGGAGGAAGAAAAAGAACGGGGTCGATCCACTCGTTGATCGTTAGTGTGCGTGTGCGGACCTCGACAGTCTGGTTCATGGCGGTTTGATACATTCTCGTGACGAAGGGCGCCATGAGGCCGTCTACTTCCCTGTAGTCTTCATAGGTCTCGTGCACGGTCCCGCTTCCCGAATCCATCGACAGGCGTTTGAGAAGATATGTGTCCGAATCGAAGTAGAGCCTACAGGTTGTACCTCCTTCCGGTACGAGCTCTACTACGGCGCAGGCCGTTCCATCGATCGTGTCTGTGCCGGCTGCCGTCATCGAGAAATTCTCATCATCGGGGAAGAGGTAGCGGTAGCTGTCGATGATGCAATTGGTAACCTGGTCGCGGAGCGCTTGTTCGTCCTGCAGGATCAGGAGCATGCCGTTCGGATCGATGCGCCATAGCCGATTTCCGTCATATCCCTGTTTTACCCTGAAGAAGCCGAGAGAAAGATCTGAATGTGATAGACACGGTCTCACGCTGTAGGATTCCATGGTTCCCTTGACACCCATGCCCAGTATTTCGATGTCGGCCTGGATGGTAACCGTACCCGCAGCCCGGATCGTCTCGGCGCCTCCGAGCGCCTCGATGTGTTTTGCAAGGATATCTTCGACGTTTTCTGCGGCCGATGCGGAGATTGCTGCGGCAAGCAGGATAATAAGGAGGGCAAGCTTCGACCGAATAGCAGGCATGGGGGTCTCCCGTTATGTTCCGCTGATTGTCAGATTCTCTATCTTGATCGTAGGAGCGGCTATGCTGCTGTTCCAGTCTATATCGGACGCGACGGCGGTTATGCCGAGAAGCATCTTCTGAAATGTTCCGGTGACGGTGAACTCGTCGACCGGATTTGTGAGCTCTCCATTTTCGATCCAGATCCCGTGCGCCCCCTGCGAGAAATCTCCCGTGACGGTGTTGGCGCCGGGACCGATGAGGAAGGTGAGATAGAGCCCGTCGTCGACGCTGGAGATGAGCTCCTGCGGCGTGGCGGATCCGGGCTCCAGGTAGAGATTACTCGCTCCTCCCGCGTTCCCTGTTGTTCTATCGCCGAGTTTTCTCGCCTGATAGCTGTTCATCATGTAGGTTTTGAGGCGGCCCCGCTCGAAAATGGTGTTCGTCCGCGATTTTACTCCCTCGCTGTCGAATGGCCGGCTGCCGATCCTGCCCCTGAGGAGCGGATCGTCGTATATCGTGACATGGCTCGAGCCTATCTCGTCTCCCATCCTGTCCACGAGAAAGGAAGCCTTCTTGTAGATCTGCCTTCCACTTACCGCCGAGGCGAGGTGGGATAGAAGTCCCCTCGCCGTAACCGGGTCGAAGATGACGGGGACCTCGCATGTTTTCGGCCTGGCCGCTCCGAGCTTGCGCAATGTCCGCTCGACCGCCTTTCTGGCTACATCGTCGATGCTCTCGAGGCCGGACGGCGATACGGACTGGCTGTACCAGAATGAGGATTGCTTCTTTCCGATGTTCTCCCCGCGCCTCGACTCCTCTTCCGCGGCGCATGATATGCCGATCGAGGAGTAGGTCTTGCTGTATCCCTCGCAGAACCCGAGTGAATTGGAGATGACAAACCGCTCCACGGCGTTCGAGACCCAGGCGCCGTCGGAGATGATTCTCTTGTCCATGCCGCTGGCGGCCTTCTCGAGGCGGAGGGCCGTCTCGATCATCCGGTCCGCTTCGATATCCACGACTTCCTGTGAGAATATATCGAGCGGAGAGTCTGTGACTCCGAGTTCATTCTCGTTCGGAAGACCGAAGTATTCGTCCCTGCTCATCAGGCGGGCGATCTCGATCGCGTCGGAGATGAGCTGTGAGATCGATTCTTCGACCAGCTCGTTCGATGTGACGGTGGCCTTTCGAGAGTCGACCGACAGGGTGACGGCGATACTGCTCGAGGATGAATCGTTAAGATTCTCAATAGTATTCTTACGGGCGCTCACCTCTATCTCCCTGGCGTTGGAGAGGGTGACCTCGGCCGTCTCGGCGCCCTGGGAGAGGGCTGATCGAGTCGCCCATACGGCCAGTTTTTTCATCTCGTCCTGGTTCATACGTGTTTTCCTAGGATTCCCCCGGCATCTCGCTGCCGCCCACGGTGATCTCCGATATCTTCACTGTCGGCAGGCCGAGCCCGACCGGGACGTGCTGTCCCTTCCCGCAGGTCCATCTCCCGTCGCTGAACGCGAAATCATTTCCGACCATCGTCACCTTCGAGAGCGCGTCGGGGCCGTTTCCGATGATCGTAAGGTTCTTTACCGGCTCGGTGATGCGGCCCTTCTCGACAAGGTAGGCCTCTACCGGGACGAATACGAAGTCGCCGTTC
>DAOUUU010000162.1 GCA_030667985.1 Candidatus Krumholzibacteriota bacterium
AAAGGATCGATTTTGAGACTTACCAGATACATCATCCCGTTTATCCTTGTCGGCTTTACATTGACCACAGCATGCGCGTCGGCACAGTCCCTTTTCCAGCCGCCGGGAAAACTCGTGGAGACGGAGGCGAAGCTCTCGCTGTCCAGATTCCACGCCGGCTCGGGAGGGCACCTCGCCGTGACGGCCAAGATAGCCGGGAGCTGGCATATCAACTCGAACAAGCCGCTCGATAAATACCTGATCCCGACCATACTCGAAGTATACGCGCCGGAAGGAATCGAGATCGCGGGAATCCTCTACCCGGAACCCGATCTGATGAAGCTCGAGATCAGCGAAGACAATATGGCCCTCTATCACGACACGGTCACATTCGGCGCATATATAAAGGTTAGCGCCTCGGTCGAACCCGGCACTTACTCTCTTCGAGCAAAGCTCAGCTATCAGGGATGCAACAACCTGACCTGTCTCGAACCCGCCTCGGATATTTCCGTGACCGACCTCGTCGTAGGCTCGAAAGACGAGATGGCGGGAATCCAACATGAGGATATCTTCGGCGCTCCCCCATTCGTCGATGAGGACGGGCGTCCCGTGCAGCTGGGAACCGGAACGGGAGATCAGGACGGGTTCGGAGATATGATTCAGAACCGGGGGCTGTTCCTCGCACTCATCTTCATCTTTATCGGCGGACTGGCGCTGAACCTCACACCCTGCATCTACCCGCTCATTCCGATCACGATCAGCTACTTCGGCGGTCAGGCGGGCGGAAAGCCCTCCCGCACGATACTCCTGGCCGCTCTCTACGTCCTCGGCATGTCGATCACTTACAGCGCTCTCGGCACGGCGGCGGCCATGACCGGAAACCTCTTCGGCTCGGCGCTCCAGAATCCCTGGGTAGTCGCATTCATCGTCGCCGTGATGATAGGACTCGCCACATCGATGTTCGGACTCTGGGAATTCAGGCTGCCCACGTTTATCACGCGCGGCACCGGCACGGCCAAGCAAGGCTACCTCGGAGCTGTCTTCATGGGGCTTACCGTCGGTATAGTCGCCGCCCCATGTATCGGGCCATTCGTCCTCGGGCTCCTGACCTACGTCGGCAGGATCGGCAGCCCGGCGCTCGGATTCATCATGTTTTTTACACTCGCCTGGGGAATGGGAACACCTCTTTTGGTGCTCGGAACCGTTTCGGGCAGCATTTCCCGCCTGCCACGCAGCGGTGATTGGATGGTCTGGGTGAAAAAGATCTTCGGGTTTATTCTGATCGCGATGGGCCTCTACTTCGCGCGGCACATCCTGGGCGATTCGATTACCGATTTCGGCTATGTGGCAATCGCTCTGGTCGGCGGTGTATACCTGGGCTGGCTCGACAGAACGCCAGCCGCAGGCGCCGGATTCAGGCGGCTGAAATGGATCGCGGGCGCTGCGGGGATATTGATTGCGGCGATCCTGCTGCTGATACCGGGCAGCCCCCTGAGAACGGAGAAGCCGGTGCCCGGCATCGCCTGGGAACCATTCACCGAGGAGCGGTTCGCCGAGGCGGCCGAAGCGGGAACACCGGTTCTGATAGACTTCATGGCGGACTGGTGCATACCCTGTCATGAGCTCGATCATAAGACCTTCTCGGTAGAAGAGGTCATCGAACTGTCCAAAGCAACTATTCCGCTCCAGGTCGACCTCACGGCCATCGGGAAGAACGAGACGGCTATCAAAAAACGGTTCATAGTTCGCGGCGTTCCCACTATCATTTTCATCGACGGCTCGGGCGAGGAACGTTCCGAACTCCGCGTGACGGGATTCGTGGAAGCGGATGAATTCACGAAACGGCTCAAAAGCCTCCTCGAGTGAAGAGCCGCCCGAGCATCCGACCGTTTTTCAGCGAGATTCCGAGCGCGGTCTCGATGATTCTGCCAAATTGGGTTCCCGAGAAATCAGAAATAGAGAGAGAGTGTGAGATTGGCTGAAGTGAACCAAGCGGTCTTTACGATGTCTCCATCGATATCGAAATAGTTGTAACTCGCGATCAACCCTATCGCCGCGTTGTTCGAGATCCAGAACTCGTAACCCGCCTCGGCGAAATATCCCGTTCCCCAGTCGTCGTGCCTTTTACCGTGCTCCTGCGCCTCATCCTCGATCACCGGCACGATAGTCGTCCCGACCCATCCGGGACCGGCTCCGGCCCTGATGTAGAGCCCTCCCCAGGGGCCCTCTGGATTCCCCGGGAACCACGCGAGTCCGAGGGCAAGATCCTGCAGCGACCTGCGTATCTTCGCGTCCTCGATCTCAATCTCGCCGAACCGGTCGAACTCGATCACCCATCCCTGGTAGTTGACGCTGAGCATAAGATGACCTCCGAGCATACGCCCGAAACGGAGCTGCGGGACGGCGCCCGATCTGTACTTCCGCTCCGTCTCGTCGAAGTCGTCGAACCTGCCCGTACCGATGCCCATTCCCACGTTGACCGTCCACGGGCGGCGTTGGTTATACTTCAGCGCCGAAGCTACGCTAGAGAGTGACGCAGAGAAGATGGCGGCGAGCAGCATTATGAGGATGATCTTTCGGCTCATGTGTGAATTTTAGCCCCATTGCCCTGGATAATGCAAGCAATATGAGAAAAACAATAGATTACACTTTCAACCTGTTTGATTCTGCCTTTGACAATACGCGGCTGTGAGATTATAATTACCGCCATGAAATCAAGGAAACACATCATGACCCTGCAGGCAGCTACAGCGCTTCTGCTCGTTATCGCCATTCCGGCCGCTTCGGCGCCGGGCACGCAGGAATCCGACTCCCTGCTGAAAAGACCGGAGGATTTCCATCTCGAGCACAGATTCCTGCGAAGCTCTCTCGAGGTCGTCGGATTCAACCTCGTTATGACAATGTTCGGACGCTTTATCATGGAACCAGACGGGGACGGCTTCAAAGTCTCTTGGGAAACGATCGAGGAGAACCTCAAGGCGGGGATGGAGTGGGACGACAACACCTTCAGCGCGAACAACTGGCGGCACCCTTACCAGGGGGCGCTATATTTCAACGCGGCCAGGGCGAACGGATACGATTTCTACCAGTCGTCCGCTTTCTCCTTCGCAGGAGCGTGGCTTTGGGAATACACCGGAGAGGCGCACCACCCATCCTACAACGACTGGGTAAACACTTCCGTCGGCGGGATCGTGTTCGGCGAGGCACTCTGGCGCCTGTCCGACATGGTCATCGACAACCGGGCCAGGGGCTCGGAAAGGACTTGGCGCGAATTCGGCGGCTTCCTTATCAATCCGATGCGCGGCGCGAACAGGCTCATAACTGGCGAGGCGTTCGCTGTACACGAGAACGCTCCTGGACGGATACCCGATGTCTTCGGGGGACGATTCAAACTCGGAGTCAGGGTCCTCGGAGAGGAGCATCTCTGGTCGGCGACGCAATCCAAGATATTCATAGCCGCCGACATGAACTACGGCACCAGGCTCGGAACGGTCGGTGGGAAGCCGTTCGACGCCTTCGATATGCACTTTCAGCTCAACTTCAAGAATAGACCACACATGCTC
>DAOUUU010000080.1 GCA_030667985.1 Candidatus Krumholzibacteriota bacterium
CATTTTCGTAATCACGAAAGAGGCTCAAATCCGTAAATGCGCCGAGTGGCGACTTGACCTTCGGCTAGCGGCCCGTCGCGAGGAAAAACATGGGTAATGAACGGTTAACCGCGTAAATAAACAAGACATTACACACACTTGACTTTTATCACACCAAGCTTTATGTTCCTCGCGTTGATACCTTGAGGCCACATTTATGAAAGGACGAGTACGATGGCTGATAAGGCGTATAATCCATTCGAGATGGCTCAGGCCCAGTTCGATAATGTCGCAGATGTATTGAAGATAGATGAGGCGACGAGGAAACTGCTCAGGTACAACCTGAGGGAATACCATGTCAGTATTCCCGTACGGATGGATGATGGAAGCGTGGAAATCTTCCGCGGCTTCAGGGTTCAGCACAACGACGCCCGCGGACCCGCGAAGGGAGGTATCCGTTTCCACCCCATGGAGACGATCGATACTGTTCGCGCACTCGCCATGTGGATGACCTGGAAGTGCGCGGTCGTCGATATCCCGCTCGGCGGAGCCAAGGGCGGCGTCGTGTGCGACCCTCACAATCTCAGTATGAGGGACCAGGAGCAGATCTGCCGCGGGTGGGTAAGACAGCTGTCGAAGGATATGGGTCCCCTGAACGACATCCCCGCCCCTGATGTTATGACGAGCGCACAACACATGCTCTGGATGCTCGACGAGTTCGAGACGATACACGGCCAGAAATTTCCCGGATTCATCACGGGCAAGCCTGTCGGCATGGGCGGTTCACTCGGCCGTAAGGAGGCCACAGGGTATGGAGTCATCTTCACGGTCCGTGAGACCTTGAAGGAACTGAATATTCCGCCTGCCGACACGACCGCCAGCGTCCAGGGGTTCGGCAATGTCGCGCAGTACGCGATAGAGCTCTACCAGCAGATATGGGGCAAGGTCATCTGTGTTTCCTGCTGGGACCAGAAGGATCAGACATCCTACAGTTTCCGCAAGATCGACGGCATCGATCTCGAGGAGCTCACCTCGATCACCGACAGATTCGGCGGCATAGACAAGAAAAAGGCCAAGGAGATCGGTTACGAGGTTCTTCCGGGCGACGCCTGGATCGAGCAGGAGGTCGACATCCTGATCCCGGCGGCCCTCGAGACTCAGATCACCAAGGAAAACGTGAATAAGATAAGCTATCGCGTGAAGATCATTGCTGAGGGCGCAAACGGCCCGACAACACCCGAAGCGGACAAGGTGATTAGCGAGAGAGATATCTTCATGATCCCCGATCTCCTCGCCAACGCAGGCGGGGTGACTTGCAGCTACTTCGAGCAGGTACAGTCCAATATGAACTACTTCTGGGAAAAGGACGAGGTCCTCGGCAAGCTCGATACCAAGATGACCTCGGCCTTCGCCGCAGTGAGCGAGCTTGCAAGGAACAAGAAGCTCTACATGAGGGATGCCGCATACGTCATCGCCATCGGCCGCGTTGCCCAGGCCTGCAAGGATCGCGGCTGGGTGTGATCTCGTTAAGTGCTATCGGGAAACGGCACATCCATTACCTGGACGAGGTGGCTTCCGATGCGAAAGAGAAGTTACAGCCCCTACCGGGGCAACCTGAAGCGCTTCGACCGGCACTTCTTCGACGGCAAGGACAAGTTCACCTATATCGGCTTCGGGGAGCTCGGCGGCAAGGCGCACGGACTGGCCCACATAAAGGGCATACTCGAGTCGAATCTCAAGGAACAGTATGCTCCCGACATAGAGGTCGAGATCCCCACTCTGACGGTCATCACGACCGACCTCTTCGATCAATTCATGAAACAGAACGACCTCTATGAAATCGCCTACTCAGGAGAGAGGGACGACAAGATCGCCCTCGCCTTTCAGCAGGCGGACCTGCCTGTTCAACTCGTCGGCGATCTCAGGGCACTCGTTCAGGAGGTCCATAGCCCGCTGGCCGTTCGTTCGTCCAGTATGCTCGAGGATGCCATGTTCGAGCCCTTCGCCAGCGTCTACGCAACAAAGATGGTCCCAAACAATCAGCCTGATGCCGATTCCCGCTTTCGAAGACTAGTCGAAGCTGTCAAGTTCGTCTACGCATCGACGTTCTTCAAGTCGGCTGGCGACTACATGAAGGCCACGCATCATTCCACCAGGGATGAGAAGATGGCGGTAATCATCCAGACGGTGGTCGGGGAACGGTTCGGCGAGCGTTTCTATCCGCATATATCAGGCGTGATGCGTTCGTACAATTTCTACCCGACAGGAAACGCCGTTCCCGAGGATGGAGTCGTCGATCTGGCTCTCGGGCTCGGAAGGATCATAGTGGACGACGGAGTCGCCTGGTCATACTCGCCCGCCTATCCGCGGGCCAATCCGCCCTACAAATCTATCGGCGACCTCCTGAAACAGTCACAGCTTAAATTCTGGGCGATAAACATCGGCAAGCCGCCCGCCTACGATCCGATCAATGAAACCGAACACATGCGTAAATACGGGCTTGAGGAGAGCGAATACGACGGAACTCTTCGATACATCGCATCGACCTATGATCCTCAGGACGACAGAATCACGATAGGAACGAACATCAAGGGTCCCCGGCTCATAGACTTTGCGTCGATACTGAAAACCAACCTGCTGCCGCTCAACGATCTCCTGACGACTCTTCTAAAGGCATGCGAGGATACGGTCGGAAGCATGGTAGAAATCGAGTTCGCCGTGAAGCTTGGGCGGGAGCAGTGCGCACCAGCTAAATTTGGATTCCTCCAGGTGAGGCCCATGGTCGTCACCCGGGCCGAGGTCGAAATTGGCGACGCAGAAATGACAGGCGACAACGTTTTGCTGGCGTCCGAGACCGTTCTCGGCAACGGCGTGCTCGATTCGATTCGGGATATCGTATTCGTCGATCAGGACCGTTTCGATGCAACGGTCACCCGCGATATCGCGAGTGAACTGGAGGGTGTCAACCGTTCCCTTGTGGATGCGAAGCGGCCCTACCTTCTCATCGGCTTAGGAAGATGGGGCACGACGGATCCCCTCGCCGGCATACCGGTGGAGTTCGGACAGATATCGGGTTCGAAGGTGATCGTGGAACTGTCGCTGCCGGGACCTGGTTCGGCGCTCAGCCAGGGATCGCACTTCTTTCATAATATCACTAGCTTCAAGATTTTTTACTTTTCGGTCCACTATTGGGAAGATTATGGGATAGACTGGAAATGGCTGAAGGAACAGAAGGTGGTTTCTGAAGGAAAATATATTCGGCACGTTGAGCTTCCGTCTCCTCTGAGGATAAAGGTCGACGGCAGGAACGGCAAGGGGGTCATCCGTCATGATTGACGACAGAAAGAGATCTGAGGACCTGATAAGGTCCTTCCAGGAGCGGGAGAAGGAGCTGGAGTGCCTTTACAAGATCGAAGAGATTCTCAGGCGGCACGAAACGGAACTCGAGGATGCCGCCAAGGACGTTATCGAGGTGATCCCTTCCGGATGGCAATATCCGGACATCTGCCGGGTGAAGATCACGATCGGAACCGACAGCTACCAATCCCCCGGTTTCGAGGCCACCCCATGGGTACAGCGCGCCGATATCTCCGTTCAGGATAAGAAGGCTGGAGAGATCAGCGTCTATTACACGAAGGAGATGCCCCTGTCCGACGAGGGCCCGTTCCTGAAACAGGAGAAGCGGCTGCTCGAGACCATTGCCAGCAGGATCGGAAGCTATATTCTGCACTGGCAGATGAAAACTGTCATACAGAAAGAAACGGCAGACGATAGGGACACTACGAAAAACGGAGCTGCCGAATCCCAGGTCGTGCTGGATCTGCTCCAGCATACCGACAAGAATCTCTACATGACCATTATTCAGAGAATGCTCAATCATCTGTGCTGGAACGGCGTGTCGGAGGCGAAGGAGCTAAGGAGCGGAATAACCGAGGGCTCGGTCACCGGCGACATGGAAAAACCCGGAGATGAGAACCGTCCGAGGCGGCGGCAGGAGATGAATCTATCCGAGAGTCTCGGCGAAGAGGTTTTCAGTGTCGCGGCAAAGCACTATACCGACGAAAAGATACTCGCATACCTGCAGAAGTGGATCCAGGACAACAAGCTGAATTTCCTGACGCAGGTTTCCAACCGGAATCTTACGCTTGCCGGCGTTATCGATGCAATACGGCGCTACCGCGACATCGCCCCGGAAGGAATCGATCTCTCCCCGGCGACCAAGAAGGGAGTCGAGGTCTCACTCATCAGACGTTTTTTCTCATCCCAGCTCGAGTACATAAACATCGCCAAGAAGTATATCGAGATCGACGATTATTACGATCTCCTCGACCGCGTCATCTTCATGTCGGATAGCCACGGGAGACTTGGAGGCAAATGCGCCGGCCTCTTCCTGGCCAAGAAGATCATCAAGAAATCTCAGGATTCGAATGACCTGTTGAAGAAAGTGAAGATCCCGAAGAGCTGGTACATCACATCCGATGTTATGCTCAGTTTTCTCCGGCACAACAATCTTGACGAGGTGGTCGAGCAAAAGTACAAGGATATCAATGACGTCCGGATCGAGTATCCGAACGTCATTCAGTCCTTCAAAAACTGCCGTTTCCCCTCGGAAATCGTGCAGGGCCTGTCGATGGTGCTGGACGAGTTCGATACGAAGCCTTTGATCATCAGGAGCTCGAGTCTGCTCGAAGACAGTCTCGGTGCAGCATTTTCAGGCAAGTACAAGAGTCTCTTCCTCGCGAATCAGGGCACCAAACAGGAACGCCTTGATGCGCTGATGGATGCCGTGGCCGAGGTCTATGCCTCCGCCTTGGGTCCAGACCCGATCGAGTACCGGGCGGAGCGTGGGCTGCTCGATTTCAGCGAGGAGATGGGGATCATGATTCAGGAGGTCATCGGGACGCAGACAGGAAAGTATTTCCTGCCCTCATTCTCGGGTGTCGCCTTCAGCAGAAACGAGTTCCGCTGGTCGCCCAGGATCAAGCGGGAGGACGGACTGGTCCGCCTCGTTCCCGGACTGGGAACGAGGGCGGTCGACCGGGTGAGTGATGACTATCCCATCCTCATCGCGCCCGAGCAGCCGGGACTTCGCGCGAATGTCACGACCGACGAGATCATATACTATTCGCCCAGGTTTGCGGATGTGATCAATCTCGAAACCAACACGTTCGAAACTGTGGAAATGAAGGAGCTCCTGAAATCGCACGGGGATGATTATGCATTGATCGACAGGATCGCGTCGGTCTACGACGGCGATCACTTCAGAAAACCGATCGCTGTGAACATGGATTTCAATAAGGACGATTTAGTCGTTACCTTCGATGGCCTTATCAGCGACACGCTCTTCGTCAAGCAGGTGAACGGAATGCTCCACCTGCTAGAGGACAAACTGGGAACCCCCGTCGACATCGAATTCGCCCATGATGGAAAAGACCTCTACTTATTGCAGTGCAGGCCTCAGAGCTACTCCCGCGACAGCACCCCCGCTCCGATACCGAAGGACGTGCCGAAGGATAAAACCATCTTCTCGGCGGATCGCTACATATCGAACGGAAAGGTGCCCGACATCACACATATCGTCTACGTCGATCCACAGAAGTACGGGGAATTGTCCGACCGTTCCGAACTGCTCGCCGTCGGCCGGGCAATCGGAAAACTGAACAAGCTTCTGCCGAAACGGCAGTTTATTCTAATGGGACCGGGCCGATGGGGAAGCCGCGGCGATATCAAGCTGGGAGTGAGCGTTACCTACTCCGACATAAGCAACACGGCGGTTTTGATCGAGATCGCCCGCAAGAAGGGCAACTACATGCCCGACCTCTCCTTCGGCACCCATTTCTTCCAGGACCTCGTCGAGGGTCAGATTCGTTACCTGCCCCTCTATCCGGACGACGAAGGGATCGACTTTAACGAGAGGTTCCTGCTGGGATCGGACAACCTCCTGCCCGATGTTCTGCCGGAATTCGATTCCCTTGCCGATGTGATCCACCTGATCGATGTGCCGAAGACCACGGAAGGACTCGTCCTCAGAGTGTTGATGAATGCCGAGCTGAATGAAGCGGTAGGGATTCTTTCCGAGCCGGGATCGGAGACGGCTGCCCCGGCGGAGCTGGTCGCCGGAGAGGAATACAGTATAGACGACTCGTGGATCTGGCGTTTGAAGATGGCAGAGCATATCGCCTCTCAGCTCGATGGGGAACGATTCGGTGTTGAGGGATTTTACGTGTTCGGCAGCACCAAGAACGCAACCGCAGGCCTGAAGAGCGATATCGATATCCTGATCCACTTCCGCGGTTCCGAATCGCAGCGGAAATCACTCGAGATCTGGCTCGAGGGGTGGAGCCTCTGCCTGGACGAGATGAATTACTTGAGAACGGGATACAGGACCGGTGGACTGCTGGATACCCATATAGTGACGGATGAGGATATCTCGAACAAGACGAGTTACGCGATCAGGATAGGCGCCGTAACCGACGCCGCGCGGCCCCTTCCGATAAAAAACCCCGCCTGATTTCCCTAGATCAACTCGCGTTCGGCGGAGCCGGGATCCTCGAGATCGATCCTGATCAAGGCAAGCTCCGGGCCGTCGTGTGCGGCCGACAGCATGATTGTCCTTCCGATGCAATCCTTCCATGAGCCGGTTAACCTCGCCGATTCGTGAACGTGGCCGTGAAGCGTGAGAAGCGGTTGCCTTTCCTCGATGAAGCGGCGTATGGCGATACTGCCCACATGAGGATCCACCGGGGCATGGTCGATCATCATCCCGTCGATGTCGGCACGGTCGAGTTTCGTCTTGTGCGGCGGTGAATGAAAGAGGAAGACGGCGTCGCTCATCTCCCCTTCTCCGGCGAGCGTTTCCAGATCATTCCGGATCGTCGAGTATCTCGACTCGTCGTCTGGGACCGGCACGGAGCGGATTCCCTCCTCGGGGGATATGCACCCTGGATCTACGTAGCGTGACACATCGTAGCGTTCCCAGTCCTTCAGGCGAAAGGGAGTCGGAGGCACATAGGAATAACCGTACACGCGCCACCGATCGAGAGCGAACGTTCTGTTATGGGCGTATTCCCAGATGCCGGCCGATGCCCCTCTCTCCATCTCACCCTCTTCGTATCTGCCGTCGTCATTGCCGAGAATAGCGAAGATCCTGGGATATGAGTCCTTCAATGCGTCCCGCACCCTTGCGAGCTCCTTCTCGAGGCAGGAAACTATGAAACTTCCCTCATCGGCGGCATGCCATGCATGCGGGAGGAGGTCCCCTCCCATGAAGACCGCATCGGGTTTCTCGGATAGGATGATCCGGAAAAACTTATCATAGCGGCCAGGGTTGCCGTGCAGGTCGGTGACAAAAATGCATCTGGTCATTCAATACCCCATAGCGCAGCCGTCCTTGCGGGATTCGCTGCCGCCTATCAATACATTCTTTTCACGGTTCCACCAGATTCCCTGGTAACCTCCGAAGCCGCCATTGTCCTTGCCCAGACGGTGACCCTTCGCTACGAGCGCTCTGATCACCTCGGCCGAAAAGCCCGATTCCAGCAGAACCGAGCCACCGCCTGTCATTACCTCGCCCGTCGGCTGGGAGGAGCCGGTATGGCGGAGACGCGGCGCGTCCCCCGCCTCCTGTACTCCCATACCAAAGTCGATGATGTTGCAGAGGACCTGGACGTGTCCCTGGGGCTGCATCGAACCCCCCATCACACCGAATGAGAATACAAGCACGCCCTCCTTCGTGACCATCGCCGGAATGATCGTGTGGAAGGGACGTTTGCCGGGCAGAAGAGCATTCGGATGCTCGGGATCCAGATTGAACAACGCGCCGCGATCCTGTATGCAGAAACCGAGGCCGTCAGGCACCGGTCCCGAACCGAAACCCGCGTAATTGCTTTGAATCAGGGAGACGAAGTTGCGGTCCTTATCTGCGACTGTGATGTAGGTCGTCTCGCCCGATTCCAGCACGATGTCGCCCGGCGTGACCGCACGCATCGCGCGGTCCAAATCTATCAGCTCGCGGCGGCGCGCAGCGTACTCCTTCGAGATGAGCCCTTCGACCGGGATATCGACGAAATCGGGGTCCGCATAGAATCTGGCGCGGTCGTCGAAGGCGAGCTTCTTCGCTTCGGTCAGGACATGCAGGTACTCCGCGCTCCCGAATCCCATCGCTGCGATATCGTATCCTTCCAGGATATTAAGCATCTGCAGAGCCGCGATTCCCTGTCCGTTCGGCGGCAGCTCCCAGACCTCGTAGCCGCGGTACGTGGTGCCGACCGGTTCGACCCATGTCGAAGTATGACCGTCGAAATCCTCTAGGCGGAGGTAGCCACCCGTTCTCCGCATGAAGGCGTCGATAGTCTTTGCGATTTCGCCACGGTAGAAGGCGTCGCGCCCATTCCTGGCAAGAATGCCGTAGGTCCTTGCCAGGTCGCGGTTCTTGAATATCTCGCCCTCTTTCGGCGCTCGGCCGCCGGGCAGATAGGTCTCGGCGAAGTTGGGCTCGTC
Organism: Candidatus Krumholzibacteriota bacterium; assembly: GCA_030667985.1. Taxonomy (GTDB): domain Bacteria; phylum Krumholzibacteriota; class Krumholzibacteriia; order Krumholzibacteriales; family Krumholzibacteriaceae; genus DAOUUU01. The sequence goes on from DAOUUU010000080.1 coordinate 8,479, forward strand.
CTTCAGGCGACGGCCGCCCAGGTCCCAGTAATGGGCAATCACCTCTGTCACTGGAAATCCATTTTCTGCGTAATTTATCGCCGGTTCGAGTATCTGATCCATCGGGAGTTTCCCGAACCTCTCGTGCAGCTCGAACCAGCCGTCCACGCAGCCTGGCACCGTCTGGGGCAAAACGCCTGTATAGGGTATCCGCTCGTGACCCTTGCTCTTGACCTCATCGATCGTGAGCATATAGGGGCTGCGGCCGCTCGCGTTCAGGCCGTAGAGTTTCTGTGTCTCGGCATCCCAGACAATCGCGAAAAGATCCCCACCGATTCCGTTCGCGACAGGTTCCATCAGCCCCAGGGCCGCGTTCACCGCGATCGCAGCATCGACGGCGCTGCCGCCCGCTTTGAGTATGTCGATCCCGATCTGCACGGCGAGCGGGTGGGCGGCGCAGACCATCCCGTTTTCTGAGATAACCTCGGAGCGGGAAGCGTCCATCCGGCCGGTGAGCCGGTCGTACGCGGAAACCTCATCTGGCAACAACGTCGCGAATAGGACGGGAAGTATAAAGGGCAATGTGACCAGCATCGCGTATATGGCAGCTTTCACGGGAATCCTCCTCGAAACCATCGATCCAGTTGGAATTGACAACAGGAACAGGGTGCCACACCCAATCCCCGAAGACAAGCGCCTTGTGATGAGCTTACCTCCGGCCAGGTGCCGATTCAGCGGTCGAATCAACCGTGAAGCGGCAACTTCCTGCGTGCAGCATTTCGGGCGGGCTTGACTATGGCGCTCCAATGCTTGATTATAGAAGCGCTATGTTTTCCAAATGAGTGTGTATCGAGAGGATAACCGTATGAAACTCGCCTTTCACTTAATGGCGAAGCCGATCGGTCCTGTCTGTAACCTGGGCTGCGAATACTGCTTCTATCTCGAGAAGAAAGCGATGTTTCCGCGCGGCGAGGATTACAGGATGAGCGATGATGTGCTCGAGGCCTACATCAAGCAGATCACAGAAGCCCACTCCGATATACCGGAGCTGATCTTCGCCTGGCAGGGCGGAGAACCGACTTTGATGGGGATCGATTTCTTTGAAAAGGCCATTGAGCTGGAGCGTAAATACGCGGCCGGCAAGCCCTTCATGAACACCCTGCAGACGAACGGAACCCTGCTCGACGATGAGTGGTGCCGGTTTCTCGCGAAGAATAAGTTCCTCGTGGGCCTCAGCCTAGACGGGCCGAGGGAACTCCACGACCGACACCGGAAAACACGCAGCGGCGAGCCGACCTTCGATGAAGTCATGCGGGGGCTCGAGTTGTTAAAGAAACACTGCGTCGATTTCAACATCCTCGCCTGCATCAACCGAGAAACGGCGAAGCAACCTCTCGAGGTCTACCGATTCTTCAAAGATCAGGACGCAGACTACATCCAGTTCATACCGATCGTAGAGCGCATGCCGGAGGATAGGGCAAGGGAGCTAGACCTGCAGCTCGGCGTCCCCGCGCCGATAGGGGAGGAAACCGGGCCGGTTGAAATCACTCCGTGGACCGTCGAACCGGAGATGTACGGCGATTTCTTGATAACGGTCTTCGACGAATGGGTGCGCAGCGATGTCGGCACCGTCTTCATAATGAACTTCGAGTGGGCGCTGATTTCCTACATAGGTGCCGAGACACCCCCTTGCTTCTTCGCCCCGACCTGCGGCAACGCCGCGATCATCGAGCACAACGGGGATGTCTACTCGTGCGATCACTACGTCTATCCAGGCTACCGCCTCGGCAATATCCTCACCGACAACCTCGCCGTCATGATGGATTCAGAGGCGCAGCGGTCGTTCGGCGCTCAGAAAGAGAAATTACCTAGATACTGTCACGATTGTCCGGTTCTCCACGCCTGCTACGGCGAGTGCCCTAAACACCGCTTTGTCGAATCACCCGACGGTGAACCGGGGTGGAATTACCTCTGCGCGGGGTATCGTAAATATTTCTCGCACATCGCCCCCTACATGAAAGTGATCACCGATCTGCTGACGCAGGGCAGGCCCGCTTCCGAGATCATGGAGAAGACGATCGTCATCGTCCCACGGAAGGACGACCAGCGCTATCGATAAACATTCGACACTATATCTATGGATTTTCATTGACTGAATAGGTCGTTTCTTGGTAATTATGAGAACTGGTAGAAGCGAGCGGACCATAATCTCTCATGCTTCTTTAACATAATGACAAGTCACTAGATACGTTTTTATTAATAATTAACTGACGTGTAATTCTGCTTCATTCTCTCTTTCAAAGGAGATCGATTGATGAAGACATACAGTATTTTATTAGCACCTTGCCTGGCCAGTTTACTCGTTCCAATGACGCAGCTTGCAGCACAGGACGTTTTACCCTTTCCCGAACCACCGTCAGCAAGTACGGCCGGGAAAACACTCGCCGACTCAAAGCACCAGTGGCGGAAAACTCCCAACCGTTTGCCGGAAGACGCCCCTAACATCGTTATCTTCATGACCGATGATGCGGGTTTTTCCAATCCCGAGACATTTGGGGGCCCCATCCATATGCCGACGATGGATCGCCTGGCAAAATCAGGCATCAGCTACAACGCATTTCACACCACGGCCATGTGCTCCCCTACGCGTGCTTCTTTGCTAACCGGACGAAACCATCACCGCGTTGGTGCCGGCCAGATTGCTGAGTTTGCTTCGGACTGGGACGGTTATGTGGGCAAGATCCCAAAATCAACGGCCACGTTTGCCCAGGTGCTTTCCTACTATGGGTACAATACGGCCGCATTTGGCAAATGGCACAATACGCCGGTGACGGATCTGACCAAGCTGGGGCCTTTTGACCGTTTTCCCACGGGTCTCGGGTTTGA
>DAOUUU010000101.1 GCA_030667985.1 Candidatus Krumholzibacteriota bacterium
CAAGATGCTCTTTTCCATGAGAACGGTGATGCTCGCCATGAAGGTTTCGCTCGTCTTCGCTGCGGTTGTGTCTGCTATGGGAGCGGCGAGCGTTCTCGGAGCCTACATCGTGTCGGCGTTCGTACCGGGAATCGTCGTCCTTATGATACTACTGAGGATACGTTCGGGAGAGAGGCCGCGGCAGGATGACGAACCGGTCTTAAGAAGGCTCTTTGTCCTCAGCGTTTCTCTAGCGGTCAGTGGCGCTTCGGTGACCGTCTACTCTCTTCTCGACAGGCTGATGCTCGGCTATTTTAGCCCCGTCGCGCAAGTGGGGCTCTACACGATGTCCCGCAATATAGTGGAGGCTTCGCTCTTTCCGACATTTGCGCTCATCATGACGCTGCGCCCTGCCCTGGCGGCCGCATTCACGGCGAACGACCAGAAACGTTGTTCAAGTCTCGTCTACCGCTCGATCAGGAACTCGTTTTTTTACGCATCCTGCGTAATTGTCGTTCTCGGATGTCTTGCCAAACCTCTCATCACCGGACTCTACACAGATAGATTCCTTCATTCGGCCGATCTCCTGATCCTCTTCCTTCCCTTGATAATGATGAGGAGCCTTGGAGCGGTCATACTGCCCAGCCTCATAGCCGCGGAGCGGGCCGGCACCTATGCGCGGCTCACCTTTGCCGGCGCCGTCCTGAATTTCGCGCTGAATGCCTTATTGATCCCGAGAATGGGAGCTATCGGAGCCGTCCTGGCGACCCTGATCAGTTATCTGCCTATAGAGATCCTCGGCCTCAGAGAAGTGAACAAGGTCTTCGGCGGGCTCTGGAGGGCCGGTGACTGGATAAGATTCGTCAAAGCGATCGTGACTGGAGGAGCTATCATCGTGCTCTATATGCTCTTTGCTCCCGTTCCGTCCGGCCTCGCAGAGACGATCGTGCATGCTCTCGTGATAGCGGGGCTGTTCGTGGTCGTTTTGATCCTGCTAAGAGCTCTCTCTCTCGAGGAACTCAGGGACTATTACGCGGCCGTGAGAAGAAAGGGCCGGTGAAGGCGGTGAATGACCGATCACAGTTTCTTTGGAGCAACTCATTCTTGACAAGGCAGTCCAGATTGGCGATTGTATATACCGACCCACCGTGGTAAGGAGAATTATTTGAATACGATGAGTTTGATAATACCGCCGGTCTTGGCGTTTATTCTCAGTTTGATATTTACTCCGCTCGTCCGCGGTATCGCGGTCAAGTGGAAGATCTGTGAGAAGCCGAACGGACGGACCAGCAGGGATATAGCGCACATCGGCGGAGTGGCCATAATAGGGGGTATGTTGTTTGCGCTCATACCCGCTTTTCTGTTCTTTCTCCCCGGCGGCCCGCTTCACAGGGCCGTTGTTCCTGTTCTTATCGCGGGTGGATTCCTCACATTCTTTCTCGGCATCATTGACGACCTGAGAAGCCTCCATTATATGTACAAACTTTTCTTCCAGATAATGGTATCGATCTATGTCTCGGCGGGCGGTATCCTGCTCCTCGAGCATTTCGGTATCATCGAGATCTCGCTGCCGATGGCCCTGGCCGCCTTCGCCGTCGCCGCCGCGTGGATGCTCGCGATAACCACTTCATTCAACCTGATAGACGGTATCGACGGCCTCTCGTCGGGACTCGGCCTGGTCTCGGCAGCCGCATTCGCATTCGCAGGGTATCTATTCGACCAGCCGCTCGTTGTAACGCTCTCTCTGGTTTTGGCCGGAGCCGTGTTGGCTTTTCTCAGATACAACTTTCCTCCCGCAAAGATACTTATGGGAGATTCCGGCAGCCTCTTCCTCGGTCTGATCTTCGGAATAGTATCGCTGCTTCTGCTGGTGCCTGGAGAGGATATGTTCTTCTGCGCGGCGGGGGGTGTCATCATTCTCAGTATTCCCCTTCTCGACACGGTGCTTGCCTTTACCAGGAGATTGGCGACGGGCTCACCGGTCTTCAAAGCGGACCTGAAGCACATCCATCATATTCTTCTCTATCGGTTCAATTCTGTCCTCAAGGTAGATTTGGCGCTATGGGGCCTCTCGATTATCTTCGGCCTGCTTGGTGTCCTTACCATGACGGGTAATATTGTAGCGCTGGTCTGTGCGGTCGTGATCCAGGCGGTCGTCTTCGCGGTAGCGCTCCGCAGCATGGTACGGTTCGATACATCCGATGAAATGGTCGAGAAGATCCTGCACAAGAACGGGATTAACCCCGTTCGTTTTTAGCGGCGTTACTACCGGTCCTAATACTCTCCTTTTCGGTTTGCCTTTTTTACAACGCTATGGTAGCCTTTTCCGCGTAAAGCTTCGCGTCAATCATCATATGCAAGGAACTCTGAATTGGGCGACAGAAGACATCACGTAGTCGGCGGCAAATCCGACAAGATATCGATCCGGTACCAGGCGCGCGCAATCGAATCGCTTTGTGAAGCTCATCCGAAGCGCGAATTCACGAGCTGGTACGAGTCGGTAAAGGGTGAGGGATTCAGCGGGGACGATAGCAAGGATCTGCCGGCGGCCCTCCATCTTCTCGGCAAGAAGGATATCGATCTGCTCGTGGTCGATGTGCAGGACGTTCCGTATCGTGGATTCACCAAGGCCGAGATGGCCTCGGTCACCAGGCGCGGCAATCCCTATGATGTATTCATATCCGATGGCGGGAAGATCCTCGATGACCTGCCCGAGAAATCCTGCCTGGCCGCGGATGTTCCCAGCAGGATTGGCCAGCTGCTCTTCTACCGTCCCGATCTGGATATCATAGAGGAGCAGGGTGATTTCGACGCACTCTACAATCTGCTCTCGAAGGATGAGATCAACGGATTTGTTTTCTCGGCGGCGGATGTCGAGGTCTTGAACAGGCAGGACCGGGTGGCGGAAGTCTTCACGTCGTCGATCTGCATGCCGACGGCTGGACAGGGAGCGCAGATGATCTTTGTCCGCAAGAATGACTCCGAAGCCTTCGATCTCGCTCGCGAGATCAACGATATACCGAGTGCTAAGGAAGTCGATCTGGAACGGGCGTTCATTACGCATGTCGTCAAGAACGGCAAAGGCCCGATCGGTGTTCTCGTGAGCGTTGATGAAGAATCGTTCAGGATCGAGGCCTCGGTCACGGCGCATGACGGGTCGGAAAAGGTGTCGAGTGCCGCTGAGGGCAAGTTCGACAGGATGGAATCCGTTCTCGAGAGACTCGCCAAAGAACTGCTCGAGTCCGGCGCCAGGGAAATACTGAAGAACGTGAAATGAGAGGCTGTCTCGAACCGGACATATGCTCGATAGAAAATTCATACGAAAAGCTCCTGACACGGTCAGAGAGGGCATAAAGAAAAAGGGCGTCGAATTCGATATCGACGGATTTCTTGAGCTCGATGACCGTATGCGCTCGCTCATCCACGAGGTCGAGAAACTAAAACACGAGCGCAATGTCTCGTCCGAGAAGATCTCCGCGTGCAAGAAAGAGAAAAAGAACTGCGACGATCTGCTGGCAGCGATGAAGAAGACCTCAAATCGCATAAAGGAGATCGACGTCGAGGTCAAGGATATCGGAGAGAGACTGGATGAGCTGGAACTCGACATTCCGAATATGCCTCACGAGACCGTGCCCTACGGAACCTGCCCCGATCACAATGTCCATGTGAAACATTGGGGCGAGGTCGAGGATCTGCCGTTTGAGCCCGAGCCCCATTGGGATATTGGAGAGAAGCTCGGCATTCTCGATATGGGGGGCGGCAGTAGGCTCAGCGGTAGAGGGTTCGTCGTGCTCAGGGGGGCAGGCGCGCTGCTATCCAGGGCCCTTGTCTCATTTATGCTCGATCTGCACATCGAACAGGGCTACGAGGAACTGAGTGTTCCCTACATGGTCAGCAGGGATTGCATGATCGGGACGGGTCAGCTCCCAAAGCTCGAAGAAGACATGTACTTTTGTGAAAAGGATGATCTGTTCCTGATTCCGACGGCGGAGGTTCCCGTCACCAATCTCCTGCGGGAGACGATCATTGATGCGGGGGAGTTGCCGATCAAGTACACATCCTTCACACCCTGTTTCCGCAGAGAGGCGGGAAGCTACGGCCAGGAGACGAAGGGATTGATCCGTGTACACCAGTTCGACAAGGTCGAGATGGTAAAATTCGTCCGCCCCGAGGATTCCTACGAAGAGCTAGAATCGCTCCTGGGCGACGCGACCGTCGTTCTCGAAAAGCTCCAGATTCCCTACAGGGTAATAGAGCTCTGCAGTATGGATCTCAGTTTTGCCGCCGCGAAATGTTATGATATAGAGACCTACGCGCCGGGTGTCCAGAGATGGCTCGAGGTCTCGTCCTGCAGCAACTTCGAGGATTTCCAATCGAGACGTGCCAATATCCGTTTCAGGAGAGAGAAGTGCGGCAAGCCCGAGTTGCTCCATACCCTGAACGGCTCGGGGCTCGCTCTGCCCCGGGTCATTGCCACGATCCTCGAGCTCAATCAGACGCCGACCGGGAAGGTCCGCATTCCCGAGGTGCTGGTCCCCTACATGGGGGGCAGGGAGTATCTCGAAGCGTGAGGTGACAATGCGATCTCCCCGTAATCTCTCCTTTCTACTGAAAATATACTTGATAGTAGGCACTATTATCCTTGTCTCCATGGCGATCTACTACAACAACACGCTGATCAGGAGGATGCAGGAGCAATCGGTCAGCACGACCCGCCTCTTCTCACGGTTCATCGCTATCGGGCTGAGGGAAGTGAAGGATCACGACCGGTCCGGTCTTATACGGGAGATCAGGAGCGAGATCACCATTCCGTACATCATGACCGACACGGCGGGAAGGCCCATGGTCTGGAACGGTATCGATCTTCCCCAGGTCGCCGATGATGAATACGCGCGGCTTATCGATTTCAACCCGATCAAACCGAACGATGAGCTGCTCGAGGCCGTGATGCGAAAGGCTCAACATTTCGACCATATCAACGATCCCCTTTTGATAGAATCGGAGAATCTGAGTCTTGTGCTGCATTTCGGTCCCTCGAGGCTCTCCCGGGAACTAGCCGTAGCTCCCTATATTCAGCTCGCGGTACTCGTGCTTTTCTTCCTGTTCGGTTTCCTCGGTTTTCGCGCGATGAAGATCGGCGAACAACGTTCTATCTGGGTCGGCATGGCGAAGGAGACGGCTCATCAACTCGGCACGCCGCTCTCTTCGATCATGGGTTGGATCACGATGTTAGAGTCGGAATGCGGATCGACCAGCGTCAGCGACAAGATGCAGCAGGCGGTGGATGAGATATCGACCGATATCGACAGACTCAGGATGATATCCGACAGATTCAGCAAGATTGGCTCGATGCCGAAGCTCGAGTACCAGAAGCTGGACCCGATAATCGAGGAGACGGTCGCTTACTTCGAACGGCGACGGCCGGCGCTCAGGATAAATTCGACCATCAGTGTCGAGATGGAGGAATTGCCGCTGATCAGATGCAGCAAGGAACTGCTAGGATGGGTGTTCGAGAATCTGATCAAGAACGCCCTGGACGCTATTGCGGACATGGAGGGAAGGATCAATATTTCAGGCAAGATGGATCAGGGAAAGAACAGCGTCGTGATAACGTTCAGCGATAACGGAAAGGGGATGAGCTCGAAGATCAGGAACCAAATCTTCTCGCCAGGGTTTACTACTAAGAGCAGAGGATGGGGACTGGGGCTCACTCTCGTCAAGAGGATAGTGGAGGAATACCACAAGGGTTCGATCAGGGTGACACAGACCCAGCCGAACAGGGGGACGACCTTCCAGATAGAATTTCCCGTTGGTTGATGCCCGATGTATTCAAGGCAGGAAGAATCATGAAAGGCAAAAAGATCATATGGGTCGATGACGAGATCGACCTCCTTCGGTCACATATCATATTTCTCGAGGAAAAGGGATTCACCGTAAAGGGCGTATCGAGCGGCAGCGAAGCGATCGAGACCCTGAAGAGCGAGCGGTACGATATCATGCTGCTCGACGAGACCATGCCGGGAAAGAGCGGCCTCGAAACGCTCCAGGAGATAAAGGAGCTGGATCCGAATATTCCGGTGATAATGATCACCAAGAACGAGGCCGAGGATCTCATGAATAACGCAATCGGCATGAAGATCGATGACTATCTGCTCAAACCTATCAATCCGCTGCAGATCTATTCGGCGGCCAAGCGCATCCTCGACTCGCACAGGATACAGGAGACTGCCATCAGCAAGGATTATCTGCAGGTCTATCAGAAGGTCCGCCGGGAGATATCGGGCGATACGGACTGGGATATGTGGTGCGACATCCATCTGGAATTGAGCGGATGGGATCTCGAATTCGACCGGTTCAGCGACACCGGCCTGGAACAGACGCATAATGATCTGAGAAAGGAATGCAATGCCGAGTTCGGCCGCTATATAGAGAGACAATACCGGGAGTGGCTCGGGTCTGATACGGGCCCCGCAATGAGTAACGATGTCATAAAGAAATTCGTTTTTCCGCATCTGAACGCGAAAAAGAATATTTACTTCATTGTCATCGATTGCATGAGGTACGACCAATGGCTGGCGATAGAGGATCTCATCGCGCCCTATTTTCAGGTCGAGAGGGATCATTACTGTGCTATCCTGCCGACCGCAACCCCCTATGCGAGGAACTCGATATTCGCGGGCCTGCTGCCGGTCGAGATCGAGCGGCGCCTCCCGAAGTACTGGATGGAGAGATCAAAGGACGAGTATAGCAAGAACCGTTTTGAGCAGCAGTTGCTCGAGGCTCACCTCGCCTCCGCCGGCATGGCCGATACGAGCATCAAATACATGAAGATATACAATATTGACGAGGCCAACGGTGTGCGGAAGCAGGTCGACAGCTATCGGTCGATCCCCTTCGTCGTGATGGTCTTCAACTTCCTCGATATACTCGCTCACGGCAGGAGTCAGAGCGATATCCTGCAGGAGATCGCGCCGACGGAGAGCGCCTACCGTTCCCTGATGCGCTCCTGGTTCAGTCATTCCGCCCTCTTCGAGATTCTTCAGAAGATCTCGCGGCAGGATGCTGTGGTCGTTGTCACGACGGACCACGGGGCGATACTCGGGCAGAGGGCGAGTCTTGTCCATGGTAACAGGGATACGTCGACGAATCTCAGGTACAAGTTCGGCGACAACCTGAACGGCGATGACAAACAGGCTCTGCTTATCAAGAAACCTGTCGAGTACGGTCTGCCGAGCGAGGGACCTTCAAAGAACTACATCATTGCGAAGGAAAATTTCTATTTCGTCTATCCCACCAACTTCCATGAATACGAGAAACAGTTTCAAGGAACTTTCCAGCATGGGGGAATCTCCCTCGAGGAGATGGTAGTTCCCTGTATGACACTCACCTCCAAAACCTGATATGGAGGAACGCAGAGTGGAGCGCCTCGTTTCATTCGAGACCCGCAGAGAGAGCTGTAAGCTGGAGAGCCGGTCTCCGGCTGAGACGCTCGAGCTGGGAGCCCTGATCGGCGGGATAATTCCCGAGGGCTGCGTCATGTCGCTCGAAGGGGGATTGGGCGCCGGCAAGACGCTTCTGGCCAAGGGTATTTGCCTGGGACTGGGTGTAAAAGATGAGGTGGTGAGCCCGAGTTTCATACTCGTCGAGGAATATCGTGGTGTGATGCCGGTAATGCACTTTGATCTCTACAGGCTCGAGCGTGTGGAGGAGGTCTACGACCTGGGACTGTTCGAGATCGACGACGGGCATAGGGTCATCATCGTCGAATGGGGGGATAGGCTGCCGGAAGGGATGCTTCGGCCCGACATCCGGGTGGTCCTCAGAGTCACCGGGGGAGAGAGCAGGGAGATACTTATCGAGGCTCCCGCCGAGTTGATCCGGGCAGTCAAGAAGGAGGAGTGTTGAGCCGGAAACCTCTCGTGCTGGCTTTCGATACATCTCACCGAAAGGGTGGCGTTGCGGTCTCAAAGGGCGAAGAGCTTGTTTGTGAGATACCCTTCGACGCCGCGAATACCCACTCCGCCACTCTTATGCCCTCGATCGACACCGCGCTCAAATCCGCAAAGGCCAGGATCGACGAGATAGATCTATTCGCGGTTACGATAGGACCGGGGAGTTTCACGGGTCTTCGCATCGGCCTTGCGACGGTCAAGGCGTTCGCGGCGATCCGCCGGCGTCCCATCGTGCCCGTTACGAGCCTCGAAGTCCTCGCCGCGGCTTTTCCCTTCGCCGAACATGCCGTTCTTCCCCTCATCGACGCTCACAAGGGAGAGGTTTACGCCGCTCTCTACTCCACGAAGCAGGGGTTGCCGGAGGAGCTGGTGGCGCCATTTTCTTCGAAACCGGATGCGATTGGGGAGGCAGTCGGCTGCCGGGGGCCATTCATCATATGCGGGACTGGGTTCGAGCGTTACGAGGATGTCCTGTCCCGGCTCCTGGTCGACGGCGGAATGGCGGCTGAGGTTGAACGGTCGGTGCCGTCCGCATCGCTACTCGCCCGCATCGCGCTCGAACGTGAACCGGTGCCCTACGAGAATCTTTTTTCAATCGAGCCGCTCTACATCAGGCCTCCCGATGCCAGGCTGCCCGCCTCGACGAAGCTCCGCGAAGGCGGGGGCGGTTGATAATGGGCCGGCATATCATCCGCGAAATGAATATAAGCGACCTTCCGGGCGTTCTCGGGCTGGAGGCCGTGAGTTTTCCCACGCCCTGGACCGAGCCGATGTTCAGGGCGCAGCTCGGATACGGTGATATATCGGTAAACCTCGTGCTCCTCGACGGAGGGGAGATAGCCGGTTACGCTACAGCCCTGACCGTCCGCGCCGAGATTCATCTGCTCAGTATTGCGGTTCTCCCGGGCAGACGCCGGCGCGGCTATGGGAGAGCCCTTCTCGATGAAGTGATCGAACGGGGGGTGTCCAGGGGCGGGTCGCGGGTCTTTCTTGAGGTGAGGGAGGGAAACGATGGGGCGATGGCCTTCTATTCCGGAGCCGGCTTTCGCGTAATCGGTAAACGAGAGGGATACTATGTCGACACGAGCGATGATGCGTTCGTGATGGAACTCGATCTGGAGCGGGAGAATAATGGAAGAGTTGAAGGGTAGAGCGGAACTCGCTCTAGTCCTGGGTTCGGGGCTCGGAGCGTTCGAGAAGCACGTGCAAATCGACAGGGAGGTTCCGTACAGGGCCTTCGACGGGCTAGGCGATCCGACCGTGGAGGGCCATAAAGGCCGCGTGATACTGGGAAGCCTGGAGAA
>DAOUUU010000147.1 GCA_030667985.1 Candidatus Krumholzibacteriota bacterium
CTCTTCGCTGACACCGAGGTTCTCCTCGGCGCACTCGATCGTGACCGGGAGCGTGGCGTTGCTCGAAGAGGTGGAGAAGGCTATCAGCTGGGCGGGGCGTATTCCCTTGAAGAACGCGATCGGGCTCATCCGGCCCAGGACCCGCACAGCGCTCGAGTATACGAAGATGACCTGGATCAAGAGTCCCGCGACGACGACGAGCGCGTACTTGATAAGCGACAGGAGGATATCGAGGCCGAACTTTCCGACGACCACCGCAATGAGGGCGAGGACGCCTATCGGCGCGAACTTCATCACGATATGGACGAGCTGTATCATCCCCTCGCTGACCGCCTCGAAGAAATCGATCGCGGGTTGGCCCTTGTTGTTCGGTACGAGCGTTATGGCGATGCCGAACAGGATTGCGAAGAAGATGATCTGGAGCATATTGGATTCGACGAGGCTCGCGATCGGATTTCCCGGCACGACCCTGATGGCTGTATCGAGCAGGGCCTTGACGGTGCCTCCGACACCGGAAGGCCTCCGGGCCGCGATCTCGATCTTCTCGTTCGCTTCTGAGCGGTAGGATTCGAGGAGTTGTGTCTTGGTCGATTCGTCCAGGCCGGAGCCGGGCTGGATGATGTTGCCTAGGGTGAGGCCGATCGCGATTGCGATCGCTGTTGTGCATAGGTAGTAGGCAATCGTTTTGCCGCCGATCCGCCCGAGCTTTCTAATATTGCCGAGGCTCGCCGTTCCGACGAAGAGCGACGAGAATACGAGCGGGACGACGATCATTCTGATCAGCCTGAGAAAGAGATCGCCGGCCGGTTCAATATACTCTACCCGGGGACCGAGCAGGAGCCCGACCGGCACGCCCGCTACCAGGCCGATCAGGATCTTCGTATGCAGGCGTGTTCGCATAAAAGCCCTGAATGGGTTCATAGAGTGATTCTCCAGTGTTGGTCGAGATTCTGAGTTTCGTAATTGCTTTGACTGTACTAGGAATCCGTTTTTGATTCAAATATCTTTTCCGATCCGCTATCATGTCGAAAGGGAGGCGATAGATTTATGTTTTTCCTGCTTCATAAAGCGCGTGTGTTTTTTGTGGCTGCGGCTCTGATTGCTGTGCTCGCTTCGGCAGGCTGCTCTAGCGGCGACGAGGCGTATGCGGCGCTGAGAAACCGCATGGTCCGGACGCAAGTCATCGCCCGGGGAATCGAGGACGATGATGTGATCTGGGCCATGATGACCGTTCCCCGCCACCTTTTCGTAGCGAAGAAGCACATGGGGCTCGCCTACATCGACAGCCCGCTGCCGATCGGACACGATCAGACGATTTCCCAGCCCTATATAGTCGCCCTTATGACCGCCTCTCTCACGCTCGGGGGCGGGGGTCGGGTCCTCGAGATCGGAACCGGCTCAGGGTACCAGGCGGCCGTTCTGGCCGAGATAGCGGACACGGTTTTCACGATAGAGATCGTACAGCCGCTTGCGGAACGGGCAGCCGCACTGCTCGACTCGCTTGGGTTTGATAATATATTTGTGCGTTACGGTGACGGTTACGTTGCATGGCCGGAGGAGGCGCCCTACGACGGGGTGATCTTCCCGGCAGCCTCCCCCGTGATACCGCAGCCCCTGATCGATCAGCTTAGAGAGGGAGGGCGTCTTGTAATACCGGTCGGGGAGAGGATGCAGAAGCTGCAGATCCTCGAGAAACAGGGAGGCGAGTTGAGGCGGCTCTTCACGCTCCCCGTGCGGTTCGTCCCGATGACCGGCAAGGTTCTGGATTTCAAAGATGAGTGACAGATTCCGCATTACCGGATATCCCGCTTATTTTCCCAGCCTTCACTTCACCACGAATACTGCCTGTATTGCCGTCTGCCTGCTTGTTATCTTTTTAGTCTCCGGCGCGGCCAGGCCTCAAACATACAGCTCCCCATATCCTGAGGAGCCGGAGCGCTACGCGAGCGAGTACTATCTCGACATGCTCACGATGCGCTACGACAGGAACTGGCGGGACGCCTGGTATGCCCGTGACAACATCTACCGCCTTCGGTTCGGCAGTCTCAATGTCGAGCAGTGGAGACTCGAGGAACAGCTCAAGCTCTCCGCGGATCTCTCGGATAGGTTCCGTTTCCGGTTCTGGATGGATGCGGACCGGGGGCTCGGGCAAACATGGGCCAGGAGGAGCGAGCTGGAGCTAGAGGGGAGGATACGAGGGGACTTTTACGCGTCCCTTTATCTCAGTCCATCCTTCTGGAAGCGAGAGAACGATATCGGTTTGGGCCTCCAGAGGCGCACCGGGGTCGACTGCTTCGTGCGTGTCACGGCGCGGGTCCTCGACTTTGCCAACAACTTTGCCTACGAACACGGTGAGAATATCGATGGAGAGAAGAACCTCTACACGAAGCAGCCATTCGAGCTCGAGCTCGCGGCTCGCGAGGAGATAGGAGAGGCCTTCCGGTTCGGAGCGATCGGGGCCCTGACCACCCGCTGGGAGAGGGAATACCGCTTCCTCGAGGAACAGGCGGAGGATCATCTCGAGTCGGGATATCGCCGGGACGGCCTCATCTGGGCCGAGTTCGATGTCGGCTCTTCATTTGTCCTAGGTCTCGAAGCACGGAGCGCAGAGTTCGCAGGCGAGACCTCGAACGGGGAAGAGGCCGGGGAGAAGCACAGGATAAGGGAATTTCTGCCCGACATCTGGTGGTACTCGTCTGTGGAGCGACGGATGGCGCTGAATGCGGGGCTGCAGATACGGCGCGAGCGCTGGTCGGGCAAAGGACCGGATCGGTACGGAGATTTCAGCAAGGAGGAGCTGCTGCCCTTCGTTCTGTTTCAGTATGGCTTCAACGATACGCATGGGATCGAGTTCGGGTACCTGGGAGATCGGTACGAGTCGAGAAGAACGGGCGACAGGGAGGAGACGGCCGAAAGGTGGGAGAACCGCCTCAAGCTCGTCTACGAAGTGAAACTGAGGGGATTGCACAGGTTCCGCGTCATCGAGACGATCGATCTGGACCGCGAGGATTGGGGGCAGTTCTCCATACACGATCATTTTTTCTTCATGATGATGATCGCTTTCTGACCGAGGCGATTCCGCGCTTTATTTCATCTCTCAGCCGGTGTATACTGACCTGGCCCAATAGGCAAGATAAAGATCCTGGATCAGTAGGAGGAGGTTTTCGTGTCCATCACCAGAATATTGAGTGGTCTTCACCTCACAAGACTAGTCACATTCCTATTACTCACAGTGTTTTTCGCTGGATGTGCGACTACCGGCATCAACAAGGGCCACTTCAATCTCGTCACGAGTGATGAAGAGGTCCAGATGGGGCAGGAGTTCTCGGTCGAGGTCGAGAAGGAGTATCCAGTCTACAAGAATGCCGAGGTTGCCACATATGTCCAATCGGTCGGGGACCGCATCGCTCGTATCTGCGACCGCCGTGATATCGCGTACCATTTTGCCGTCATCGAGAAGGAGGAGATCAACGCCTTCGCTCTCCCGGGAGGCTATATTTATATCTACACGGGATTGATGGAGATCCTGGACGACGAGTCGCAGCTAGCGGCAGTGTTGGCCCACGAGGTCGGGCATGTCGCGGCGCGTCATTCGACCGAACGCCTGACCACCATGTACGGATATAGCGCGCTTGCCGGGCTTCTACTCGGGGATGATCCGAGCTTCTGGGCCGGCCTCGCCGCCGATCTCTTCTCGACGACCGGCATGCTCGCCTACAGCAGGAGCAACGAGTACGAAGCTGACAGGCTCGGCGTCACCTACGCGAACAGTGCGGGGTATGATCCGGTAGGTATGAGCGAACTGCTCTCGAAGTTCCAGATGGCCGAGAGGGGAGAGCCGAGCAAGCTTGAGGAGTGGCTTTCGACCCACCCGCCGACCTCGGAGCGGGTAAGCAGGGTGAACGTTGTAATCAGGGAGATGCCTGGAGCGCCGGTGGGTGTAAGAAACAAGGCTGCCTACGAGAGGGTCAAAGAGCTGCTGCCGCGATAAGCTAATAATATTTTATTTCAATGATCGACCGGGGGCTCAGGCCTCCGGTCGTTTTTATCGTGCCGTTCCTCTATCGTACAGCGATCCCGCCAGTCACCCGAGGCTCGGGTAGGACATATCAAAGCGTCTGCGGTAGTAGAGCCGTGTAAGGAGTATGACTGCCGCGAGGAAGGGGATGTAAAGCGGGAAGAGAAATCCGGCCGTCACCGAGAATATCAGGGTCGCCCCCTTCACCGGCAGAAGAAGAGCCGTCGCGCCAACCTCCCGTTTCGCCGCTCTCGCCGGTATGAGAAAAAGGGGCAGAGAGATCAGTGAAGCGTAGAATGCAGGCCTGTTGCCCGCCACCGTTGCCGCTATGGCCGCCGCTACCATCAGGCCGGCGGCGAGAACCGTTCCCCTTCTAGTTCCCAGCACGATTCCGCTCGTCTTCATGCTATTTGCTCTGTCTCCCTCGATATCGGCCAGGGTCGTTGCCAGGTGCACCGAGGCGACGGCGAGCGGATAGGGGGCGAGGATCTCGAGGTTTTCGATGGGGGCTCCCGCCGCGACCCACCCGGCGAGCGTATTGAGTATGCCGTTTCCGACCGCGTTGGAGAGAACGTCGAGCGCCGGCCGCCTCTTGAACTTGACCGGTTCGACGGAATAGGCGATACCCAGCGCGAGGCTGATGATCAGTATCACGGTGAATGCAATCGGCATGAGGAGGATGGAGATGGCGAAGGAGAACCCGACGAGCATCGCCGCTTCGATCCATGCCGATCTGAGCTGGATGATAGAGTGCGAGACGAGAAAGAGTTTATTATTAGCCCGGTCCGTCTCCCTGTCAGTGATCTGGTTGATGATGTAGATCGCCCCGAGTAGAGCGGTGAAGCTCACGAGGCCGGCCAGGAGGGGGTAGAGCCGGACCCCGGATCCCGATACGGTGCTCCCGTGCCAGGCCCCCAGCAGATAGAAGGTCCATACGGGGATCAGTATGATC
>DAOUUU010000146.1 GCA_030667985.1 Candidatus Krumholzibacteriota bacterium
AATGGGAGGAACCCGTCGTGACGGAGCTGCTCTTTTTCGGCGCCTACGATCCTGATTATCCGCGAAACCTTATAGTCAGAAAAGGTTGGCGCGGCATAGGCAACTCATATTCCGAGTGCCGCACAGGAATCAGGCGCAAGGTCTATACAAGATATCCAGCGCTTATGGTCAAATACATGAAAGCTGGCAGAGGGGCGAAGACGATCTACGTGCCGGAATTCAGGCACAAGGATATACCTCTCGCAAGTGTAATCGCCGTCTTAAGCGGAAGCAAACTCGTGTTCGATCCGCTCGTATCGAGGTACGAGACGAGGGTTCTTGACCGAGGTGATGTTCGTGCCGGTTCACCTCAGGCGTGGCACAATAGAAATTTGGACCGTATATCGTTTAACCTGCCGGACCTCATTATCGCCGATACCGATCAACACGCTTCGTTTTACAGCGATTGGTTCGGCATTGCCCCGCAGAAGATAAAGGTGCTTCCGGTCGGATTTGACGAGGAGACCTTCCGACCCGCTCCATGGCGGAATAGGGGAGAGAGATTAGAAGTTCTATTTTACGGGTCCTTTCTGCCGTTGCACGGTATAGATACTATAATAGACGCCGCGGCTGCGCTGATCGGTGAAAAGGTGCGATTCACCCTTCTCGGCGATGGGCAGACTCTGGGTGCCGCCAGGGAAAGGGCGGGCTCAAAAGGGCTCAAAAACGTGAGGTTCACACCGGGTGTTTCGACGGAAGAGCTCGCGCGGGCAATATCCGAATATGATATCGTTCTCGGAGTTTTCGGGCGGACGCCCAAGACTTCGATGGTCGTACCCAACAAGATCTACCAGGCGCTGGCTGTGGGGAGACCGGTGATCACCGCCGACACTCCCGCTCTCCGGGAATTCCTGGTGCCGGGAGAACATCTGATCAGTGTACCGGCCGGCGATGGAGACGCACTCGCTTCTATGATCATGGATCTCTACAGGGATCCTGAGCTGTCAAGGGAACTCGCCGGAAAGGGCGGGGCATTCGTTCGTGAACGGTTCAATTCGAAAGAGATCGCAAAGCGCTTGAATGGGATACTGCAGGAGCGGTGAATCGATGAAGGTTTTACTCTCAAACAGCGAACGGGGATTCAGGGGAGGAGAGTATCAAACAGTCGCGCTGGTAAAAGGGTTGCTCGGCGCCGGGTTGGATGTCAGCGCCGCGGTCATGAGAGGTTCAAGGCTTGAGGAGGAACTGCGAGGCGTAGCGAGTGTATGCCCCCTGCCCTTCGAGACGATTCCCTTTGTGACGGTAAGCACACTTCGCCGGTTCACTTTGGAGTTCCAGCCGGATATCCTGCATGCGCAGACATCCCGATCGCATACACATCTCTGGTTGACCCGTATGCTGCTTAAGAATCCGCCGCCGCTCATCGTGAGCAGACGTGTAGCTTTCAAGCCCAGGAGCGGATTGAAATACCGGTCGGGAGTCGCACATTATATCCCGATATCGAAAGCGGCATTGGAGGGCCTCTCCTCCGTCGGTGTTTCGCCGGAGAGGATGACGGTCGTTCCGAGCGGCGTAGAAGTCGGCAGGTTCAACACCGCAACGGGCGATAAGCGACTGCTCGAAGAGTGGGGGATCGCCCCCGGTTTCACATTGATCGGAACAATCGCAGCACTCGAGAGGGAGAAGGGGCTCTTGACTCTCATAGGGGCGGCCGAAGAGATCGTAAAGCTAAGGAACGATTGTGTTTTTCTGGTGATCGGGGAAGGGAGCATGAGAGGGGAGCTGGAGTCGAGAATTAGAGAAAGGGGAGTTGGTGGAAGCGTCATCATATTGCCGCAAACAGCTTCTCTTGAGAAGATATTGCCTCTGTTCGATATCTACATACAACCATCGCTCGAGGAAGGCCTATCGACGGCGCTCATAGCCGCCGCTGCGGCGGGACTGCCTATTGTGGCTGCTGAAACCGGCGGCATACCCGAGATCATAGGTGATGACGGAGGGCTTCTTGTTACATCTGGAGATGCGGAGGCCCTGAAAGCCGGGATCGCCCGCCTGCTCGATGAGGAGGATCTTAAACGATCGATATCGGAACAGGCCAGGCGGAGAGCACTAGCCTTTGATATCGAACGGACCGTCCTCGGCACCATTTCGGTATACAACAGGATCCTCGGCCGATAGATTTCGTGATTTTAAGCACGATGATTGCAAATGTTTATATCTAGAAGCGCATAAGAACTTGATAAGATACTTCAAGAAAGGCACGTAAGGTAATATTATGAAACTAGATAAGAGACAGGATAATAGATCTGGTGCCCCCGTTCCCCTGTGGGCTGCTGTCATCTGGATGGCACTAATCGTCCTTTTTACGGGACGATTTGACCATCTTCACGCCAATGAACAGAAGTTCGATCCGGAACTCGATGGGTTCGAGCTCGTTCACCTCAGGCCCGAGACGGTGCCGTTCGGCGAGGGAGAGAAGCTCACCTTCGCGATACAGTACGGTCTTATATACGCAGGCGACGCCACGCTAGAGATACGAAACATCTCGGTAATCGACAGCGTGCGGAGCTATCACATCATCTCGACGGCCAGGACAAACAAGGCGTTCGATATTGTCTTCAAGGTGAGGGACAGAGTGGAATCCTTCATGGACTTCGACAACCTATTCTCTATCCGGTTTGAAAAGCATATACGGGAAGGGGATTTCAAGCGTGACGAGAGGGTTGACTTCGATCAGAGGAAGCACCTTGCAGTCTATCCCGACAAGACCGTTCCTATACCTCCAAACACTCAGGATTTTCTTTCCGCACTCTACCATGCCCGTACTCTGCCGATAGAGGAGGGCCAGGCCATATCGATGGCCAATCACAGTGGAGGCAAGAATTATCCGATTTATGTCAAGGTGCTTGGCAGGGAGCGCGTCCGCGTGCCGGCAGGTGAGTTCGATTGCCTGATCGTCGAGCCGGTGCTGCAGACAAGCAGCATCTTTGAACACAAGGGTAAATTGACAATCTGGGTAACTGATGATACGTTGAGAATGCCCGTGCTCATGCGATCCAAGGTGGTTATTGGGGCATTCGAAGCTGTATTGAAAGAGTATGTGCTGAGCGATGTGCCCCATCGGGATCTGAAGCGTGAATCGAAAGGAATACATGACGAGTAAATACGAAGAGATCGATCTAGCACGTGTAAAGACGGTGACGATCGCCGAGCGTGGAAGCAAGGTTACATTAGAGGATTTCGGCGTGCCGATAAAGGGGGGGAAGGCATTCAAGCACTGGCTCGGGGAGCTGCCGGGTCAGCTCGCGGCCGATCGCATGCGTGAGCTGACGCTGGCGCTGAGAAGGGCGAAAGGAGCGAAGGGGAGGGAACTGATCTGGATGTTGGGCGCGCATATCGTAAAATGCGGATTGTCACTCTATTTCATCGAGATGATGAAGAAGGGGTATGTGACGGCGCTGGCCGTAAACGGAGCAACCGCCATTCATGACTTCGAGATCGCCTGTTTCGGAGAGACGAGTGAGGATGTGCCGAAGAACCTCGCCAGAGGGATCTTCGGTTTCTGCGAAGAGACCTCTGCCGGTTTCGCCGAAGCGGTTGCACTGGGCGTTGAAAACGGACTCGGCCTCGGCGAGGCGATAGGCCGCTACTGCTTGGAGAGAAAGGTTGCCAACCGTTCCTACAGCATGCTGGCTGAAGGTTACCGCCTGGGCATTCCGGTGACCGTTCATGCGGCGATCGGAACCGAGATCCTCGTTCAGCATCCGAGCTATGACGGCGCGGCCTGGGGGGAGCTAACCACACGTGATTTCCGCATACTTGCGGCACGGATAGAGCGTTTGGGTAAGAGAGGAGGGGTGGCGGTGAACGTTGGATCGGCTGTCATCATGCCGGAGGTTTTTCTCAAAGCGTTCAGTATCGCACGTAATCTCGGTGCTTCCTTCGAAGGTCTTGTAACCTGTAATCTGGATATGATACAACATTACAGGCCGTGCGAGAACGTCCTGAAACGGCCTGCTGCTTTCGGGGGAAAAGGGATATCTATAACAGGGCACCATGAGATACTCATTCCCATGATCTTCTCCGCTCTATTCTCATGACATCGCGAGTTTGCAGAAGAGACCTCAAAACTGTGCAAGAGTGTGATATTTACCATTTTTGCTATTGACAACAGCAAAAAACCTGTGTTAGAATATGTACAAATGAGGAGGTACATAGGGGAACGTTTGCTATAGGGATTTGCTTCTGAATTGTAAGGCTGACCGCCCGGTCGTGAGAAGTAAGTATCTATGGCAAGTGTTTTTCATGCCCGGGCAGACACAATGCTCGGGCTTTTTTTTGGAGGAGAGCATGGCAGGATACGTTGAACTTCGAGAGGCCGTCTACAACAGAGAACCATCATTCGAAGTGCTTGAGGGCCGGGAGGCGAAAGACAGCAGGCCCTATCTCTTCCTCAAGAGGGCTATCGATATAGTGATAGCTCTGCTGCTTGTCCTGTTGTTTCTCCCCATAATACCCGTAGTCGCGATTTTGATAAAATTGGATTCATTCGGTCCCATCCTATTCAAACAAAAGAGAGTAGGCAGGGGCGGAAAGGAATTCGATTTCTACAAGTATCGTTCGATGGTGGAGGACGCAGAGACCGTCATAAGCGTCCTGCGGCCGTTGAGTGGTGTCGACGGACCGGTATTCAAACTGAAGGACGATCCGCGGATCACGAGTGTCGGCCGCTTTCTCAGACGTTCCAGCCTCGACGAACTGCCCCAGCTCATCAATGTTCTCAAAGGTGAGATGAGTATTGTCGGACCTCGCCCAAACCTTCCTTCCGAGGTTTCTCATTAC
Source organism: Candidatus Krumholzibacteriota bacterium (assembly GCA_030667985.1). Classification (GTDB taxonomy): domain Bacteria; phylum Krumholzibacteriota; class Krumholzibacteriia; order Krumholzibacteriales; family Krumholzibacteriaceae; genus DAOUUU01. Next base: position 4,822 of record DAOUUU010000146.1, read on the forward strand.
CTCCCCTGGCAGAAGAAGCGCCTCGATGTCACTCCCGGTATCACCTGTTTCTGGCAGATCGCCGGACGGAGCCATATCGGCTTTCACGAGTGGATGAGGCTCGATCTCGAGTATATTCGTCAAAGGAGTTTCAAGACGGATCTCAAGATCGTTTTCAAGACTGTACCTGCCGTCATAGCCAGGAA
>DAOUUU010000170.1 GCA_030667985.1 Candidatus Krumholzibacteriota bacterium
CCTCAGGATACTCATAACACGATTGAGGTATCTGGGGGATGTAATCCTCACGACGCCAGCGATCGCTGCGCTGAAGAGCAGGTATCCCGGGGCGCGGATCTACTATCTCACCGAAGATTCCTATTCGGCGATCCTGAATGAGAATCCTCATCTCGACGGCACCATCAGCCTCGGCGGGGGCTTTCTCACTTCACTAAGGGAGATACGATCGGGGCGGTTCACAGCTGCAGTCGATCTTTTCTACAATCCGAGAAGCGCTTTGCTTCTCTATTTTTCACGGATCCCGATACGCCTCGGTGGTACCAGGAAGTGGCGGAGGCATCTCTATACGGATACATTCACGGTGCCTTCCAACGTGATAAGCGCCGCCGAGCATCATATGCATGCTCTTGAGACCTTCGATGTTCACGTGTCGGATCAGCCTCCAAGGATCTATCTGCTCGACGATGAGATCAGGGAGGGGAGGGAACTTGTTGCGAGGATCACAGGAAGAGACGGGGGTGTAGTCGCTCTTCATCCGGGAGGGACCTGGCCCTCGAAAAGGTGGGCGCCAGGCGCATTCGCCGACCTGGCAGCGTTGATAAGGAAAAGGACCGGAATGGAGCTTCTCCTTGTAAATGGTCCTGAGGAGGATGAAATTGTGCGGGATGTGGCTTCAAGGGTGGATGAAGGAATCCATATTCTGCCTCTGCAGCCGATAAGGAAGCTTGCGGCGGTACTCCGCTCGTGCGACGCTGTTGTCGCCAATGACGGGGGCGTAATGCACATGTCTGTCGCTCTCCAGAGGCCGACTGTAGGTGTTTTCGGGCCGACCGAACCGGAGGTCTGGTTTCCCTATGAATCGATGGGCCCATACATCGTTGTTACTTCTGGAGAGGAATGCGCGCCTTGCCATCTGCATCAATGTGACGATATGCGGTGCCTGGAGGGTTTGGAGGCGGAAGAGGTGTACAAGGCATTCGAAAGGGTATTGAAATGGCACGCATGAAAGAAGCAAAGGGACTGCCCGATCTCTCGGTGGAAAAGGAGATCGATACCATACTCGTCATCAGGCTTAAGGCCCTGGGCGATATATCGCTTTCATTGCCGATTGTACGGGCCCTGAGAAAAAGCTTTTCGAAGGCGCAAATATTATACGTCTGTATGAGACAGTACGCGGAGGTTCTCGCGGGCGAAGCTTCCGTGGACAGTGTGATTGTTCTGCCGGACGGTATCTTGAGGCAATTATCGATGATACGATCCTTCAGGCGGATGAAAATAGATATGACCCTTGATCTCCTCGGCTCTCCCCGGTCGGCGAACATCACGTTCCTGACCGGATCCAGGATAAGGATCGGCATAGATGTCGGAAGGCACAGGTGGTCTTATACACACTTGCTTCCGAGGGTGATGATCGAGGATGGAAGGCGGATCAAGCGTTATTCATTCGATTCCAACCTGGAAATCGTCCGCTTGCTCGGTCTCTGCGGTCAACAGATGCAAATGGAGAGAGTGGAGGGGTCAGCGGGAAAGGATAGATATGCTATCGGTTTCCCCGCCGCAGCCGCCGAACGGGAATGGGCGGACAGGTATGTCTCGGGCCTCGGCCTGAAGGGCCGGCGGCTCGTCGGCGTTGTGCCGGTTGCGACCTACCAGTCGAAATCCTGGCCGCGAGAACATTTCATCCTGCTCATGAAGAGGATGATCGATGGGCCGGGCCTGGTGCCGGTCGTCCTATGGGGGCCGGGTGAGGAAGAAGCGGCACGTTCTGTGGCCGATGAGGTTGAAGGAGCCATACTTGCGCCCCCCACGAGCATAGCGAGGATCGGCGCCCTGATCGCGCGCCTGGATATGCTCGTTACTCCCGATTCAGGGCCGAAACATCTCGCGGTACTCCAGGGCGTTCCCACGGTGACTTTGTTCGGCCCGACCGATCCGGAGATATGGGATCCGATGAACGATATCCACAGGGTCCTGAGCGGAGGAGTGTCATGCTCTCCCTGCAGGAAGAAAAAGTGTGTTCCGAACAGTTGTCTTTCGAGCATAGAGCCGGGCGCGGTTCTCGATGAGATTATGGACCTGCTTGGGCTGAACACCGGATCAATGTCGGAACCAGGGAGCTTGCTATGAATGGGAATGATGCACTTTCGAACGTATCGCTTATCGTCATAACATACAACGAAGAATCGAACATCGAAAGGTGCCTCGAGAGCGCCGATGGGGTAGGTGAGATCATCGTCGTGGATTCCTTCAGCACCGACAGAACGGTCGATATCGTGAAGAGTATGGGGGCCGCCCTATTTCAGAGATCCTACATATCCGCCGCCGATCAGAAAAACTGGGCCGTCGCAAAGGCCGAGAGAGACTGGATCCTCGTGCTCGACGCGGATGAATCCCTATCTGTCGAGCTCAGGGCGGAGATCGCGAGAATACTCGAGGGACCAGGCCATGACGGATATTGGCTCAGGAGAAGAAACGTCTTTCTCGGCAAGAAGATAAGATTCTGCGGGTGGCAGCGCGACAGAGTGTTGAGACTCTTCAGGAGGGGAGCGGGACGCTATCCAGCGAAGATGGTCCACGAGAGGCTCGAGCTGAAGGGGCGGGGAGGAAAACTAAGAGGATTCATCGATCATGTTCCATACCGGGATATGGATGATTATATGCAGCGTATGGAAAGCTACAGCAGACGTGGAGCAGAGGATCTTTTCAATAGGGGGAAAGGATGGTTTCCGGCTCTTGTTACTCGTCCCTTCGCCAGGTTCATGAGAATGTATTTTTTGCAGCTCGGCTTTCTTGACGGAGCGGCGGGTCTCCAGCTCTGCCGGCTGGCGGCGAAGGGTGTCTTCCTGAAATATTCGTGGGTAA
>DAOUUU010000141.1 GCA_030667985.1 Candidatus Krumholzibacteriota bacterium
AATGTCCTAGGGGCGGTCAATGGCATAGCTGTCTGCAGTGAAGCGGCACATCAGCATCTGGAAGACATATACTCGGACGGTGCCGGTGGTGCGATCTTCATCTGGCAGGACGAACGTGTGAACCCTACATACGCTGAACTCTACTGCCAGAGAATCGATGCCGACGGCAATCTGCTCTGGGCGGCTAGCGGCGTGCCACTACGCACAGGTGGCTGGGGCAAAGAATGGGCCCGCGTAGCGTCTGACGGCAAGGGAGGAGCTATCTTCAGCTGGATCGACTGGGAGTTGAGCAGCATCATGGCACAGCGGGTAAACGCAGTAGGAACAGTTATGTGGACGGTTAACGGAGAGACTGTTCGTGGCGCGCTAGGTGTTCTGTACGAGCCGGAGATCGTGCCGGACGGTTCGGGCGGCGCCGTACTCGCCTGGTGCGATCACAGGGACTGGTACGACATCTACAGCCAGAGGGTCGATTCGCTCGGCACGATGCTCTGGACGGCCAACGGCGTTGCGCTCACGACCGATCCGGGCGGGGAGGACTGGTGGCAGCACTACCCACGTCTGTGTGGTGACGGCGAGGGAGGTGCAATAGTCGCCTGGGGCGACTACCGTATCGGCAACTACGACTGCTACGCTCAGCGTGTCAACGGGGACGGCGTAGCTCAATGGACTGAAAACGGCGTTGCTATATGCACCGCTGCGGGAGGCAGCCAGGAGATCGACCTGATTCTCGTGGCCGATAAAGGGGCTATCATGACATGGCAGGACTACAGGACCGCCTCACAGTTCGATATCTACGCCCAGCGGATCGATTCGCTCGGAAGCCCAGAGTGGACTATCAATGGCGTTGCGCTCTGTACAGCAGCGAAAAACCAGAAGATTCCTAAAGTGGTGAGCGACGGTGCTGACGGCGCGATAATAGCGTGGGAGGACGAGCGCATCTTCATGGACTTAGATATCTACGCTCACCGTATAACCGACAGCGGCGGTTTTGTCGCCACGCTTCTGCAGAGCTACTATGCCGGTTACAGGGAGTCGGCCGTTGTCATCGAATGGGCTCTATCGGAGATCGATGAGGATGCGAGATTCATCGTATCGCGAGCAGTGGCTCAGACTGGAGCCTTCGTCGTACAGCCCGAGGAGTATCTCGAGCGCGAAGGGCTCAGATTCGTCTACAGGGATGCGAGTTGTCTGCCCGGTGAGAGCTATGTGTACGAGGTGGCAGTGGAAACGGAGAGCGGTACGCAACTTCTCTTTATAACAGATGCGATCACGACTCCCGCTGCCGGTCTCACACTCCACCAGAACGTTCCGAACCCATTCAATCCCGTGACCGAGATCAGCTACTATCTTCCGGCGGCGTCGGATGTTCTGCTCGAGGTCTACGATGTCACGGGCAAGCGGATCGCGACTCTCGTCAGGGATCGGGAGGAAAAGGGCCTGCATGTAGTTACCTGGCAGGGCACGGACGATGCCGGCCGGGGCGTTGCGAGCGGGATCTACTTCTATCGCCTGAGGGTTGGCAAGGAGGTCATCTCGAATAAGATGGTCCTGCTTAGGTGACAGGCAAGCCATACAATTTATAAAGCATAGAAGGAGCGGGCCCGTCCCGCTCCTTTATTTATTATTTCTGACAAAATATGTAACTTTTTACTTGCGCAGATTCTAATTTAGAATTATAATAATTTACGTAGCAATCCTGTTGTAAGAATGGGTTTTAACGTTTGGGGTCCTAATGAATTATCGAACCGACCTGTTCAACGGAAGGCTCAAAGGCTGCGATGCTGTATGCGCCGCCGGCAGAGCCTATAATCGGCCGGGAGCTCGACTCTCGATCTTCTGGGTCTCTGGAATCGCACTACTCGTCGTTCTCATTCTCATAACAGCCGCCGCAAGCCCCCTGTATGCGCGCAAGAATGAAGCTGGAAAGCTTGGACCATTTCTGCAGCGGCTCGTCGAGGAATTCGAGAGAACGGGAAAGGAGCAGGCGATCAAGCTCGCCGCCGAGAGCGGTATCGAAGCAAAGTCTGAGCGGGGGGAGGCGCTCATTCCGGTGATACTGGAAGCGCCGCGCCCGCTTGGTTCCCAGTCCATAGACATTTCCAGGATAGAGGCGCTCGGTCTCGAGATCGACGCGACTTCACGCTCCTTTATCCGTGTCTATGCTCCAGTATCCAAGCTCAGGGCGCTCGGGTCCCTCCCCGACATCAGGGTTGCCCGTGTGCCTATCAAGGCGAAGGCGCTCGACGGCTACGGCACAATCGTATCCGAGAGTGTAGAGCTGACTGGCGTGGACGCGATGCAGGGAATGGGTTTTGACGGGAGTGGCGTCAAGCTCGCGATCGTCGATCTCGGATTCATCGGGCTTACCGACGCCATCGCGGCGGGCGAGATCCCGCCGACGGCTCATCGGCTCAAGGGAAACCAGACGGGGATCGATATCGAGGTGGGTACTCCGCACGGCACCGGTGTCGCGGAGCACGCAATCGACATGGCCCCCGGAGCAGAACTCTACTGTATCTATGTCGCGGACGGGCTCGATCTCGAGAACGCGGCCGACTACATGAGCATCAACGGCATTCAGGTGGCCAACCACTCTGTCGGATGGGTCAACTCGAGCTACTACGACGATACGGGCCCGCTGACCGGCATCATCAACAATTCCCATGACAGTGACGGCGTCTTCTGGGCGGTCTCGGCCGGCAACGACGCCAGGCGGCACTGGCGCGGGGCCTGGAGCGACCCGGACGGCGACAGCAGGCTCAACTGGACGGGAGGCACGGACGAGTACCATGACATCTCCGGCTCGTACAGCACAGCCTATATCTTTCTGAACTGGGACCAGTACGGAAATTCGCTGACCGACCTCGATCTCTATATCTACGACAAGAACTCAACCCTTGTGGCTAGCAGCACTGGCTTGCAGACGGGGCCGCAGGACCCGCAGGAATGGGTCGGGTTCAGCTACGATACGGGACGCGCTCCCTATCGCATCGTAGTCGAGCACGACTCCGGTCCGACCGACAATCTCGATATGACGGTCTTCAGTTTTTACCACGATCTCGAGTACGCGATCCCGGGCAATGCCCTTATGGAGCCGGCGGACGCGCACGGCGCCTTCACGGTCGGCGCGATCTACGAGGGGAACTACAATCTTCCCGATCCTCCGCCCGAATCCTTCTCGAGCCACGGACCGACCAATGACGGCCGGATGAAACCGGATATCACGGCTCCCGATGGGACGCAGAGCTATACATACGGCGCCTCGTACGGCACATCCTTCAGTTCGCCGACTACGGCCGGAGCTGCGGCAGTCATGCTGAGCGTCGATCCCTCTTTTACTCATACACAGGTCGCTGATTCGCTCATGGCGATGGCGGTCGATATTGGAATCGCTGGACAGGACAGTGTCCACGGCGCCGGCAAGCTGAACTTCGCCGTGTCGATCGACAGCCTGCCCACAATCGATTTCGTCACCGACGTGCCGGACGATCAGGGTCTCGCGGTCGAGATCGGGTGGCAGAAGAGCTACTTTGATTATGCGGGAAGCCCGAGGGAGGTCGTAGCCTACGATATTCTCAGGCAGGCGGCCCCGGACACGTGGGACAGCGTTCAGACTGTCCCCGCCACAGGCGCCGGGGGCTATCAGGTTATAGCGCCGACAGTGCAGGATTCGACCGTCGAGGGCGGCGTCCACTATTCGGTTTTCGTTATTAGGGCCCGCACGGCGGTTCCGGGTGAGTTTTTCACCAGCGAGCCGGACAGTGGATATTCTGTGGATAATATCATCCCGCCGACACCGACAGGATTCGTTGTCGATTACAGCGCGCCGGGCGGAAATCTACTCACCTGGGATCGGTCTGGCGAGCCGGATGTGGTCCTCTACCGGATCTACAGGGATATCGAGATGTCCTTCGATCCACTTCCCGAGGATCTCGTGCATGAGACTCCCGATACTTTCTGGGTCGATTCGATAGAAGACGGGCATCTCTACTATTACCGGCTCAGTGCGGTAGACGATGCGGGCAACGAGAGCGGTCCGGGAGCTCCCGATGTGATTTCGGACGGCGAAGCGGGAGAGACGCCGCGTGCGGTCACGCTCCATCAGAATGTTCCGAATCCATTTAATCCGACGACTATGATCAGGTTCGAGCTTCCTGTGGCAACCCGTGTCCGGCTGACGGTCTTCGATGTCAACGGTCGCCTCGTCCGCACACTCGTCGACGAAAATATGCAGGCGGGCACAAAAGAGATGATCTGGAACGGCATCGACAACGAGGGCCGCAAGGCCGCATCTGGCGTCTATTTCTACAGGCTATCGACGCCGGGACAGATCGTATCGCGAAAGATGGTACTTCTAAGGTGACCGAAGCCGAGGAGATCTATTCCTCCCAAATATTCCGTTATGTTTCGTCGGGCGGGCTCATCAGCCCGCCCGGTTTGTATCCGATAGAGGATTGCCACTCCGGGCGCCTGGTGCTAGTATCGCTTTTACGAGTTTCTGCTGGAGATGAGATTCTCTTTCGGGGACTACCGGGAAGGGCGCGCAGGCAATGATCGAAGTACTGAGACATACCGTTATGATAGCCGGTTTCGTCTTCGTGATGATGCTGGTGGTCGAGTATATCAACATCCTTACGAGCGGATCCTGGCGAAACAGGCTTGCCAGTAGCTCCTGGGGCCAGTACCTGTTCGCCGCGGCGCTCGGCGTATTGCCCGGATGCCTCGGCGCGTTCGCGGCCGTCGCGATGTACTCGCACCGTGTGATAAGTTTCGGAGCGTTGGTCGCGGCCATGATAGCGACGAGCGGCGATGAATCGTTCGTCATGCTGGCGATGTATCCAGGGTGGGGGGTGGTGGTATTCGCGGCGCTGTTCATCCTCGGTATCGCGGCCGGCGCCTTGATAGACATGGTTATAAGGAAGCGCGACCTGGGCGAGTCGTTAGGTTGTAAGGGACTCGAGATACACGAAGAGCACAGGTGCAGCTGCTTTCCGAGGGGCGAGATCTTGAAGCAATGGAAGGAGTGCTCTCCGGCAAGGGGGGTCCTCGCGATCGTTCTCGCCGCGATCATCATCGCGATCCTGTTGGGGCAGATAGGCCCGCCCGAATGGAACTGGATCAAACAGACGCTGCTCATAGCTTCCGCCGTAGCGCTCTTTATCGTAGCGACGGTGCACGATCATTTTCTCGAAGAGCACCTCTGGGAGCACATCGCGAAGAAACACATGCCCAATATATTTCTGTGGACACTAGGCGTGCTGACCCTTCTCTATGTGTTGACAGAGCACTTCTCGTTCGATCTGGGGGATCTCGCCGGCAGGGGGATGTTCCTGCTTCTCGTGATCGCGTGCCTGGTCGGACTCATTCCTCAATCCGGCCCCCATATGGTATTCGTGACCCTCTTCGCGAGCGGAAAGATCCCGGGCTCGATCCTGCTCGCCAGCTCGATCGTTCAGGACGGCCATGGGATGCTTCCTCTGCTCGCC
>DAOUUU010000053.1 GCA_030667985.1 Candidatus Krumholzibacteriota bacterium
CCACTGATAAAAAAAGCTGTTGTCGGCGTTTCCACCACCCCGGCCCTTCTCGGTGTCGGATACATACTCGGCAGGCGTATCGGGGCCATCATGGTGGGCGGGGGATTGATCTCGTGGGTGCTGCTTATTCCATTCATCGCCTGGAAGTTCGGTGACATGGAAATCTGGCCGAATACATTGATCTATCTCCAATCGAAAGGACTCGATCCTTCCATCACCACAATCGGCGGACTCTCGGCCCAGCAGATCTGGGACGGATACATCCGTATCATCGGCGCGGGCGCCGTGGCTGCAGCCGGTCTGATAACCGTGGCCAAGTCGGTCCCGACAATGGTGAACTCCCTGAAGATCGGCATCAAGGAATTGCGTTCCAGCGCCGCATCGCTCAATGCGGGAAAGCTTCGCACTGAACGGGATCTCTCGATCAAGTATGTGCTCCTCGGTGTTGCCTTGGTGGTGATGGTGGTGACATTCATACCGGGCATCATCGGAAACGACACACATGTGTTCATGCGCCTCTGCAGCGCCATTGCAATCGCCATCTTCGCGTTCTGTTTCGTGACTGTATCATCGCGGATCGTTGGGATGATCGGTGTCTCCTCCAACCCCACATCGGGGATGGCCATCGTGACACTGCTCGGTACGGGATTGATCTTCAAGCTGCTTGGCTGGACGGATCTCACCGGCAAGATAACAGCACTAACGATCGGCACGATCGTCTGTATCTCGGCCTCGATCGCCGGGGATATCTCGCAGGATCTGAAGACAGGATTCATTGTCGGCGCGACACCTAGAAAACAGCAGATCAGCGAGATCATCGGAGCCCTGGGATCGGCGTTTTTCGTGTGCCTGGCCATTTTCTACCTGGGGAAGGCGTACGGATTCGGTACGGAGCAGCTGCCCGCGCCCCAGGCCACCTTGATGAAGACCGTTCTGGACGGTGTACTAGACGGAAATCTCCGGTGGGATCTAGTCGGAATCGGAGCGGCATTCTCCATCGTGATCATGATGTTCCGGATTCCCCCGTTGCCGTTCGCCGTCGGCATCTATCTCCCCCTTCACACCATGACACCGGTATTCATCGGCGGCGTGATACGGCACATGGTCGACGCAAGATCGAAGAGGGGCAATGAGGATGTAGACGTGACCGGAGATAATGGAATCCTCCTGGGTTCCGGCCTGATCGCCGGCGAAGGCCTTCTAGGCGTGGTGATCGCGATCATCGCCGTAATCATATCCCGAACGCCCAAATTCCTCGTGGTTCCCTACTCCCCCGCGTGGGTAGGTCAGGTTGTCTCGGCCGTGATTTTCTGTGGGTTGGGGTGGTATCTGTACAAGGTCGCTATACGCTCGAACCTAAAGGAGTGATGGGGCGCCCCTACCAAAAACTCCATCTCAAGAACGCTGATCAGTTTTTGAATTAGTCACATGACCGTATATAAACCGAGGGAAGCCGATAACCGGCTTCCCTCGAGTTTTTGATGCTCAGCTAGCCGCCCTGCCGTCGGCGGTTGATGCTATCAATTCTAAGCGGGTGCTCTAGTAGTTGCGCCTGAAGCCGCCGCCGCCACCGCCGCCGCCACCGCCGCCGCCACCGCCGCCGCCCCTACCGCCGCCACTACCGCCGCCACGATTACTATCGTTGCGAGGGCGAGCCTCGTTGACCTTCAATGTCCTACCCTGCAAATCGGTGTCGTTCAGGCTATCAATTGCAGCCTTCGCTTCCGCATCGTTGGACATTTCGACAAATCCGAAACCCTTTGAGCGGCCCGAGTACTGATCCGAAATGACAGCTACTGATTCGACCTGACCGTGAGCCTCGAACGCCTTCCGAAGGTCGTCCTCGCTCGTATCGTAAGACATGTTGCCTACATAAATCTTCACTTTAGCCTCCTAATGGCCTTAGGTGATTGAAAAAATCGATAGATTTCCAGGAAGAAAATTATGTGCTCTGAAAGAGTTGATCAACGTGGCAGGGCTCGTCTATCGCCTTTATTTCGAGAACAATACATTATCAATCCTCAATCCATCCGTATTGCTAACCAATATAGCACTATTCAAGCCAAACACAAGCTATATTTTAAATATTTATCGAAAATCCCCGCTATCAGCTCAAACCCCTTAATCTACTTACCATTTAGGACTAGTCAGTATCCGCCATTGGTTTCAGAAAGATCACGAAAGGAACCGAACCGACGGCCACCAAAGCGGATATCTTGTATGTGAGATCGAGCCCGATCCTGTCGGCCGCAAATCCGACAAGCAGGACCATGATCGAGTTGAGCGTGAAGTTCAGTGTCATGTAGATGCTGTTTATGAAAGATATCCGTTTCGAATCGATATCATGAACTAGCGCCAGAAGAACCGGCCCGCTCGCGAAGAGAAAGAATCCAGTCACGACGAGAACCGGGATGACGAATCTACCGTTCAGAATAATAAAGAGCCACATGAGGAACGGACTGATCGCCGATATCACGAACAGAGTCTTCTTCCTTCCGATCCTGTCCGAGATGATTCCTGCGAGAAAGGTTCCCCCTGCGCCAGAGAACTGGAGCACCGAAAGGGAGATCCCCGCCAACCACAGAGAGGCTCCCCTCGAGGTAAGATATGTGGGCAGATAGATCGTCATGGCGGATTTCATGGCGGCCCTGAAGAAAAAGATGCCCGTTACAGAGATAAAGAACGGCAGCAGCCTGATGAGTGTCTTCCCCGCTCCATGATCTTCTTTCTCTATGGGCTCTCTCTCCATAGAAATATCTCTCAGCGAGAAATAGAGAAAAACTGAAGCGGCAATCCCGAAAGGGATCAGGCGGTACGTTCCCTCCATCCCCCACAGAGAGATTGCTCCGAGTATGATCAGCGGACCGAGCGTGCGCGCGAGCTCTCCGCCGAGCATATGAAAACTCATACCTAGGCCGATCTTTCCGCTTGAAACATGTCTCATCATCACGGGGGCCGTCACATGAAAGAGAGCGGAACTGACACCTGACATCAGCAACAGGATGGACAGAAACGCGTAGCTGGGAGCGACGCCGAGCAGGCTCATCAGCACGGCCGTGATCCCAGGAGTAAGAATGATGAAATAGCGTATACATATCCTGTCAGCCAGAAGGCCCATAAAGGGATTTGCCAGGGCGGGGATCCTTCTGAATACATCCAGAAGGCCCGCCATGAATACACTCAAGCCGAACTTGCCTATCAGAAGGGGCAGAATCGGGGCTAGAAAAGATGTAGGAATATCATGAACGAGATGAGCGAAGGAAAGAGTCAGTACTTTGTTCAAATTGCTTTTCGATGGTGTCTTCATTTGCTCCTATATTAATCGACCTTCACGATCCCGGCCCCCAACGGTTAGAATGACACCAACAATCTACGCCAAGCCTTACGACCTCTTTCCCAAGCATTGTAGCACATTATCATTTTTTGTGTGCACAAATTAGACTATCGTGTGGCGGGCCGGATAGTGTACATTCTTTCCGATATCTCGGGGCTCATGCACACAGGCATATCATAAAGAAAACTATGTGATAGGAAGCATTTATGATTGGCAAAACCGTCTCGCATTATAAAATATCGGAAAAGCTCGGCGAGGGTGGGATGGGTGTGGTCTACAAAGCGGAGGATACCAGACTCCACCGCACGGTTGCACTCAAATTCCTCTCCTCCCAGGCACTGGGCTCGGAAGAGGAAAAAACCCGTTTCATACACGAAGCCCGGGCGGCAGCCGCGTTGAACCATCCACATATCTGTACGATCCATGAAATCGATGAACATGATGAACATCAATTCATCGCGATGGAGTACATCGAGGGGGAAAGCCTCAAGGATCGAATCGAGCGCGGGCCTCTCAAACTGGAAGAGGCCGGGAATATTGCTGTTCAGATTGCCGACGGCCTGAGCGAAGCTCATAAGAAGGGAATCGTTCACCGTGATATCAAGTCCGCAAACATCATGTTCAATGAGCGGGGAGATGTGAAGATCATGGACTTCGGCCTGGCGTGGTCACCCGGCAGAGCACAGCTGACAAGGGAGGGAACCACGCTGGGAACTGTCGCCTACATGTCCCCTGAACAGGCTCGAGCCGAGGAGGCGGATCACAGGACCGATTTATGGTCCTTTGGTGTGGTGCTCTACGAAATGGTAGCCGGCCGTACACCATTCACGGGCGATTACGAACAGGCGATTATCTATTCTATATTGAACAGCGAGCCGGAACCGCTGACGGCAATCAGAACCGACGTGCTGCCAGGGCTCGAACGGATTGTCTCGAGGTGCCTCTCCAGGGACCCCGCTGAAAGGTATCAAACGGCAGCCGATCTTGCAGCCGACCTCCGGCGGTTTCAACGGCACGGATCGACTCAGAACTGGCAGACACGCGTAGAAGAAGCGAAAAGCCGAAGAATCAGGTCAAAGAGACAGAAACCACTTATGGACCTGCGGCTCTGGTTATTTTTGTTGATCGTCCCCGCACTTGTGGTCATCACGGTAACCGTTATTGTTCCCCGCTATTTCTCTCCGGCAGAAAAGCCAACCGTTCCTGAGAGGAAAATGCTTGCTGTTCTTCCATTTGAAAATCTAGGGCCTCCGGAAGAGGAATACTTCGCCGACGGTATTACCGAAGAAATGATTGCCCGGCTTGCAAGGATCGAAGGGTTGGGAGTTATCGCTCGAACGAGTGTACTCCGCTACAAGGAGACAGAACAAACGATCGCGGAGATCGGAAAGGAACTGGGGGTCGATTTCATCCTCGAGGGTACGATCCGCTGGCAACGCATCTCTGACTCGCAGAGCCAGGTTCGCATCACACCCCAGTTGATAAAGGTTTCTGATGAGACGCACCTGTGGGCCGAAGTCTACCAGCGTGATATAACCGATATTTTCACAATCCAGTCGGAGATCGCCGATCATGTGGCCGGCGCGCTAGACATCACCCTGCTTGTACCAGCATCAAAGAAGCATACCGCTTCGCCGACGGACAATCCCGAAGCTTACCGTGCCTATCTCGAGGGCCGTTTCTGGTGGAATAAGCGATCGGCGGAAGGATTCGATCGAGCGATCGAGCTCTTCGACGAAGCGATACGGATCGATCCTGATTACGCCCTCGCGTACTCCGGGAAAGCAGAATGCTATTGTATGCTGGCAATGCATGGTGCCAAGCCCGGAGGATTGATACTCAAAGCCCGGCAGGCAGCGGAGAAGGCGCTGACAATCGACAGAACACTCCCCGAGGCATACACCTCACTGGCATGGATACAGTTTTTTTACGAATGGGACTGGCAGACGTCCGAAGTGCATTTCAAACAGGCTCTCTCTCTCGATCCCGGTTATGCCACGGCATACAACTGGTATGCTGCATCTCTCGCGTGCGTGGGCCGGTTTGAGGAAGCCATAAAACACATGGAGCAAGCACACCGGCTTGATCCGGGGAATCTGATAATAAACCGGGATCTCGGCATCATCTACTCCTGGGCGGGCATGCTTGATGAATCAGCGGAGCAGCTACGCAAAACGATAGAAATGGACCCATCCTTCAAGCCGGCCTATATGTCTCTCGGTCGAGTTTATTTAGAGAAGGGAATGTATGACGACGCGATCGCCGAGATGAAAAAAGGAATATCATTGCCGGGAGAAAACCACTATTTGATCTGTCAGCTGGGATACATATACGCAAAGGCCGGCCATAGAGATGAAGCGATACGGGAGCTCGGCAAGCTGACGGAGCTTTCCAGGAGCAAAGAGATCCCCGCGTACGCATTCAGCTTGATCCATGCAGGACTGGGCAACGATGATAAGGCTCTCGATTGGCTCGAGAAGTCATGTGACGACCGTGAATTTGCACTGGTCCTTCTCAATGTCGAACATTTTATGGACGATCTGCGGTCGAATCCGCGATTTTCAGCAATTCTGAGGAAGATCGGCCTAGAGCAATAGCCGATCATTCTTCCAAGCCGATCTTCTCAAGCAAGGTTTTGACTTGTTCCCCAATATCTGGTGGGCGAAGCAGGGCTAGGGGCCTTATGACCTCCTGCTTGTAAGGCAGAGTTTAGAGCTTTACACACTGATACAACCGAACACACCGCGACACATTTCAGTACTACAATTTGTTGTTAATATTAGCGATGAAGTTTGAGCGTTATACACTCAGCTACAATAGCCTACACTGTGGTTTGTTTTAGTTTGCTACCTATGTGCTACCTTTTACTGGGCGGACCCAGCCGAGATGTTTCGGAATTTTCTCTCTAACTTTCATTTGATCTGCAAAATATACTCACACATCGGGGAGTGGATGGAATAAATGGGGGGGGACAGGCATGGAAAAGTCAATCCTGAACTCTTGGCTGGCATAGGCTTGCTCTGTTCTCTTAACGTCAAATCCAAAGATCGCTCAGTGTGATTAAGCGAACTATCGGGAACTCGCCTAAAAAGGTTCGCAAAACGTTCAGATCGGGGAGCCAATGATGCAGAGCTCGGATCACATAATTCCGGATTTGACATGTAGATTGTCGCCAGTTGCGGGTATCTGAATGGCTGGCTTCAACTGATCGCAGGCCCATTTGAACTCCTTGTAAACGTTGCGGCCCAGACAATCATTGTTGCGATAAGATAGGTTGCCTGCCATGACGAGAAAAGGATGCTGTCTCCTCAGGATATTGCGTCCCACACGGTGGATGATCCCTCGCAGTGAATAGAATCTGCGTGTACAGGAGCTTAATTCGCTGATGATCTCGTAACGTCCGATGTGCCTGTAACGCGCTACGGGAAGAGTCAGCGTATAATATTTCCAGTCTTCGGGGAAACGGTCCGAGGTGATCCGTCCTTCGTCCTCCATCTTCTTCCAGAGCGCGGTCCCGGGCAACGGAGTTAAAATGAGAACGTTAAGAAAATCCACCCCGTATATATCGGCGGTATCGGCGATCTTCAGCCCGATACCGGGCCGGTCTATGTCCAGTCCCATGATGAACGAACCAGCCACGCTGATTTTGCGCCGCTGGATCCGGCGTACCGAAGCTTTAAAATCACGGTTACCCTTGAGGTTATACTTTTTGCCCACTTCGGCCAGTCCTTCATCAGAGGTCGATTCAAAGCCGATGAAAACGCCGATACAACCGGCCTTCCGGGCCAGCCGCAGAAGTTCATCGTCGTCAGCCATATTGATCGTCGCCTGGCATATCCATTCCTTGCCGAGATCCGCATCGATCATCGCCCGGAACAGATCTTTGGCCCGTTCTATATGATCGGGGCGTGTGCCGATAAGATTATCATCCACTACAAGAACGTGTTTCTCCTTGATCAACCTGAACTCCGCCACGACATCCTCATTTGAGCGTCGGCGGTACTTGTGTCCGTTGAAAGGGCCGACGCTGCAGAAACTGCAGTTGAGCGGACATCCCCGCGTCGTCTGGATAACTCCGAATTGATAACCGCTCGAAAGAAGATCGTGTCGCGCATGCGGTGTTCTGTCCATTTCCTCGTGGCCCCCGGCATACAGATGCCTCAAAGCTCCGCGTTCTGCGTCTTCTAGCACCTGCGCCCATACGCTCTCGGCTTCACCTGTCACAACGGCATCTACCCGCCCGACTGCTTCCTCCTGACGCATGGTCGCATGGATCCCGCCCATGACCACAGGCACTCCCCAATCGCGAAACACTGCGGCCAGCTCATACGCCCGGGGCGCCTGAGACGTGAATGCGGTAATTCCCACTAGGTCCGGACGAGGCATATCAGAATATTCGGGGGTGCCCACATTCTCATCCACCACCGTGATATCCCATTTCGACGGGGTAAGCCCTGCCAGCACCAGCAGGCCGAGCGGTTTCCAGACACGGTACTTGTTCCAGTAATTCTTGCTGTTGTTGACATTCACCATCGAATTGCGCGGATTTACGAGAAGCAGTCGCATGCACTCTCCCTGGTCCTTGGCGGTGATCTTGTATCTTCACCGCTCATGATATGTATTTCGAATCCTCAGTTGCCATCCGCTCTGCGGGGCATCAGAACGATTTTATCTCTATCAGCCAATGATCCGCTTGGCGCGAAAACCACGCTGCCACCGGATTCAAGCACTTTCTCGATGATCGCATCGACAACATCGCCATGATCATCAAGTGCTGCAGCGATGCCTTACCGCAGCAACCGGTTATCCTCTATCAACAAGACCTTTGTCCTTGCCATATTCATTCTCCACTATAGCTCGGACTCATAGTGTGTCATCTGGTTATTCGGCATCATCCCGCCATCTTCTTATTAGCCGCACATTCATAAAAGTAATTAACATCGAATAGCCACTCTAGTCAAGTCTGACCTTCGCCCTGCCCCTGTGTTAGGTCCTGGTTTAACGTGACCTGAACTCCAAGAACTGATCCAGGATTAGAGGTCAAACCCAGAGTTCGCTATTGCCCCCGAATATCCAATAGGATCTCGTTGACATTAAAGTGGTGCCCTCCCGGTGCCCGCAGTGCATGTTGCCGTACCAATTCCTATATCCTAAGCCCTATCTGTTTATTCGGGCGGAAGTAAGTGGTGGACAACGCAAGACTTGAACCTGTGACCCCCTGCTTGTAAGGCAGAATTATAGTCTTTACGCACTGTTACGAACGAGCACAGCGCGATACAGCACAGTCCTATAATTTGTTGCTATTATTAACGATGAAGTCGGAGTGTTTTACACTCAGCTGCAGTAGCCTACACTGTGGTTTGTTCTAATTTGCTACCTATGTGCTACCTTTTGTCTCAACAGCACTCTATCTCCGAAACCTCCCGTATATACATCAATGACCTTAGAATAGTGGTGCCCCCGGAGTGCCCCGGAATTTCCCTGAGAGCGCATGCATTGAAGGAAGAGCCCTTCAAATGCGGTCGTCGAAGGGCTCTCGCATTGTGAGCGGGATATCGATTTCTTACAGCGACGCCAGATATTCCATGACCTGGTCATGGTCCGAGACGTCGACTTCGCGGGCCTGCATGGCCTGGAGAACCGTCCCCTCGATCACCGTATACTTGAACGTATAAGTCGGGATCACGACTGTACTCAGATCCGGCAGCAGCAAGCCCGGGCTGTTGGGCATGTTGAAATAGTGGAGGCGGACCATACCCTCCATCACTTCGTACACAATGTTGTAGATGTATTCCCTGTTGCCTTCTACGAACTGGAAAGGCAGGGGCGTCCAGTTCCCGCTACCCGGATACGCCTCGAAGAAGACAAGCACAACACCGGCCGAGATTATATCGGGTGTGATCTCAGCCACGGGGATATCCACATACCGGGTAAAGTAACCCGTCGATGCAAGGGGTGCTGTCCGAAACCAATAAGTCGAATACCACAACCACTCCTCGTTCGTCGGCGAAATCGTCCCCGTCTTGACGTTGGCATTTCCGTCCGTGCCATCCGTGCCGTCCGCACCCGACGGCCCTGTCAGACCCTGTTCGCCCTCGCAGCCCACCACCATCAGGGCCGCAACTGTCAGAAGAACTAGTAGTCGCACGGCATCTCCTTTCGGTGAGAGTAAACAATGGAGGATTCTATCACCCGGATGGATGCAACGGCAAGCGTGAACTGCGGGCAGGAACATGACCTTCCCCCCACTAAATTAATCCAGAATTGATTTTTTTGAGATATCTGGTGGGCGAAGCAGGGCTCGAACCTGCGACCTCCTGCTTGTAAGGCAGGCGCTCTGACCAACTGAGCTATTCGCCCTTTATGAGTGCGATGGGGACGAGGATGCAGTACCCGAGCACGAGGAGAATGGGTGCGAGCGAAATCGAACCCTGTGCCAAGGTGATGAAGCCGATCACGATCGAGACGATCGCGGCGATCAGGATCAGGTTCCTCGATTTTCGTAAATACTTCATGCTTTCAAGCCTCTCCGTCTTTGTGCCGTTTCTTTATAAATCGACACTAAAGAATGTAATCAGAGCTTCTCTATGTCAAGTGCTTCGTTTAGGCTGCCGGTCCGGTAGCCCTTCGGGTCTATCTCGACGCGCTCGAATCCGAGATCGAGGATGGCGACCGCGATCCGGGCCCAGACCCTCTCCTTGCTCAGGCGTTCGATGTCCTCCAGCGACACCTCGATACGAGCGAAACTGCCGTGGTGCCTCAGGCGACAGAGCCTGAATCCCTCGGCTACCAGAATTTGCTCTCCCTTCTCGATCTGTTCGAGCTTCTCGAGTGTGACGGCCTCGCCATAGGGGACGCGCGAGGCGAGGCAAGCCATAGAGGGCTTGTCCCACGTCACCAGGCCCATCTCCTCAGAAAGGGCGCGTATCTCCGCCTTGGTCAGGCCCGCTTCGATCAGAGGACTCTTCACTTCGAGCTCTTCCACAGCCTTGAGACCGGGACGGTAGTCATCGACATCATCCGCGTTGGATGCCTCCATCACGCACTCGAGCCCTACATCTTCTGCGGCGTCGATAATGACCGCGAAGAAGTGGAGCTTGCAGTGGTAGCACCGGTCGGGCGGGTTTTCGCTGAAGACCTCAATATCTATTATATCGCTCGCTCCGGTAACGATCTGCTCCACGCCGAGGTCCTTCGCAATCTTGTAGGATTCACGTATTTCGCGGTCCGGAGTCATGGGAGCTGTGACCGTTATGGCCATGACCCTACCCGGCACCGCCTCAGCCGCTACGGCGATCAGGAAAGTCGAGTCGACGCCGCCCGAGAAAGCAATCGCCGCAGACTCGCAGCCGGCGAGGATTTCCTTCAGCTTCTCGAACTTTGCGTATGTTTCAGGTTTGATACTCATTATTTAAATGATTCGGCTCCAAGGCCCGGCAGTTCGCGCAAACCGGTCTTTCCAGATATCTTCACTACATTATTACACGGATTGGGAAAGGTGTGAACCGTTTCCCCCTCAATCATCTGAAGAAGAGATCGCTTTCTGGATGGCGCCCCCAATAGGCGGCAGCTCGAGCAAGCTGAGCGAATCCTCCCAGGTGACTGTCTCCTCGGGCATCTTGGGCTCTGCGAGCGGAATGTTCCGCTTGTTCGCCCGCACTTCGCGTTTGACCCTCAGATGTTCGGCGAGGGTCATGCTGAAATGATGCCGACCGCCGCCGTTCGCGACGAAGTAGAGATCCTGGCACCCCTCGAGCGGCTGGACCGCCGCGATCATCGCAACCAGGCCGGTGCTACAGATAGGCCCGGGCGGAAGGCCCTTCCGACGGTATGTATTGTAGGGCGAATCGACCCTGAGATCCTTGTACAAAAGCCTCCGGCGGACACCCCCGAGGGCGTATGCGACGGTGGGATCCGCTTCGAGGCGCCAGCCGTGGCGCAGTCTGTTGTGGTAAACGGCCGAGATCTGGGGCATCTCGGAGTTCCAGACCGCCTCGGCCTGTATGATCGAGCCTATGGTCACAACCTCGTTCAGCGAATACCCGAGCGAGTCGGCTATGGCCTGGACCTCGCCAGCATAGACCTCCCGGAACCGGTGCACCATGCGCTCGGCAGCCTCGCGGGCCGTGAGCGGCCAGCTGAAGAGGTAGGTGTCCGGGTAGAGATAACCCTCGAGAGAGGGAGCGTCGAATCCCATCTCGGCTATGAACGTGGAATCGTACGCCAGCTCATAGAAGGCGGCCGAGTCTACATCGGCGACACGCTGAACGTGCTCGGCGATCTCCTTGACCATGAAACCCTCGGGGATCACGACCTGCGTGTAATCGACCTCGCCCCTGGAGAGCTTACCCAGCATGGAAGAGACACTCTCGCCATCACGGATCAGGTAGCGTCCCGACTTGATATTCTCCTCCTTGCCCGATATCCACGCAACCCACCTGAAGAGCCGGGGCCGGTCGAGCAGCCCCCTCTCCACTAGAACCGACTGCACGTCATGAAGGGTCGCGCCGGGCGGGATCTTCACTTCGATATGCCGGGCCGCGTAGTGCCCGTTCTCCTCGTAGTAGAGCCAGCCGACATAGACCAGCACGAGGAAAACGACCGCGAGCAGCCCCGCGAGTATTGTCTGTACCCTATGTGTCATCCTATCAAACCGTCCAAGTAACCCTGCAGGAGTAAGACAGCCGCCAGTCTGTCAATTTTCCCAGCTTCCCGAATCCTCCCCGCCTGATTTAAAACACGCTCCGCTTCGAGACTCGTCATGCGCTCGTCGACGAGGATTACACGCACTTCGAGTTCCCGTTCTATGAGCCTTGCGAGCTCACGGGAGCGCTCAGTGCCCTCGATCTCTCCACCACTCATCGAGCGTGGCTCACCGAGGACCATCACTCCTATATTATACCGCGTTTTGAGGTCCTTAAGAAAGGTTATAAATGCATCGTTGTCACTAAATTCATATGTATCAAGTCCTTGCGCTGTCAGTCCAAGCTCGTCACTGACGGCGAGCCCGATCCGTTTTGTGCCCGGATCGATACCTAGCGCGCGAAAGTCCTTCTTCCCGTTCTCCGGCATAACTCATTCTCCTTCAGTATATTAGCATTCTCCACACGCCGCGGCTGAAAACCTCCACAAGCGGCAAAAATCTATATAACTTATTGTATTTTCAATATATTAGACAAGAACGGACGGCCGGTTCATTCCTTGCGTTTCAGTATCAGAATGGTCAAATCGTCGCTGAATCCCTTCGGGTGAGTGAAATCCTTGATCGTCTGTACAATGTCCTCCTTCACGCCGAAAGCACTCTGTCCCCTGAGAGATTTCAGCATGTCGTACAGCCGGTCCTCCCCGAAGAGCTCTCCATCTGCTGTCTCCGCCTCTGTTACACCATCTGTCAGGACGACAAGCGTGTCCCCCGGGTGGAACTTGAGCTCCCGGGCCTCGTAGCCGAAATCTGGCTGCACGCCGAGGATCAGGCCACTGTAGTCGAGTATATCGATCTTTCCTCCATCCCTGATCAGGGCGGGGAAAACATGACCGGCGTTCGAGAAGTGAAACGAATCATGCTTCATATCGAGACATCCGTAGAAGAGGGTGGCGAACTTGTCCGGCGCCGTACTCTCGCACATCACATTGTTGAGAGTGCTCACGACGCCGACCGGATCCTCCATACGATCCATATTGGACCTCAGGCTGGCCTGGAGCGAGGCCATGAGCAGAGAAGCGGGGACTCCCTTCCCCGAGACGTCGGCCACCGCCACGGCCACATGATCGTCACGGTGTATGAAATCGTAATAATCTCCGCCCACCTGCTTGCTCGATATGCTCAGCGCGCTGATCTCATACTCCTCGAGGACCGGCGGAGCCGATGGGAGAAGGTTGAGCTGAATTGCCCGGGCGATGTTGAGCTCCTCTTCTAAAACCTTTTTCTCGACGACCTCCTTGAGGAGATCGATCTTGGCGAGAGTGGCCGATATCTGTGTGGTGAGCATATCGATCAGGGAGAGCTCCTCCGACGAGTATCTCCTGTTCTGGGACTGATCGCCGATCAGGAGCACTCCGATGCAGGCCTCATCGTGTATGATAGGAGCGATGAGATTATAGCCGGAGAACCATTTGACGCAGGGTGTCGCAGAATCGATCTTCTCCATCCTGCTGCCGCCGCCCCGGAAAGGCACCAATCCTCCCCTGCCGGTCTTATATCCCATCGATTGCAGAAAATCGCGCCGGCTGATCGGTTCGTCGATCTGGTAGAGCACCTTCAGAACTTCGTCACAGTCCTTTACGTGTTCCTTACTCGTCCTGATGTCGTCATCTAGGACGAGTTCTACACGGCCGACCGAGAATACATCCCCCATTTCTTCTTTCACTCGCTCCCTGATGCTCTCGACATCGACCATCGACAGCAGCCCGTTCAGCAGATCGCGCATTCGCAGCCTCGGGCTGCGGTTCTCATGGGTGAGCACACGCTCCGCCCACTCCTCGAGCCTCCCCAGCATTGGCTGGAAAGCGATGATAAACAGGATGATAAAGCCGGTCTCGAGCACCTGGACCTGCGTACCGGAGTACTGGTAGAAGAAGCCGGTCACCTTTCTGATGATCAGAAGGTAAATCGAGGCAAAAACGGCGGCCGCGGCGGCGTAGATAATCCCCCGGCGGGCGATGAGCTTCATGTCGAGGAACTGGTGTCGGACTATGGCGAACGCGATCGAACCGCCTCCGATGATCAGGGCAGCGTTGATCAAAACGTTGGCCCGGTTCTCAGGCAACTCCTGGCCCATGAAGATCGGCACCACCATGGCGAGCGAGTAGGTCACTATGCAGAGACCCAGGCCCCCGATCACGATCCGGAGCTGCCGCTTGATCCTTGGGCTAAGCTCCATTTTGAGCGCTCGCCCGAGAAGGAGCATCGAAAACCCCGCATAGGCGATGTTGACGAATGAAAAGAACTTCGTATGGGCTCTAAATAGCATTCCGAGAAAGACATCGAGCAGTCCGGAGGTGCTCTGCAGAAAAGATGTGAGAAATCCCGAGGATGTATTGACACCGGCTATGTCGCGCAGCAGATTGTCCAGATTGACCTGGTCAATTATAAAGATAATAAAGACCAGGTGGAATAAATGTGGGATGAAGAGCAGGAATGACCAATTCCTGATGTATCGCCAGAGGCCGTGCCGCACCGGATGCACGAGCGCTAACAGCAAGAGCGCCGGGAAAAAGAACTCCCATATATAATCGAAACTGCCGACCAGGCTCTTGAAAAGGTAGGTCCCCTCACGGATATTCTGCTCGAGAAAAACGCCCATAGCGCCGAGAATCGGCCCGAAGCCGGCGAAAAAGAGGACGAGCGCAGTGGACCAGTTGACCACATCCCTCCCCGAATGACGCAGAATCGTCACGGCGAGGAAAAAAATGATCACCCCACATGCGAAATAGAATGAAGCCAGAAATGGAGCGGTCGCCATTTGGTGTACTCCGGTTCGGGGTCTCCTACCACCCAACCCTCAATCCCCAAGTGGTTGGACACTACCTTATACGTCTGCTCACATCTGAAGTTTCCGTTTGATGTTGGGGAGGGAAACGAGGCTCATGCGGCTCAGTTATTCTTGCCATCATTATTCTGGATCATCTTTTCCAGTATGACCTTCATGCCGCCGTCGGGGAGCATCTCGAACGAGAGAACATCCATCATCGAATTCATTATGAAGATGCCCCTGCCCCGCAGTTTGTGAATGTCGGACGGATCGGGAATGTGCTGCATGTATTCTTTAAAGTCGAAACCCCGGCCGTAATCGAACACCTCGACAAGCAGCCTGTCCGGAAGTTTCTCGAACACAGTTCTGACATTCATTTCCGGACAACACTGGTTTCCATGCTCCATGGCGTTCGTGCAGGCTTCGATCACGGAGATCGAGATCTCGTTCTTCGCTTCGCGCGTGAAGTTCATGTCCGCCATAATCTCGCCACATAGAAGATCAACCATATTGAGGTAGCTGTATTCGCTCGGGAACTCTAAAACAATGCGTTCAGTCATGGCGATCTATAAGCCCTCCTCCCCTACAACAAATAATACGCGAACCTCATTCAAAGCTGGTAATTGCCTCTTCCTCACTGTCAAAGCACTCGAATATCAGGTTCAATTTCGTTACATAGAGAATGCTTTGAATCTTTTCGGAAACATGTATCAGCTTCAGGTCTCCGCCGTTCTTCCGCAGTGTAGTGAATGCTGAGGTGAGAATTCCGATACCTGTACTGTTCACCCAGTTGACACTGCGAAGATCGACGATGATCTTCTTCTTCCCTTGCTCGATGAGATCGTAGATCGTACCCCTGAAAACGTCGGCGTCGGGTCCGCCCATCAGCTTACCCTGGAGGTGGAGCGTTACGATGCCGTCGTGCTCTTTCGGTTGTAATTTCAATCCCGGCCTCCGGGAAACGGTGGAACCAACAAATCACCGCACGGACGACAACAATACGGCCTGACGGCGCGTATCAGTTCCTCATATCCTCTCCAGCAGGTCGAGCACGGAACTCATATCAGCGTGAATGGCCGCCTCGAAACGGACCACTTCCCCGCTCAACGGATGCGAGAACGCGAGCTCTCCCGCATGAAGCGCCTGGCGGTCGATAAGTGAGAGCGCTTTGCCCGCGAGATCGATCTCACTCTTGATGAGCGCGCCCTTCCTGATCTTTCGTCCACCATAGACAGGATCGCCCAGAACCGGATGGCCCGAATGGGACAGATGAACGCGGATCTGATGCGTCCTGCCGGTTCCGAGTCGTAGCTTAATATACTGGAACGGCCCAAATGTGTCTAGCACATAGTAGGTCGTAACCGCCTCCTTGCCCCCCTCGGAGACGACCGCCATCTTCTTCCTGTCACTGGGGGAGCGGCCGACCGGAAGTTTGATCTCTTTCGTTTCGCTCTCCAGCTCACCCCATGTGAACGCGTAGTAGATCCTGCTCACCCGGCGTTCCATCAGCTGTC
>DAOUUU010000004.1 GCA_030667985.1 Candidatus Krumholzibacteriota bacterium
AGCCACATCTCGATCTAATTCACAATCGAGAGCTTTGTAGACTACACCAAATCCACCCTCGCCGAGGGTAGCTTGTATCGTATATCTATCTGGCAAGTTGGGAGGTGCTTGCATAAGTTACTATGTTAGTGGCAATAATAGAAAATGCCAATAAAAAACCCTCTCAATATTGAGAGGGTTGAGAAGGAGCAATCATGAGATTACATTAAGGCAGTATTGCTGCCCTGTGAGGGCAATCACCATATTCGCTGAAATGTTCCAACTTAGCTTTGAGCGCTCCATTTTCAATGTAACTTCCTATATAGTCCCATAGTTCGCTTTCTTCGTTGTACCAAAGCACATTGTGGTTATCCGCTTCCGTTTCCACGACGCCTAGGGGGAGGCTGAGAGTAACCTTTTTGTTAAACTCTATCCCATGTGGTCCTAGGCGAACTACCGCTTCAGGGTATCGCGGCATCTCAATAGTTATCTCGGTATCCTCCGCCAGGGCGCCAGGAGGGAAGTACAGACTGAAGTAACCGTTGCTGACAACGCCTCCTTCAGCTGCTGATACAACTTTCGTCGCCACCATTGTCGTTTGTATTTCTAGATCCGAGATCTTATCGGAGGCAGGTAAAAGGCGGACGAAATTGGGATCTTCTATACCGGGCAGTAACATCTCCTGTGAGGGGGCAACAGGGGAGTAGGTCCCACAGCCCAGGGCAGCCAGTACAATGAGGAAGGTAATAGGGGTGAGAATCTTATGGGCTGTTTTTCGTCCGCTCATTTTACCAAACCTCCGAATTGCGTCGATCTCAGAATTCCTTTCATTTCCTAATTCAGCTTTCCGCTGTCACAGGGGTATAAGGCAACGGAGGTGCCACGGGCCGAAAATGGGGCTCTGGCGGTGTGGATGGGGAGGGAAAAAGACGTGAAATTGGGGGGAAAGTGTAATCGCCTATTTCGCGTAACCATTTGAATATATTGCTAGTTATCGTGGTATGCCGGCTATGGGACAGGGTGCTGCCGCAAAGGTTACAATTCCTAAATAGCGTGCCATTTGGGCATGCCGGAAAAGGGGCGATTGGGGATTATTCCGGGGGTTTGGGGTGCCTGATGGAGGATCTTATAGAGTAATGGAATTATCTATAGCCCGATCAGTCGTTTACGCCGACCGGTTCAAATACGCCGTTTTTGTGATTTTTCTTTGTCTCGGCGGCATCGATTCCGTATTTCTTCATCTTGTACCGCAGTGTTCCCCGTCCTACCTTAAGAAGACCGGCCGCCTGGGTGACATTACCCCCCGTCCGGGCCAATGCGGCGAGTATCACACCCCGCTCGATCTCGTCCAAGGATGCGCCCTCCTGTGGAAGATCGACCCTGATCGTTCCCTCTTCTTCCTCGACGTTGACGATCGTTTCCTGATGCTCCTTCTCGATGGGGAGGTCGTGAGGGCTGATGCGCCCGTCCGTGCTCAGGAGCACCGCTCGCTCTATAATATTGATCAGCTCACGGACATTTCCCGGCCAGATGTATTCCTCGAGAGTGTTGACGGCATCCTTTGTCAGGGTGGTATTCTTCTTGTTCATCCGCTTGGCGAAGCGTTTGGTGTAAGCCTCGGCTATGGGGCGTATATCCTCGGGGCGAGCCCTTAGAGGAGGTACTGTGATCTCCAGGACGTTCAGGCGGTAGTAGAGGTCGCTTCTAAAGAGCCGTTCTTCCATGGCGTGCTTGAGATCTGTGTTGGTCGCCGAGATGATCCTGACATCCACCGGCAGGAACTTGGTCCCGCTGATACGCCTGATCGTTCTGGAATCCAAGAACTTGAGAAGCTTTGCCTGTAGGCCGTAGTCGATCTCGCCCACCTCATCGAGGAAGATAGTGCCTCCTGCGGCACACTCAAAGAGTCCCATCTTCTCTTCCTTGGCGTCTGTAAAGGCGCCCTTCTCGTATCCGAAGAACTCGCTCTCGAGAAGGTTTCGGGGGATAGCCCCGCAGTTGACCTCGATAAATGGCGCTTTGCGGCGCTCGCTCGCTTCGTGGATCGCCTTGGCCAGTGCTCCCTTGCCGGTGCCAGGCTCGCCGAGGATCATGACGCTGGTGAACTCGCTCTCGGCTACCTTCTTGGCGAGCTCTATCACCTCTCCTATCTTCTCACTCGTGCCAATGATCTCCCCGAAGCCTTGGGGCGTCTCGAGCCGCTTCTCCAGCGCTCGTCTCCGGCTGCGTTTGCCTATGCCTGCAGCCGCCCCGGCGAGTATGCCGGAGATGTCTGAACGTTCGAACGGCTTGTAGAGCGTATTACGGGCGCCGATCTTGAGCGAGAAGCGGTCCCCTCCGAAAAAGCCCTCAGGCAGCAGCAGGACGAGCTGTGCCTTTTGATTCTCTTCGTGCCACGATTTGAGGTTCGAGGCGACCGCGTCCCAGTCTTTTTGCTCACTGCTCTCGGGGACCGACCAGATCAGACAGTCTGGAGTCTTGTCCAGGGCAGCTTCCAGGAACTCTTCAAGCGTAGGATAGGCCAGGGCCTTCCACCCGCACTCCTCGCAGATAGCGCTGAGCGATTCAAGGCCCTTCGGATCGGGCTCGATTATAATGAGCTTTGGTTGCATAGCCATCGTACTGTTCTGTGCCGCCCTAAACGTAAGTGGTATAACTGTGTTCTCCGTAAAGAAATGCAAGATATATGCCTTGTTGGGTGTATGGCGCCCGGGAGATAGAAGGTTTGAAAGGGCCGGGGAAATCTGGTATCTTATTAGATGTGATAATTATATGATTCAGGGGCATTTATCAGGGGCTGAGCATAATCAAAGGACAGACATGATGAGACGAGATAATAATCCATTTCGAGCTATTGGGGCCGTACGGTTGGGCATGGCGCTCGCTGCTTTTGCGGTCGCGGCTCTCATTTTCACAGGTGGCTGCGAGAACAAGACGGAGGTCGTACTGGACCCTCCCGTTGTGACATCAGTGACGCCGGAGAGCGCTGCGGCCGGTGATACGATTACGATTTCAGGGACAGGTTTCAGCCGGATCCCATCACAGAACAAGATTGTCGTCTCGGCGTGCAATGATCCGGATGCCGATTGCGACAGAGTATCGGTGGGGCTGACGGGCTCAACGACCGAGCTCAGGGCCCTGGTCCCGGACGGCTCATTCAGCGGAAATCTCCGAGTGGAAAACCGTGAGTTATTGCTTGGAGGAGGTCCCGTGGGCGTTCCGACTCCAAGTGTGCCATCCAACTGGTACCCGATCGATGTGTTCCTCAATCCCGGGGATGTGGCGAAAGTATTCTTCTCCAGCGAGAGCTACGACTACTCGATCCATACAGAGGGTGCAGACGATTACCTGCTGATTCTCTTCAACAGCGCTTCGACCAGTGATGATAACGAGACCTTTCTCTATTCGGTCGGCATAGATGTAGAGGGTTTCGGGGTGGCCGAGGGCGAAGAGGAGGAGAGCGTTGAGAAAGTAGAAGCAGCTCCCGGACTCATCAAAAGATACGACATCGGTGTTAAGATGCGAAGGGAGGCGGCCGAGCACCTGAAGAGGATCTCTGAAGGCGGGGCGAAGCCTCTCGAGACGGAAACGGCCGTATCCAAGATCCAGGGGGCCGGAGCGGTGCCGCTTGCGGTCGATTTCAATGTCTACTCCGATCCGGAAGGCTCGAACACCGAGCCATCCAGCTACACGGTTGTCACCGCAGATCTCAAGTACGAGGGCACTTATACATTACTCTACGTCGACCAGAATACGACCCCGACACAGCTGTCCGATGCGGAGGCGGAGGAGCTAGGGATGATCTTCGATACGAGCATTCATCCGACAAACCGAGGCGCCTTCGGCTCCGAGTCCGACATCAACCATGACGGGAAGGTAGCAATACTCTTGTCTCCGGTGATCAACGCCATGCCGTGTCCAGGCGGCGATTGTATCATCCTTGGATTCTTCAATCCGATAGACCTGCATCCCAGCCATGTAAGCCCCGCGGTCACGAACGGCATGGAGATCTTCTATACGCTGGTGCCCGATCCATCTTTCGGAGGAGCCGACTGGAAGGAGGAGAGCATCGAGTCGATCAAGAGCACCCTCGCCCATGAATTCCAGCATATGATCCTCTATAATTACAGGGTCCTCATATATGGAGAGGGGCTCATCTCTTTATACATGGAGGAGCTTTGGCTGAATGAGGGGCTATCCCACATAGCTGAAGACCTGAACGGTTTCTATTCCGACAATATAGGACGGGCCAATCTGTTCATGGGAGCACCGTGGGGTACGAAGCTGACATTTCGTTCAGACCACAGCTTAGAGAACAGAGGTGCGGCCTATCTATTCCTCAGGCTTCTCGGCGATCTGTACGGCGAGGGGATCTACCGGAGCCTGGTCCAGTCCCATTACGCCGGTACTGTTAATGTTGAGCGTGTGACCGGCACCAGTTTCCTGGAGCTCTTCGGAGACTGGAACGCTGCTCTTTATCTGAGCGGGCGCGGCATCACGGCCGATCCGCGATTTAACTACAGTTCGATCGACCTGCTGGGGGATTTCTTGCCGCTCAACGTAACGGAGATCAACCTGCCTGTTTCGTCTATTGGAGCCTGGCAGCTAGCTATGGGGCCCAAGTTCATACGGCTGAACGCCTCGTCACAGATCTCGTACGATGTCACTCTCGGGACTTCATATGGGAGCTTGAATGCGGTCATTATCCGCCTCAATTAGCCTATGGCTAGCCCCTGCGCGCGTTTCCCTCCCTGGGCTAGCCCTTTTCCTGCTGCTTTGCCTGGTGGGCTGCGCCTCGAATCTCCCATCTATTATTCCCGTAGAGGAGCAGGCCGAGCTTATCGGCACCGTCACCATATCGGGTGAACATCCCTACGAGAGGCAGCTAATTCTGGCTGACACATCTGGAGTCTACTGGCTCATCGAATCGTCCGAGTATGAAGGCGAGTTGCTCAAACTAGGGGGGCAGTCGATTCGCGCCCTGGGCATAGCCCGCACCGAAGAGTCAGGTTACAGAAGTCTGTTGCTGCGGTGGTATGACCTCCACCCGGAGCCTGGATGCATCTCGGGTGTCGGGATGCTGGAACGCTGGAACGGCGATCTCGTACTCGTTTCACCCCATCAAGGGCGATCGGAGCAGGGGCAAAGGGTGTTGATCATCGAAGGCCCGCTGCGTTCTGTCCTGGAGATCCACATCGGTTACAGGGTCTGGATAACGGGGGAGTCTGTTCGTGCGCCTGGCAATGATGATGTTCTGAATCTTGCAGCGGAGCAGGATGAGATCGATGGCGGCGAGACCGGCCAGGACCTTGCGGATCCAGAAACCGGACGACCGGCCGGGAATGAAGATCCGTCTGCGCGCCTATCACTGATCAGAGTTGTCGCTTTGGAGTATGGAGTGCTCGGTCCGCCTATTCCGTCTCGGGAGGCTTTTCCACATAGCATTCTTCAAGATTCGAGTAGGCGATGAAGCGGGCGTACTCGAGCTGCTGAAAGAATGATCCCAACCGTTCATGACAGGGTTCGATCTTATCGCTGAAGCGTCTCTGCATGACCTCTGCGATATCCCTGATATTTCTGTTTCCGTCACAGAGCATCCAGACGCTGCTGCCGATCTCGTCGAGTGTTAACCTGAGAAACGGCCGTTTTAGCCGCGGCTGCAGCCACTTGCGCATGAAGTCGCTCTTGAAGCGCGGCGCCTGGAGCGTGACGATCACATCCTCGTCCGTATTGTATTCGATTATACGGCAGGGCACGAGCTCGAGCAGGTTGATCTCTCTTCTTTGTTTCTTTCGTTTCATTGCAGAAGTAAAATAAAGCCCCGGGCATGGAATGTCCAGCCCGGGGCTGAATAAAGTTTGTGCCTAGTCGTTTCTCTTCGCGGCTTTAATAGGTGTTGCGATCAACACATATGCCAGAATCGCGAAAACTAATAGAGCGAGCCACGGGCTTCCCCCACTAATGACCTGTGGGAGGATCGCAGTACCTCCGCCGATCACGACAGTGGCCGCGATGATGATTCCCATCAGCGCCTGGCCGGCGATCAGGCCGGAGGCGAGCAGGATACCTGTGTTCTCGAACTTCTCCTTGTTCAGATTCTTCTTTTTCATCACCGAGTCTGCGATCCACTTGATGAATCCACCGCAGAAGATGGCGAATGTCGTGTGGAACGGGAGATACATCCCGACCGCGATGAGCATCGGCGACGGGGCGCCGATCAGTATCAGGCCGATCGAAAAGATTGCTCCCATTATTACGAGAGGCCACGCCATCTGGCCGGTGATGATACCCTGGCTGAGCATCGCCATCAGGCCGGCCTGAGGGGCCGGCAGGAGCTCGCCGCCGATACCGCCCATTTCGGCGTAACCGGTGTGCAGCAGCTGCAGGACGAGGGCCATGACGAAGGCGGCCGCGATGACGCCGATGATACAGCCCAGCTCCATCGCCTTCGGCGTACCTCCCAGGATATGTCCAGTCTTCAGATCCTGTATGATGTCACCCGCTACACCGCTCGAGCAGCAGACGACGGCCGCCACACCGAGTACGGCAGCTATACCGAACGCTCCCTTCACGCCCACTATCACCATCAAGATCGCGGCTACGATCAGGGTCGAGAGCGTAAGCCCGGAGATCGGATTGTTGCTCGAACCGATCGTGCCGACGAGAAAACCCGCCACGGCGGCGAATAGAAAACCAGCCACCGTCATCACGACCGCCGAGACGATCGCTCCGATGAGGTTGTGACTGAAGTGGTAGTAGAGGATCGCGATGGGGATCACGAGCAAGATGATCGCGATGATCGTTCCCGAATATGGAAGGTCGCGTTCGATCCTGCTGGTCTCTGAGTCGCTCTTGCCCTTGCCGATCTTCTTCAGATCGCCGAAGGCCCGCGCTATTCCCGTTCCAAGCGATTTGCGCATTGTGAATAGCGTGTAGAATGCGCCTACGAGCATCGCGCCGACCGCGAGCGGCCGCACCTGGGAGTTCCAGACAGCGGCCGAGGTCTGTAGCCAATCGGTCGTGCCGCCATACGTGCCGTTGATAAAGATAAATAGCGGCACTAGCATCATGTGGCCAAAGACACCGCCCGCGAAGACGATCGCGGCGAGCTTCGGACCGATGATGTAGCCGACACCGAGCATTGCCGGGGAGGCGTCGGGGGACTCGATAAAGATGCCGCCCTGCGGATTCGTCGCCGCTCCCACCTGTTGGAAACCGCTCGTTAGCAGCTTGAAGTTTTTGACCACAGGCAGGACCCAGAATTGTTTGACGTATCCCCTTATCATGAGGAGGCCGAAATCGTTCCTTAAGAGCTCGAGCAGGGCCGATAGCCCTATCATGCCAAAGACATACTTGGCGCCCGTGGCATGACCCTGTCCAGCCTTTACGATCTCGGCGCAGGCCACGCTCTCGGGGAACGGGAGCGACTTGTCCTCGATCAGCACTCTCCTGAGGAAGATAACGAAGAGTACGCCGAGAATACCTCCGACGAGCATGAGCGCCGTGCTTTCCCAGTAGTGGATATTATCCCAGATCGGCTCTCCCGTCGCCGGATTCCTGGCGATGAGAAACGCCGGGATAGTGAAGATGGCGCCGGCGACAATAGCCTCGCCGACCGCGGCCGTGGTACGGCATGTGTTCTCCTCGAGGATTGTACCCCGCAGGAGCCGCAGCGCCGCCATGGCCATTACGGCTGCGGGAAATGTGGCCGCCACGGTCATTCCAGCGACCAGCCCCAGGTACGCATTGGCCGCGCCGAGGATAATGGAGAGAAAGGCGCCGACAACAACCGCTTTCAGCGTAAATTCCTTCATCTGTTCGTTGGCCGGTACATAGGGCTTGAATTCCTGATCGCCCATCTAGACCCTCCTTCCTTGAAAAAAGAGAGCGAAAGTGATGCGGTAAAAAACTGACGATAATGCAAGTCAAGGCATGGTATCGGTAGGGTTCATAATTAGTCAAGGAAAGATAGCGTCGGAGAACTGACACACCGGGATGATGGAGGTGGTTCGTATAAATGGAGGAAGTCTCTGTCACTGTGTGCAATGGAGGTTTTCTGTGGGAGTGGGAACACTATTTGCCTTAATGGTCATAATAAGGCGGCTGGTACTGCGATACGACTCTGGTAATTATAAACATTTATCATGGAAGCGATCTTCTCACATTTCCTCGAAGTGGCATGCTCCGTTTGCCGAGCATCCCGCGTTGGCCTGAAAGTTGTCTGGGATGGGGACGGCAGCCCGTTCGTTCTTACCGAGCGGTGGTTTGATGCCGGCGTGTATGAACATAGTATCCCTAAGCGCCCCGGCGCTCTGCAGCTGCCGCTGTTTCCCGCTGAGGGGATTCTCGTCGAGCCTGGGATTTCTCATGGGGCGCGAGCGGCCTTCGAGAAGTCACATTCGTTCTCGGCAGGATCGTATGCCGGGGCGGCGCTAATGGAGGGGGGTATCGTGGCGCCGCGGGAGAGCGTCCAGAGCGGATTGCATGATAGGGATGCATGGAACCTGTCGATGGTCGATCACGAGTGCAAGTGTACCGGCCGGCTCGATTCATTCATGATCGAGTTTCGGGCTTTTCTCCCATATGACATAAGTGACGACCGGTGTGATACGGCGCGGAACGTTTACCGGGTGATTCCGCTCCTCGAGTGGCTGGTTGGATCGTGCTGTCCATCGATCAGTTCACTGCGCCCCGGTGAGACTCAGCTCTCACCGCCGTTTGTCGGGGATTCCCGGTCGATCAGAGAGCTCAAGCAGCAGGTCAGGCTCGTTGCTCGTTCGGATGTCCATGTTCTCATAGAGGGAGAGAGCGGGACGGGGAAAGAGGTGATCGCGCGGAACGTCCATTCGCTGGGCCCGAGGAACCCGAGGCCTCTTGTCATACTCAACTGTCTCGAGATGCCGCCGGCGCTCATGCAGAGCGAGTTGTTCGGACACCTGAAGGGCTCGTTCACCGGCGCCTCTCGGGACAGGATCGGCCTTATAGAGAGCGCAAGCGGGGGCACGCTCTTTCTAGACGAGGTTGGAGAGATGCCGAAGGCCCTTCAGGCGATGCTGCTCAGGGTCCTGCAGGAGAAAGAGGTTAGAAGGATTGGCGAGAGCGCGAGGCGGAGGGTCGATGTGAGGTTCGTATTCGCGACGAACCGCAACTTGCGTGAACTCGTCGTAAAGAAGAGGTTCAGGCTCGATCTCTACCACAGGATGTCCAGCGTTCGGTTTCACATCCCGCCGCTCAGGGAGAGAAGATCCGATATTCCCCCTTTGGCGCAGTATTTCCTGGAGCTCTCTGCTCGGAAGAGCGGACACCTCGAGCGCAGCATCACATCCGCGGCGATGAAAAGGTTTCTCGCTCACTCATGGCCGGGCAATGTGAGGGAGCTGAGAAACGAGATCGAGCGGGCGATCGCCCTTTATCCCGAAGCAAGGAAGATCGAGGCTTCCATGCTATCGCCGCATATCGGGTGTGGCGAGGTGGAGGTGTCGGACGAGGAGCTCGTCAAGCTCCACGAAGCGGTCAAGCGGCTCGAGTGTCGCATGATAGGGGAGGCCCTCGAGACCTTCCATGGAAACCGTACACGGACAGCCAATCATCTCGGGATAACCAGGCAAGGTCTGCTCAAGAAGCTCAAGCGGTACGGGATCTCTCCACCACGCCGCAACGCTGATTGATTTAAGCCAGGATACGGCTTGTTCGAATAGCGTCGGTTCACGTATAATCCACCGACATATTATTCTACGGAGACAAGAGATGAAGCATTGGTACGAGGAGTACAGGGAAGAGATTCTGACAGCCGGGCTAAGCGGCCTGATGCTGGCTCTATGTTTCCCGCCCTATCCGACGAGGTTTTTTTGCTGCTTCGCTCTTGTGCCGGTCTTTAGATATCTCATCGTTCGATTCGACGGCCGCCAGGCGAGGGATAGCGTTGGAAGAACCACTAGCCTGAAACGATTCTTCTTTGTCGGATATCTGACGGGGTTTGTCTTCTCCCTGCTGCTGCTCTACTGGGTCGCGAACCTGATCCCGGCCTCAAGCGCCAGCATGCCATGGATCATGGGGCCTGCCGTTGTGGTACTATCTCTATATCTCGCCCTTTATCCAGCTCTGTTTTCCTTTGTGACCGCAGCTCTGGCTAAAAGGTGGGGAATAACTGCGCTCATAACGGCACCCGCCTTCTGGTCCCTTACCGAGTTCATGCGGGGGAGAGGAGAGCTCGGTTTCCCATGGGGTCTTATCTCTGGCTCTCTCGCCGCCCATCCTGTGGCCATACAGGGAGTTTCTATATACGGACCCTTCGGTCTGTCATTTGTCATCGTGGCGGTGAACCTGCTGATCGCTGGTCTGCTATTCATGCGCTCGAAACGGATCAGGGCCTTCTCGCTCACCCTTATGCTGATCGTCGTTGTGGGGCACCTGGTCTGGGGAGCTGCCGAGATCAAACGCGTCGAATCGAACGGCCGCGCGCTGGGCGGAACGGCAGTCATCATACAGCCCAACCTCGATCTCGCTATAAAGTGGAAACCGGAGTACCGCGATTCCATCTTCACAGAGATCGAGAGGCTTGCCCATGACGCCGCGGATATGGATGCGACACTTGTCATCTTCCCCGAGACGGCGGCGCCAATATCCTTCAAGTTCGCCACCCTCTATCGCGAGCGCATGAGGCTCGCTGCTTTGCGTGATGGAGTGGACATCCTGACCGGCCACGTCGATCACATCGAGCTCGACGGTGAATGGCATGCCTACAACTCCGCCAGCCTCTTCGAAAGCGACGGCGATCTGCAGGCGACTTACAACAAGATGAACCTGCTCCCGTTCGGCGAGCGGATACCGCTCAGTCAGTTCTTTCCGGTCCTGAGCAAGATAGATTTCGGTCAGGCGAACTTTCTTCCCGGCAAGGACCCAGTCCGCTTCGAGACCGGAGTGGGCAAGTTTGGCGTTCTGATATGTTTTGAGTCGGCGTTCAGCTACTTCGCCAGGGACTATGTTCTGAATGGCGCCGATGTCCTCGTCAACATCACGAACGATGGCTGGTTCGGCAGTACGAGGGGCCCCAAACAGCACGCCGAGCTTGCGATCCTGAGGGCGGTGGAAAACCGTGTGCCCCTGTACCGCGCTGCCAATACGGGTATATCGATGGTCGTCGACCCTACAGGCAGGATATCAGCGAAGGTGGGGCTGGATAAGCAGGGAATGATACTCGCACGCAGTTACCGCAGCGAGAAGCTATCCTTCTTCTGCAGACACGGGCACATGACTTATTTCGTCATGGTCGCGGTCAGTCTCGCTGCCGTGCTCCTGCTCGGTGCGTTCAGGCGTTTAGAGTAGATATTCTAGAAAAAGAAACCCGCGTTAACGGACCAGACACCGTTTGTCTGCATCTGCCATGCGTAGTCGACGGTGAGTATGCCCTTCTTGACAAGTATGATATTCATACCGCAGCCGAAACCGCTGTGGAGGAGTTCCTGGTCGAAGGTCTGGGAGGAATTCCAGCAGGCGCCGCTGTCGAAGAAGAGGTGGAAGTCCGTTAAGATGAGGGGATTGTTAGGGTCGTCCAGAGTCTCGAAGTTTATCGGCAGCCGCAGCTCGGAGTTTACAAGGATGCTGTTTGTCCCGCTCAGCACACCGAAATCATAACCGCGGATGGTTCCCTCGCCGCCGAGGTGGCTCAGCAGCAGGAGCGGTACATTACCGCCCTTCGTGAATTCAGCCCTCGAGCGCAGTACACCGATGACCTTCCCTAGCTTGTAGTACCCGTTTCCCCATGCCCAGTAGCGGAAGTTCTTGATCTCTGAGTTTCCCTGGATTATCCCCCAGTCCTTCCTGCCCCCCGTTATCATGAAACCGCGAGAGGGGTAGAAGTCCCTGTCTAGAAAGTCGACCATCAGCGCGGCCTCGAAGGTCGTGAATGTGCCGCTCGGTGTGGGGGGGACCGTCTCATCGTAGGCCATGGTGTCGGCTACATCGATGATGTCAGCGCCAGGTCTTAGCGACAGGTGCAGATAATCTGTCAGGTTGATGCGGATCTCGGCGCCAGCTCCGAATCGTCTTACGCGCTTGTCTACGAGCAAACGTCCGTAATCGGGATATGGGTAGTCATAGTCCGCGTATGAGACCGCGAGCCCAGCGCCCACATAGGGCTGTTCCATGAACCAGGGTTTGAGGAAGGAGGCCTGTACGATCAAGGCTCCTCCTAGAAGAAGTTTCGCCCGGAGATCCTCGTTCATCCCGCGTATGTTCTTATCTTCAAAGTAGACGCCGAAGGACCAATCGTTTGTCAGTGCCCTGCTCAAAGCTGGCCTGACGATACGTGTGACCTCGTCGCTAATTACGATTGCGAGCTCGATGCCTCCGCCCTGCCGGTCGGGAAGTACGCGGAGAAATGCCGATTTCACACCTGAGAGTGCAGCGACGCGCTCGAGGCCCTCCTCGGTAATATCGGGGTTGAATGTGTCGCCCGGCTCGATTCCGAACCTGCTCAGAACGATGCTTCTTTTAATGTTGTGACCGCCGACGATCGATATCTTCGTTACGGTCTTGTCGACCGGCTGATCCTGGAGTGTGGACGCGACAGCTTCTGTTTGCTGGGAAAGATCTGGATCAAAGGGTGAAGCCTCATCAGATACAGCGTCCATGGGCATGACGAGCAGGAGCGCTGTTGCGATAAAGCAATATATTATGCGGTTGGCAGATACCATTATAAATGTCCTCGCTTTCGATTGATAACAAGATACCGGCGGCGCATGGGCCGGTCAATCTGTTTCTCCCTGTCAGGCTACCGGTGGTGTATCCAACTGTCGGACAGAAGCAAACTGCGCGCGGAGCATCTAATATGGGACAGAATATCGATTGTCACCTCATCAGTTATCCTATACAATCCCCCTCGGTCGGTGCATCTGCAGCGCCGCACGGGCTTTGACCGGAAACGGGGCTTGCCGCATGGCTATCTACTGGTCGATCTTTCTTTCGTTTCTCAAGGTGGGGCTCTTTGGCTACGGCGGAGGCCCCGCGATGATTCCTCTGATAGAGAAAGAGGTTGTCGGCAATCAAGGCTGGCTGACAGCGGAGGAGTTCATCGACGCGCTCGCGATGGCAAATACCCTGCCTGGCCCGATCGCTACCAAGATGGCGCTCTGTATCGGGCTTCGAACGGGAGGCCCCGGTGGAGCGGCGGCGGCGATCGTCGCAATGCTCCTGCCCTCGACCATCTTTATCCTGATCCTGACCACGTTCTACTACAAATATCGTAATGTACCGAGTGTCCAGGGGATCATCCGTGGCGTGAGGCCGGTCGTCATAGGACTTCTGATGGTAACCGTCGCTCACCTCGCGCCGCGGGCCGTATTCACATGGGATACATTCCTTCTGGCGTTCGTATCGTTTATTGTAGTCTTTTACCTCAAGGTCCATCCGATCTATCTGATCGCGGTCGCGGGTCTCGTAGGCTTTGTCTTCTACCGCTGACCGGTTCTCTCATCAGGAGAGGTATAGTTATGACAGGTGAGGAGAGACAGTTCCTGACCGATTCCTACCGGGTCGAATTCGAATCAACAGTTCGTGAGGTTGTTGCCCTGGATGAAGGAAAGGCGGGCGTCTACCTCGATGAGACCCTCTTCTACCCCGAATCCGGCGGGCAGCCAGCGGACCGAGGCGCCCTGAACGGTCAAGAGGTCAGCGGCGTGCAGGAGACGGACAGGGGAGTTATGCATGTAGTCGATGGGAGTTTCACAGGGGGTGATAAGGTTGAAGGCAAGGTCGACTGGAAGCGCCGCTTCGATCACATGCAGCAGCACTCGGGGCAGCATCTACTCTCCCGTGTATTTCTCGACGATCACGGGCTCCGTACGATCGGCTTTCATCTGGGAGAGCGTACCTGCACGATAGACTTAGGCGGCGAATCGGTCACAGAGGAGCAGTGCTCGTCTGTCGAACAGCGATGCAACGAGCTCATCTGGAAGAACATATCGATAGCGGACAGGACGGTGAGCAGGGACGAGTACGAGAAGATATCAAGCGGCGATGTCAGGTCGCGCCTGCCCGATGACGTGGAAGAGGTCAGGATCGTCGAGATATCGGAGCTCGACCGTTCCACCTGTTGCGGGACGCACGTGAAGGCGACGGGCGAGATCGGAATAATCAAGATACTGCGTGTCGAGCGGGTCAAGGGGGGTCCCAGGATCGAGTTCGTCTGCGGTGGGAGGGCGCTCTATGATTATGCAGGCAAGCACGCTATGCTATCAGCTCTAGCCGGACGTTTCAGCACCGACTGGACCGAGCTGGAGTGTGTCATCGACAAGCTCTCAGACGAGAACAAGACTCACAGAAAAAGGATTGAGGAGCTCGGCACCGAGCTAGCACGATTCCGCGCTTCCGAGCTCTCGCAGCCTACGGCCACGATCGGCGATTACTGTGTCGTGAAGCGCCTGTTTGATGATGAGGATGCGGGAGCGTTGAGGGAGACGGCGAACGAGGTGCGCGGGCAAGGTAAGACAATCGTCCTCTTTGCCGCAGCGGCGCCCAAGCCATCGCTCATCTTCGCCTGCTCCAAAGATGTTCCGCTCGATATGGGCGAGCTTCTCAAGCGCAGCGCTTCCATCGCCGGGATGAAGGGGGGAGGAGGAGGGGACTACGCGCAGGGCGGAGGCGGTAGCGGAAAAGGACTCGAGCAAGCACTCGATGAGGCGGAAAGCATGATCCGAGAGATGCTCTCATGAAGGGCGAAAAGGTCGGAGATCCGGACGAGAAGCGCGCGGCGATGGTGAAACAGCAGCTCGTCACGCGGAGTGTTAAGGACGGCCGGGTGCTGGAAGCGATGCGCAAGGTTCCACGCGAACGCTTCGTGCGCGAAAAAGACCTCGATCTCGCTTTCTACGACGGCCCGCTCTCTATCGGATGCGGCCAGACGATATCCCAGCCATACATAGTCGCCTATATGACCGAAGCACTAGGAATAGGTCCTGAGGACCGCGTGCTGGAGATAGGTACCGGTTGCGGCTACCAGACAGCTGTGCTGGCCGAGGTCGCAGCCAAAGTCTACACGATCGAGATCGTCGAGGAGCTCGCCGAGAGATCGAAGATACTCCTTACTGAGCTCAGCTACACGAATATCCACTTCAAGACAGGGGACGGCTCTCTGGGCTGGCCCGAGCACGCGCCATACGATGCGATCATGGTGACGGCGGCTCCGGCGCATCTGCCCGACCTACTCATAGAACAGCTCGCCGAGGGCGGGCGTATGATAGTGCCGGTCGGCAGGTACGAGCAGTATCTGGAGCTCGTGACAAAACATGGAGACGAAATCAAAAAGAGGGGCCTGATCGGCGTCCGTTTCGTTCCGATGACCGGCTGTGTGCAGGGGGATCAGTAATGGTCGGATATATATATCACGATCTCTTCGTAAAGCACCTCGAGGGTTACACGCACGTAGAAAGCCCGCAGCGACTAACTGCAATCTGGGAGGGGGTCAAGGCGAGCCCAGTCGCCGGTTCCCTCGAGTTCATAGAGGCGGAGCCGGCCGAGCTGAGCTGGATCGAACGCGTACACGACCAGGAATACGTTAAGGGTATCCTTTCACTAGAGATCGACCAGGCGGTCGTCCTCGATTGGGGCGATACGGTGGCGACGCCCGCATCTATAGACGCCGCTCTCCATGCCGCTGGAGCGGGCGTGCAGGCTGCAAGGCTCGTGCTGGACGGAAAGCTCTCGAGCGCCTTTTGCGCAGTGCGGCCTCCCGGCCATCACGCCGAGAGGAACCGCGCAATGGGTTTCTGCATATTTAATAACATAGCTGTCGCCGCCGCAGATCTCGTCGAAGCGCAAGGTCTCGATCGCGTCGCGATAGTAGACTGGGACGTCCATCACGGAAACGGCACAGAAAGCATCTTCATCGAAGACGATAGGGTCCAGTACATCAGCCTCCACCAGTTTCCGCCTTATCCGGGCACCGGCCACGCAGAGACGGTGGGCACGGGAAGTGGTACCGGTTTCAATCTGAATATCCCCATGGGCACTGGAGCGGGGGATTCGGAATACCTGGAGGTTTTCGAAAAGACCGTGATTCCCGCTCTCGACGAGTTCAAACCGCAGTTCATTCTGATGTCGGCCGGCTTTGACGGTCACGGGGAAGATCCGTTATCTGGAACGATCCTCTCGAGTGATTTCTACGGCACGATGACGACGATGCTTAAAGGTTGTGCGCAGCGTCACTGCGATGGAAGGATCGTATCGATGCTCGAGGGAGGCTACGACCTCGACGCCCTCGCCGAGTCGGCCGAACGGCACATCGCAGCATTAATATCATAGTAAAATTCAATGCTAGTGCTGAGTGAGGATCTAAAGCTCGAGGTAGAGTTGGTTGTCTTCGCTGCGGCTCTCGTTGATCGAGCTGACACGCACGGCTGGTAGGTCTATGACTGGACACTTGTTCTCGCAGATGCCGCAGCCGGTGCAGAGGGCGGGCTTTACGATTGGCTTCTTGAGTATAAATAGATTCCCCTCCTCGTCGACCGCTTCCTCCTCGATAAACTGGATCGCCTTCTCCGGCACTGGGCAGTGCTCCTCGCAGACGATGCAGTTGCGGCCGTAGACGTAGGGGATGCACCTGTTCTTGTCGAACATCGCGAGGCCGATACGTAACTCCTGCTTCTCCTCGACTGTGACCTTCCTGATCGCTCCTGTGGGGCAGACCTGCGAGCAGAGATTGCAGTTGTACTCGCAGTAG
Source organism: Candidatus Krumholzibacteriota bacterium (assembly GCA_030667985.1). Lineage (GTDB taxonomy): Bacteria > Krumholzibacteriota > Krumholzibacteriia > Krumholzibacteriales > Krumholzibacteriaceae > DAOUUU01. The sequence goes on from DAOUUU010000004.1 coordinate 16,697, forward strand.
CCTAGAACAGGGACCAGTACAGGCGTCCACATTCCCTCGAGCCCCGCCTCCATGAAGGTGGGGTGAAGGCCGTTGGTGAGACAGACCTTCATGCACTCGCCGCACTTTACGCACGTGCGTATAAACTCCTTCTCTGGCAGAGCGCCGGGTGGCCTGATAAGAAGCGGGTGGGGACGCTTGCTAGCGATCCCGATACTAACCGCCGGTACCATTGCGAGTGCACAGGCGCCGCTCGTTACGATCCAGCGCCGCCTGAGGTCGACATTGCCTGTGCCGGTCACTTTTGTCGTAGCATGTATCCTGATCGCATCGGCGGGGCAGACCTCCCGGCAGTTGTAGCATACGAGGCACTCACGGCTCGCCCACTCACCCGTTGGAAACGGCGTCGCGTCCCCCTGACAGGCGACTGTACACTTCCTGCAGCTTATGCACTTGTGACCGTCTACATCGACCCTCGCCGCCATCTGCTTCCATCCGATCAAGCCCAGGAGCCCTCCCAATGGGCAGAGGTAGCGGCACCAGAAGCGCGGCGCCAGAAGGTTGAGGCCGAGTATCACGGTGAAGATCAGGCCGATGAATATCGTCTGTCTGAAGACGGGCTGCTCGAATGCGAGTACCGTCCCGATCATTGCCGAGTAGAGCGTGTCGAGCGCCGGGCTTATACCGGGGATTCCGAGCGAGTAGTTGAAGTCGAAGATGGCGCGCACCATCTTGTTTACGACCGGGTTGTATCCGATGGCGAATGAGCGGATCGTAAGCGAGATGGGATCGAGAAATCCCGCCGTGTTCCATCCGAAGACAGCCGCTACCAGAACGAAGGCCAGGATGTAATATTTAATAGGCCGCAGGCCAGGGAAGCGTCCCTCGTTCTTTATCGGCTGGGCCCGCTTCATCTTGAACCATCCGACGATCGTGTTGAGCGTTCCGAGGGGGCAAACCCACCCGCAGAAGAACCTGCCCAGGAAAATCGTGAGAACGACGACGACCAGAGAGAGCAGGAACATCGCCTGGACCTTGTGGGCGGCGAGCAACGAGCTCAATGCGATTAGAGGATCGAAATCGAGGAAGAGCTTGACCGGCATACCGAGCTCGTTGTTCCCCTTGTACTCGGTCTGTATGAAGAGGACGATAAAGAAAGCGAGAAACAAGATCTGTGATGTCCGGCGAAGGTTTTTCATTCAGTCTATCCCAGGCTGATTTCTTTGAGGCCCATGTTCAGAAAATCGGCCGTGCCGAGGCCGCGTTCCGCGCCGATTCTTATATGCTCGAACTCGGCTGGATCTTTGCCAAAGAGGGTGGCGCCGAAGGCGTCTATCGCGACAGGGTCCGTGCTCGCGGCGACAGTGTCTAGCTTCTTGACGTCCTTCATCGTTCCCGAAGCCGGACCGCGGGCGGTGAGTATCCTGTTCGCGTCCAATATGTTGAGTGTGGGTTTAAAGTAGGCGGCGAGATCGACACAGCTCTCGGGGAGCTTCTGGTGCAGGCGGTTTCTCGCTCCGCCGATCAGCCCCATCAGGTTCTTCATCGAGAGGGTGAGGCCGGATAGCCCGTGGTGCTTCGCGATCGGAATATTAATAATCTTGTCCGCCTCGATGACGTCCCCGTAGACCTCCCACTCCTTTAGCACCTCTCCGCCTAGATTCACCTTTTTGAACTTGCGATCCTCCATGAAGCCGACATCGGCTCCCGCCTTCTTCGCCGCGTCCTGTATACCGCTCCGTTTGTAGCACCGACGGGCGTCGTTGCAGGTATTGTCGGCGACCAGGACCTTCTTGGCTCCGGCCTCCCTGGCCATCTCTATGACGGTGCTGACGACGAGCGGATTGGTCGTCGCGGCCTGCTCGGGCACCCGGTCCCACGAAATGTTGGGTTTCACGAAGACCACGTCGCCCTTCGAAACGAAAGAGCCCATACCTCCCAGCAGCTCGACCGCCTTTCTCGTCGTCGCCGCGATATCGGTCCCCTTGACGATCGACATGTTGATCTTATCCGCCTGGCCGAGCGTGAAGGCCCTGAGGCTATCAATCGACAGCAGGCTGCCCGCCGCGCCGCCAGCCAGTATCTGTAGGAATGTCCTTCTGTCCAACATGTTGCCCTGCCTTTGCTGTGTAAGAGTGCTTTTGCATCATATCATTATAATACCGGTTTTAACCCCCGTAAAGTGTAAACCCGCCTGGAGCGGCCCGAGTTCCAACGCTTGCCGCTCCATCCTATATAATGATAAATCCCGAGATTAGATTAACGTTAAGTGGTGTTTTATGTTTGCGCTACTAGCGTAGAGCGATTATTCTTACCATCGATTGTGGGGAGCCGGGCGCTGGATCCGGCATACTGGACCCGCTTCGACTGGGAGAGCAATAATGGCGGACAAAGCGACATTTCATCCCAAGACCTTTTACCGGAAGCTCGACGCTCTACTGTTGCGGATAGAGGAGGGGGCCTCGACAGAGGAGCTCGTCTCACTCGTGCTCGAGGAGCTGGTCGGTTCCTTCGGGAGCGACCTCGGCATCGTAAACGGTTGTTTCTACAGGCGTCGGGTCGGCTTCTTCGGGCTCGTGAATAGACCTGTAGGCCAATGCGACTCGGTGAGCCCCGCCACTATCTACCTCGGTTCAGAGGCGATGGATCTTCTCGCTCAGCACAAGAGCTACATCTTCACAGATACGATCGTCCCTCCATGGGGCAACAACAGCGTGGCCGTCCTGGTAGGCGAAGAGGACGAGTATCTGCTCATCTTCATGCTGGACGACGAGTGGGTGCGCGAGACGCTCGAATTCAGTCTTAACACGATCCGAAGCACCCTGAACTTCAGCAGATCGACGAGCCGCCTGCGCGCCGACCTCGAGGAGGCGGATGAGATCCAGCGGAGCCTGCTTCCCATCAAGGATCCGGAGTTCGAAGGGTACGATATATCAGGCCGTTCTATTCCGGCCGAGCTCGTGGGTGGGGACCTCTTCGATTATCAGGACCTCGCCGACCACGTTCTGGGCCTCGCAATAGGCGACGCGAGCGGTCACGGCTTGCCGGCAGCGCTTGTGGCGCGCGATGTGGTGACAGGCCTACGAATGGGAATGGAGCACGAGCTCAAGATATCTGGTGTGATACACAAGCTGAACCGTGTGATCAACAGAAGCCGCCTTTCAACCAAGTTTATCTCGCTTGTCTACGGGGAGTTGGAGAGAAACGGGACCTTCGTTTATGTGAACGCGGGCCATCCACCTCCCTATCTGATCAAAAAGGACTCGGTCGAGCCGCTCGCCACCGGAGGGACGATTCTCGGTCCGATCAAGGATACGATCTTCAAACGCGGGTTTGCCTTTATCGACCCGGAGGATGTGCTGGTGTTCTTTACCGATGGGGTCATCGAGCGTGTGGACGCGGACGGCGAGATCTTCGGCGAGGAGCGTCTAGTGGAGTTCGTAGAGAAGAACAGGAAGAGGGAAGCACGTGAGATCATCGACCGCCTCTTTAAGCACCTGGACGAGTTTGGCGGCAAGGATAAGTGGCGGGACGACGCTACATTGATGATCCTCAAGCGGCTCGACTAATCCGATCTGCCGGTAATCCCATCCAGAAAATCATCGATCCGACGGGAGATTTCGTCCCTGATCGCTCTGAAAGCGGATATCCGATCCTCTTTACTGCCGGTGACCGCCGCAGGATCGGTCAGGCTCCAGTGAATCCTCACCGCATCGCCGGGAAAATATGGGCACTCGTCCCTCGCGTTGTCGCAGAGAGTGATGATGTAATTGAAGCCCTCGCCGAGAAATCGCTTTACATCCTTCGGCTCGGCCGCCGCGATGTCGATCTTGATCTCAGCAAGGGCCTTGACGGCAAGCGGGTGCAAAGCGTCCTTCGGCCTCGAGCCGGCGCTCACTATATTCATTGAGCCGCCGGAACAGGCTCGGAGAAGCCCTTCGGCCATCTGGCTCCTCGCCTGGTTACCAGTGCAGAGGAAGAGTACTTTATGCTTTTTTTCGGGCTTCATTTCGTCTAGTATAGTGCGATATTGCTGAAATTCAACAATCAATGATCGATACGCGGAGGCTGTGAGATGAGCAAAGTATCAAAAATAAAGGAATTGCCCGTTAGCAAGCTTCGTTGGACTTGTCCGGCAAAGCTGTTGAAGTTCAAGACTACGGCTGATATCAAGCCGTGTATCGACATCATCGGGCAGGACCGCGCGCTCGAGGCGATCAAGATGGGGCTCGAGCTCGAGCACAGGGGCTATAACATCTTCATCACGGGCCTCGTGGGAACCGGTCGCACTACTACGATCAAGCGTCTTCTCGAGCAGCTCGAGAGGAAGGAGCCGATCCCGCCCGATATATGCTACCTGAACAGTTTCAAGAATCAGAATTTGCCCACATGCATAGAGCTCGAAGCGGGTCACGGCATAAAGCTCGCGGCCGATATGGACAATCTGATATTCGATCTGCTGCAGAAGATACCGGCCGTCTTCGAGAGTGATTACTACAAGGAGCGCCGCAAGGAGCTCATCGAGGAGATACAGGAGAAGCAGAGGGCGATTATCGGCACCTTTGAAGAGAGGATCAACAAAGAGGGCTTTACGATGATCCGCATACAGGTCGGCCCGATCATCAAACCGGAGCTCGTACCGACGATAGACGGCAACGCGATGAACTTTGCGCAGCTGACCCAGCTAGTGGAGGAGGGGAAGTTTCCCGAGAAGCGTATCGAAGAGCTCAAGGAGACGGCGATCGAGCTCAACGAAGAGATGGCGAATGTGTATACGCAGGTGAGGGACCTGGAGAGGGAGCTGCAGAGGATCATGGAGAAGCTCGACCGCGAGACGGTTCAGCCGCTCGTGCACGACCTGATCCAGGAGATCACACAACGGCACAAGAACGAAGCGCTCACCAAGGCATTGGCTGGTTTCGAGAACGCCTTCATGAACAAGCTTGATCTCTTCCGCCCCAACGACGGGGAAGAGGAGACCAAGTCGAAGGTGGCTCTGACAGATCCCGGCTCTGCAGAGGATCCTTTCAGGGAGTTTCGAGTCAATATCGTCGTTGATAACTCGGAGACAAAGGCTCCTCCCGTGATCATCGAGAACTTTCCGAGCTTAAGGAATGTCTTCGGCGCCATCGAGCGCGACTTCGCGTTCGGCGGCATGGTGAAGGCGGATCACATGAGTATACAGGCCGGCTCCTTCCACAGAGCCAATGGCGGGTACCTCGTGATGAACGCTCTCGATACCCTTATCGAGCCTGGTGTCTGGAAGATTCTGAAACGAACACTCAAGAGCGCGGAGGCGGTGATCCAGAGCTACGATCCATGGACGCTCATGGGATCTTCCGCCCTAAAGCCCGAACCGATGCAGGTGAAGGTGAAGATAGTGCTCATCGGTGACGCTTACCTGTACTACATGCTCCAGGCGCACGACGACGAGTTCCGCAAGATATTCAAAATACGGGCCGATTTCGACCGGGAGGTCGACAACAAAGCTGGTGTTATCAAGCAGTACGCGGGTTTCATCCGTACCCTCTGCGACCGTGAGGAGCTGTCCTGCTTCGATAGGAGCGGAGTGGCGGCGATCGTCGAGTACGGAGTCCGTCTGGCGGGAAGGCAGAACAAGCTCTCGACGAGATTCAGCGAGATAGCCGATATGATACGCGAATCCGATTTTCAGGCCCGCAGCGAAAAGAGCAAGAACGTCAAACGGGAACATGTACAGAAGGCTTTCGACGCGAGGGTCAAGAGGGCAAACCTGATGGAAGAGAAGATTCAGGAGCGTATCGACGACGGGACGCTCATGATAGATACGAAAGGCGCCGTGGTGGGACAGGTGAACGGGCTCAGCGTCTACAATATGGGAGATTATATGTTCGGCCGGCCGTCACGCATCACGGCCCGCACGTCCCTCGGAAACTCGGGGGTCATCAACATAGAGCGTGAAGCCGATATGAGCGGGCGTACACATAACAAGGGAGTGCTCATCCTGGCCGGCTACCTGAGGGGTAAATTCGGCGGCGAGCATCCGCTCGTGATGAGCGCGAGCCTCTGCTTCGAGCAGTCATATGGAGGTGTCGATGGGGACAGCGCCAGCTCGACCGAGCTGTACGCCATACTTTCGAGCATCTCCGAGCTGCCTCTGCGCCAGGATCTGGCCGTGACCGGCTCGATAAACCAGAAGGGGGAGATCCAGCCTATCGGCGGCGTGAATGTGAAGATCGAGGGATTCTTCAAGGTCTGCAAGGCGCGGGGGTTAAAAGGAACCGAAGGGGTCATCATACCGCACCAGAACGTGCGGGACCTGATGCTCAATGACGAAGTCGTCGAGGCTGTCGGCAAGAGTAAGTTCCATATCTATCCTATCAAAAACGTCGACGAGGGGATCTCGCTCCTGACCGGCGTTTCGGGCGGCAGGATGCTGAAGAGCGGAAGGTACTCGAAGGATTCCGTGAACGATCTAGTTCAACTGAGGTTTATAGAGATGGCCCGGCTCTTTAAGGGATTCAAGAAGGAGTAGGGCGAAGCATCAGAGGGAGAAGAATATGCCCGAGATAAGGCAGAACCCGGCTACGAAGGAATGGGTCATCATCGCTACCGAAAGGGCCAAACGCCCCGAGGATTTCCTGAAAGATGACGCCCGAGCGATAGAGCTTCCGAAGCATGACGAGGATTGTCCCTTCTGTACAGGGAACGAGAAGCTGACGCCGCCTGAGATCATGTCGAAGAAAACGAAGAACGGCGACTGGAGTCTAAGGGTGGTCCCGAACAAATTCGCGGCGCTTGTACCAGAGGGCGAAGCGGTCAGGGAAGAGGATTCGGATTTCTTCAGGAGCATGGAAGGGGTGGGACAACACGAGGTCGTGATAGAGACGCCGGTGCACAACCTCTCCTTTGGTCAGTACAGCGACCGCAAGATGACAGAGATCGTCACAGCATTCAGGGAGCGTTACGTTGACCTGACAAAAGACGAACGTTTCAAGTTGATCAAGATATTCAGAAACAACGGAAAAGCGGCGGGTACATCGTTGGAACACCCGCACTCACAGATAGTGGCGACGCCGGTCGTGCCGTTACACATCCGGCACAGGCTAGAGGCCGCGACGAGGTATTACGACGATCACGGAGCTTGTGTTTTTTGCAGGATGATAGAGATGGAGATAAAGGAGAAGTCGCGCGTCGTTATCGACGACGACCGGTTTCTTGTCATAGAGCCTTTCGCAGCACGGGTCCCGTTCGAGACATGGGTACTCCCGAAGGAGCATAGGGCGACGTACGGAGAAGTGAACAACTCGGAGCTCAAGGATTTTGCCAGGGTGCTGAACAGGGTTTCGGAGAAGCTCTACAGGGGGCTCTCGAATCCTGCTTACAACCTCGTCATCCGGACCGCGCCCTCGGGGGAGGAGGGGGAAGAGTACTATCACTGGCACGTGCAGATCATTCCCCGCCTCACGACGCCGGCGGGATTCGAGCTAGGAACCGGCGTTTACATCAATACGACATTACCCGAGGCGACCGCCAAGTTTCTGAGGAGCGTGTAGCCCAAGGGAGTGGATCCGCTGTCAAAGCGCCGGTCCGCGGGCTCGTTTTAACGTGAAAACACTCTGGAACGGATACGGTGTTGTATGTGTACAAACAAGACATAAAAGGAGGAATCGATGTCATCGATGAATATCAGATCTATAATGCTGCTCAGCCTGGGCCTTTTCGTTCTCTCTCTTTTGGGATGTGGCTCAAAAGACGAGAAACTCCCCGATGTTCCGATCGGAGTAAACCTGGTAAAGAATTCTTCATTCGAGCAATGGATCGGCGATGTACCGAGGGACTGGGAGCTGAGGATGTACGGGGAGGAGGGGGAGAATAGGGTCTATTACGGCAGATCCTCGGAGCAGAAGAATACGGAGAATTATTCCTTCTATATCAGGGGTGTTTACAATACGGACGAGTGGTATCTTTTGGTCCAGCGCGTGCCGATCATTCCAGATTACATGACCACCTTCTCCGGCGCCATGAGTTCGAAAAACGTCAAGCTCAACGATGGACAGGAACGGCGGGCGAACATCTTCGTCAACTTTCTCGATCGCGATGGCAATAGGATCAATGACCGCGGGTATGCCGACGCGCTTACGCCGAGCAGGCGGGAATCGACTCACTGGTCGATTGACAAGAGAACGGTGAGAGCGCCTCGAAACGCCTATTATGCGGAAATAGGAGTCATCAACTCGCAGACCGGATTCATGTTCTTCGATGATATCGAACTTGTTATCGAGGAGCCGATTCCATGGAAGAGCAAGGACAGCAAGTATATCACATATTATTTTCTCGAGGGTAATCCCATGCCGAAGGAGGCCATAGATAGAGAGACGGCTCTCATAGAGGATTACGCCAAGCGCCTCGGCATCAAGGTCGAGGAAAAATTGAAATATTTCTATTACCCGTCCGAGGATCAGCTTCAGAAGATCCTCGGCATACGCAAGGGTCATCAGAGGGCTCTCTGGGAGCGTAAGGAACTCCATACGACCGAACAGTATGAGGACCATATCGTTATCCACCTGCTCCTGGCGCACTTTGGATACCCCCCATACGGTATCGGTGAGGGTATCGTCTTTGCTCTAATAGGGAACTGGTTCGGCCAGGATCTCCATCTCTACTCGAAGACCTACCTGATGGAGCTCAAGATACCTCCGCTCTTCAAGGTGCTTACCGTGCAGGAGATAAACGAAGCCGACGGGGAGATCATAATCCCGGCCTGGGGCTCGTTCTGTACATATCTGATCGACAAGTACGGCATGGAGACCTTTATGCAACTCTACAGGCGTACGGACGGCATAGAGGATTCGGGCGCTTTCAATGTGCATTTCAAGGATCTCTACGGTGAGGACTTCCCCGTCGTCGACAGAGAGTGGAGACTACATATCCTGCGGTATCAGGGAGAAGCGAAAGAAGGAGAGTCATAAGGCATGGCCATGGAATTCTCGCACTGCCCGATGTGCGGGGCGGTGCTGGCGCCGTTCGATGAGGGCGGGCGCCGCCGCATGAAGTGCGGCGGATGCGGTTTCATCCAGTACTTGAATCCATCTTCGGCGGTCGGTGTTCTCATCCTGACCGACGAGGGAGTGCTCCTGGTCAAGCGGCGGTTCGAACCATACAAGGGAAAGTGGGTCATCCCGAGCGGATTCATAGAGTATGAGGAGGATATGAGGGAGGCCGCGGTGCGGGAGACCCTCGAGGAGACCGGGCTCGAGGTCGAGCTAACGGGCCTCCATGCCGCCGAATCGTGCTTCGACGATCCACGCGGCAATACTATCCTGGTTCTGTTCAATGGCAGGATCACCGGCGGCACGCTCGAACCGGGCGATGACGCCGACGGGGCCGCGTTCTTTCCCCTGGAACGGCTCCCCGACATCGCGTTCGAGGCTCACAGAAAAGTGCTCTCAGGGCTTTCGTGAGCGCGCCTTGCGTTTTTCTATCTTCCAGACCAAAGAGACAACCGTTATGAATCCGCCCCAGACGAGGGAGCAGATCACTATCATAAAGGCGATCGCCTGAGCGGTCATGACTCCACCCTCTTTCCCATCTCACCCGCCGCGTGTATGTCGATGGTTTTCCTCTCGAAGAGCAGCCGCTTGATAGGTTTGTTCAAGAGCAGGAGCAGGATGATAAGTCCCCCCCACTGCAACAGGCACGTGCCCACGCTGAAGGCCCGCAAAGGATGCCACCAGTAGTCTGGATCGTAGACGAGGATCGCCTGGGTGAACCACCAACCGATCATGGCCAGAAATTCGATCGGTATCAATACCTTGATCGCGAAATTGAAAACCCTTCCCAGCTTGAAGTCGTTATCGGCCGAGTCGACCATCTCCCGCCTGAACTTTTCAACGCCGTAGCTTATGATAGTCGCGGCAAAGAGCAGTCCGCTGAGAAGGAGGCCGATGCCCCAGACCCAGTCCTGGTTCTGGAAGAAGTGCAGGTTCAGAGCCGAAGGTAGTCCAAAGAGAAAGCAGCCGGAGCCGACCAGGAAAAGGCCCTTCCGCCGGCTCATACCGAAATCCATCGTGATCCTGGTCCCCAGCTCCACCATAGCTATCAGCGATGACATGGCCGCTATCGAGAGGGCCAGGAAGAAGATGAAGAGAAAGAACCTGCCTCCAGCGATCTCCTCGAACAGCTTCGGGATCCAGATGAAGGTGAGACCCGTGCTCACGGGTCCAGTGTCGGTCACGGCCGATATGGCCCGCTCGGCCGGGAGAATAGCGAAGACCGTCGGTATGATCGCGATCGCCGCGAGCAGGGAGGCGGAGTTGTTGCCCAGACCGGCCAGAAATGAGTTCGCGACGATGTCGTCGTCCTTGCGCATATAGACCGCGTAGGTCAGGATCAATCCCCAACCCGCTCCGGTCGACCAGGCGCTCTGCGACAATCCCTCGAGCCAGACCCGGTAGTTCAGGAGGGCGCGCCACTTGGGCTCGAACAGATAGTTGAGGCCGTCGGCCGCCCCGGGAAGCGTGACTGCGCGTACGGCCGCGATGATGAGCAGTGTGAAGAGTGTGGGGATCAGGATCTTGTTCGCCCTCTCGATGCCGTTGACCACTCCGTGATATATGATCCAGGAGCTGAAGAGCACGGCGAACAGATGAAAGAGAACCGGTTGCCAGAGCGATCCGGTGAATGAATTCCAGAACTCCATTGTCTGGGCGCCCCAGAGTCCTCCGCCCGCGGCTCCCACGGCAGCGAGATCGACGAGGGAGGCCAGCGTGTAGCGGAAACACCAGCCGGTCACGACACAGTAGTAAAATGTGATGGCTAGCGTGCAGATCCCGACGAATCCGCCCATCCAAGTGTGGCGAGGATTCATCGAGCCGAACGCTCCGATCGTGCCCATCCTCGTCTTCTTGCCCATTCCGAACTCGACGATGAGCAGTGGTATCGACCAGAGAAATAGAAACAGGAACCATGGGATCAAAAAGGGCGCGCCGCCGTTCTGGGCCACCACTCTCGGAAACCGCCAGATATTTCCCGTTCCCACCGCCATGCCGAGGGCGGCGAGCAACAAAGACCATCTACTCGTGAAGGTCTCCTTCAAGCTCCCTCCCATTTTCTATAAATTTTTCACTGTCGCGGTCGCGGGTCATTTCACGACGATGATATCGAATGTATCGCCGCGTTCGATCACATCGACTATCTCCATACCGCTGGTCACCCTGCCGATCACTGTGTAGCGCCCGTTCAGGTGCTGCTGCGGTGTGTGTGTTATGAAAAATTGGCTGCCCGGTGTGTCCTTTCCGGAGTGTGCCATGCCGACGGTGCCGCGTTCGTACCTGTGGAGGTTGAACTGGCTTCTCAAGAAGTACCCTGCGTCTCCCCAGCCGTCCCCCCTCGGGCATCCGCCCTGGATGACGAATCCGGGAACGACACGGTGAAACGTGAGATCCTTGTAGAATCCCCGCTTTGCGAGCGTGATGATGCTCTGGACCATATTGGGAGCGTCGTCGCCGTAGAGGGTGATCTCTATGTCTCCACGGCCGGTCGTTATTCTTATCTTCCGCTCACCCATCGGCAGGGCGGGTTCGCCCCAGGGAAGGTCGCCGCGCGGCCATTGACCTGAGGGCTGAGCTTTCAGAGAGCCCTTGAATTGCTTCGACGCCTGAACTGCGGCTTGCCCGATGCGCGGATCGGGATCCCTGCTCGCCTCATTCAGGAACTTTAGAAGAGAGGGGACCGATTCTTCTCTGACGGTCTTTCTCTCTCCGATTGCGACGATCGCGCCCAGGACAGCGAGCTTCCGTTCGCTGTCCACGCGTTCGGAGCTCCTGGGGTAGAGACGTACAAGATCGTCTATGGTCTCTTTCTCGGCGATCTTGCCGATTGACTCCGCGGCGATCGAGGCGACGACCCAGTCATCCCCGCCGATTGCTCCGAACAGTGCGTCGATCGGTCTGTTACCCTCCTCATTCTCCTTGTAGAGGTCCTTTTCCTTGTGCCATGTCCCGAGTGCAGTGGCGGCCCCCTCGCGGACGAGCGGATCTTCACCGCCTGTGAGCGCAGAGACGAACAGAGGCAGGTCCTGCTTGTCCCCGGCAAGGCTGAGTGCCTCGAGCGCCGTCATCCTTTCGATCGGTGTGCCGCTACGGTAGACGGCGAGCAGACGTTCCCGCGACTGGTCCTCGCCAGTCACGCCGGCGGCCCTCAGCGCGGCGAGGCGCACCATGAGAGACTTCGAATCGAGCAGCGGTAATATCGCTTCAAATGTATCGTCTTCATCGATCTTCTCGAGTCCTAGCAGGGCGATCGTCTGCATATAGGGATCGGTGGAGGAGAGGAGCTCTACAAGGGCCCGGGCACATCTCTTGTCACCGATTCTGACGAGCGCCTCGGCAGCTTTCAGGGCCACCATGCGGTCTTGCCCTCCGGTCATGACGAACAGAGGATCTATGGCCTTTTTCGATTTCATGCGTCCCAACGCCTCCACCGCGCGCATCTTGACCGCCGTATTCTCGTTCTCGAGGAGGTCGAGGACATGGTTCTCATGGCTTTTGTCCTCACACCTACCGAGTGTATAGGCGACACCGGCCAGGACCTTGGGGTCCGGATCGAATATCGCTGTGCCGCATGCGCTCACTGCAGTAGAGTCGTCCAGTCTCGATAGGGAGACGGCGGCAGCTACTCGCAGGGCGGTGCTGAAATTGCTGAGGTATGAGATTATCGGTTCGGCCGCCTCCGGTTCTCCCGTCATGCTGAGCGCTTCGAGAACCCCGACCTTGATATTTTTCCCCCGCTTCTTGAGCGCGTATTTCAGCGGTTCTACCGAATCCTTGCCTCCGACGAGGCCGAGCGAGAAGATCGCCGTCTTCGCTACATCCTCGTTCTGATCCTTGCTAAGCTCGGCGAGCAGCGGCACGCCGGCCTGGTCGCCTATCCGGCCCAGTACCTCGGCGCACCTGAGGCGGACGAGGGGATTCGGGTCATGAGCGTAAGGAACGAGTCTCTCGGTATTAAGCGCCCTATTCTCTTCGATACGAGCCAGCTCGGTCAGCTTTTGCTTCCCCGATCTGGTCCCCAGGAGAGTGTCATACCTGCTCGCGCAGAACGCTGTGTCGCATACTAAGAGAAGGAGCACAAGCGCTGATAGCGCAGCGGAAAGGACCCCATGGATCGATCTCATATATTTCCTCCTGGTTTATACAAGGTTACTTTTTCCTGCCACCATAAAGGCCGTCATGTCAAGGAGTATTATAAATACGTGCATATTCGGTGCCGTATTACGATTGAGCAATCGGAAAAACTGTGGTACAATGCGTTTCCGAAAGTTAAGATGATCAGGTTGTTACGGGTCATTTCCAAAAGCGGCTCAAGAGCACATTCCCGGTGCTGTGATCACTGATAGTGGGGTAGATTGCCATGAGAAGCGTCATACGTCTTGTTATTCTCGTATCGTCCGCCGCCCTGTTGACCATTGTCACACCTATCGAGGCGGGCTTTATAGCGGATGGTTTCGGAATCTATACGGGTCCCTTTGACCAGAAGGACGCCCGGCTTGCACAAGACGGCTCAGGGGGGGCGATCATTGTCTGGGAGGATGCTGACAGCGGTTACAGGATAGTCGCTCAGAGGATCGATTCGGCGGGGCGCCCAAAGTGGGGAGATCAGGGGATTGTCGTTTGCGATGAGACCGGAGGCCAGAACAACCCGCTCATCGTAACGGACGGCTCGGGTGGCGCGATCGTCGTGTGGAATGACGGGCGGAACGGTAATTACGATATCTACGGTCAGCGTCTCGATTCAGACGGAGTTATACAGTGGGTGAATGGTGGTGTGGGCATCGTCACAAAAACCGGCGACCAGTATCTGGAGGGGATCATCCCCGAGGGTGGCGGGGCGATCGTCCTCTGGACCGACTGGGGTGACGGATTATCAGATATCAAGGTGGAGATTCAGCGCATCGACGCTGGAGGGCTGCTTCTCTGGGCCGCATCCGGCGTTTCCGTCTCGAATGGGACCGGAGGCCAGGAGGAACCCTGCATCGCATCCTGTTCATCAGGCGGTGCGATCGTGGCGTGGCAGGACGGCCGCGGCGGTTTTGATATATATGCCCAGTCGATATCCTCCGCTGGAGCGGCCCTCTGGGATGCGGGCGGAGTCGTCGTCTGCGCGGAGATTGAGGCCCAGTATGATCCTGTTATCATCCCTGACGATGCGGGAGGTGTGATTGTCGCGTGGACCGATTACCGAAATGGAAATTTCCGCTGCGATATCTACGCTCAGCGTCTGGATGGTTCGGGTGCGGGTTTATGGCCGGCCGGCGGAGTGGCCGTCTGTATAGCCCCGGAGAATCAGTGGTGTGAGGCGATGATCGGAGACGGATCAGGAGGTGCTATCATCGCCTGGGGAGATTTCCAGTCGAGCGGAGAAGATGTCTATGCCCAGCGGATCGACATGGACGGCGCGGAACTCTGGTCCTACAACGGAGTAGCCGTTTGTGCCGCGTCCGGGAGCCAGTGGTATATAAGGACCGTTTCGGATGGAGCGGGCGGGGCGATCGTGAGCTGGGTCGACTGGCGGTCGGGTGTCGCGATGGACTACGATATCTATGCACAGAGGGTAGACGCCTCGGGCATGATGCGATGGGCGCCTGACGGCTCCGGTATCTGCATGGCGGACGATGACCAGAGCGACGCCGAACCTATCAGCGACGGAGCGGGTGGGGTGTTCGTGGTGTGGAAAGACAGGCGGAACGGAGACTATGACATATACGCGTCACGTATCAATACGGACGGTGATCCGGTAGCGACCCTTCTGGCCGCCTGCTCGATAGATCTCGAAGGGATATATCCCAGGCTGACCTGGGCCCTGATAGAGGAGCCGGGGGAGAGGGTGTTCTTCGTGTTTCGGAGCACGGACGGGGGCGTGTCGTTCGATGAGATCCGCGATGCGGCCGTTACGGTGAAGGGCCGCACCTGCATTTTCGTCGACACGGATTGCGTTCCCGGCACCGAATGTATCTACCGGGTCGAGATGTTCGATGAGGGTGAGCGCACGCTCCTCCTGGAGGCCGGACCGATACATGTGCCGGATCTCAGGCTCGTTCTCCGTCAAAATCATCCGAATCCTTTCAATCCATCGACGACGATAGAGTATATCCTCCCCTCTGAATGCAGGGTCTTGCTTGCCGTCTACGATCCGGCCGGGAGGCTTGTCGCCCGTCTCGTCGACACGGAGCAGCAGGCCGGCCCTCACACAGTCGTCTGGAACGGGCGCGGCATCAGCGGCAGCGATATCCCTTCCGGCGTCTATTTCTACCGTCTGCAGGCGGGAAAGCTCAACGAGACCCGCAAGATGCTCCTTTTGCGGTAGGAGCCGGTTCCCAGCCGCCCTCTTCTGCTTTGACTGATAGATCGATTCCATATTACAATCTATTCGGGCGCCGTTTTTTGATGGCGCTGTTGATTCTCGTGAAATATTTCCCGCGTGCCGAGTGAAGGATCTCATGGCTATTCCAGGTATTCAATTCGTCGAGGGCGATACATATCTATACCGCCGTCATCCGATGGCGAAGCTCATCGTATTCCTGATGCTGATCGCCGGCCTGCTCCTCTTCCGAAACCGTGCCGTGCCGGCCGTGGCCTGTGTGCTCCTTTTCGTCTCTTACCTGGGCGCCGGGTTGGGGATGGGAAGATACCTCAAAGTTGCGGGAAGATTTCTGTTCTTTGCCCTTCTGATCGTTGTTGCGCATCTGGTCCTTCTCCGGCAGAGCGGATCGGTGCCGGAGCGTCTGATGTCGGGATTTGTGCAGGCCGTTCGGATATTCGATCTGCTCGTTCTTGCGGGGCTCTTTACCGCCGTGACCGATCCTGTCGATCTGACCGATGCCCTGATCCGGGGGATGAGGCCGTTGGAGAGGGCGGGCGTGCGTACAGGGGAACTCTCCCTGATGCTCATGATCGTTTTCAGCTTTCTGCCTCTGATGGGAGAGGAGGTCGAGCGTCTCGCCATCGCCCAGGGCGCCAGATGCGGATTCGGAAGGGGTCCCGTGCTGCGGATACGCAATTCGGTTCCGCTTCTCGGGGCGCTTGTCGTCGGAATCATGCGAAGGTCCGAAGAGTTGGAGTTATCCCTTGCGGCGAGGCGGTACGATACAACGAGTGCGCGCCGCACGGACGGAGGGTTGCGGATGGCCGGCGGCGATTACGTGTTCAGCGCGATCGCAGTAGCACTGTTCGCGGTGGGGGTCTATGCGAAACTTTAAGATGACGATCGAATATGACGGCACCGATTTCTCCGGCTGGCAGATACAGCCGAACAGAAGAACGGTGCAGGGCGAGCTTTACAGTGCCCTGGAGAGACTCGGCGGCGAGGAGACTCTCGTCACGGGGGCAGGCAGGACAGATGCCGGAGTGCATGCCACCGGCCAGGTCGCCAATGTGAGGATCGATACCAGGCTCTCGGCCGGAGAGTTGACGAAAGCGGTCAATGCATCGCTCCCCGGCGATGTACTGATCAAAGGAGCCCTGGAGGTCCCGCTCTCTTTCAGCGCGCGCTTCCACGCCAGGAGCAGGAGCTATCGCTATATATTCATCCGGCGCCGTTCGGCCGTGTGGAGAAAATACTTCTATCTTTACGACGGGCCCCTCGATATCGCCTCGATGCAGAGGGAGGCCGCAAGCCTCGCCGGAGAGAGGAATTTCAGCTCGTTCTGTTCTTCTGCGGATATGAGTAAGTTCAAGAGGTGCAGGGTGATAGATGTCGGTGTAATCGATACGCCGCCTCTCTTGACCTTTCACATCACGGCCGATCACTTTCTCCATAATATGGTTCGGGCCCTGGCCGGGACACTCCTCGAGATCGGGAAGAACAAGCCGTTAAATCTCAAAGAGATAGTGGAAGCCGGCGACCGGACCGCGGCGGGCCCCACGCTGCCGCCTCACGGCCTCTATCTGGTCGAGGTCCGTTATTGACCGCCGGGCCGCCACTCCTTCCGATCGCGGTAAAATCGGTTGAGTGAGTCCGCTTCTCCATGTATAATACTTTTTTAGGAATTTTCGGCGGGATCATTTATCAGAAGTATAGATCTTAAGGGAGGAACCGGATATATGAAATTCTTTATCGATACAGCAAATGTGGAACAGATACGGGAAGCGGCCACCCTCGGCGTGCTCGACGGAGTAACGACGAACCCTACACTGCTTTCGAGAGAAAAGGGATTGTTCAAAGAGATCCTCAAAGAGATCTGCTCGGTAGTGCCCGGTCCGGTGAGCGCGGAGGTTGTATCGCTCGAAGCGGAAGTGATGGTGAAGGAGGGGAAAGAGCTTTGCAAGATCGCCGATAATATCATCATAAAGGTGCCATGTATCCGGGAGGGAGTGAAGGCGATCGGGATGTTCAAGAAGGAGGGCATACAGACCAATGCGACCCTCTGTTTCTCGGCAAACCAGGGCCTTCTCGTCGCCAGGGCGGGGGCCACGTATGTCAGTCCCTTTGTGGGCCGTCTCGACGATATAGGCCATCCGGGTATGGAGATCGTCAGGGATCTGGTGACTATCTATAACAATTACTCGATTGCGACACAGGTGATCGTATCCAGTGTGCGTCATGCTCAGCATGTCTACGAGGCGGCGATGATGGGAGCGGACGTTGTGACGATCCCCTTCAAGGTCATCGAGCAGTTGATCAAGCATCCGCTCACCGATAAGGGCATCGAGAGCTTCCTGAAAGACTGGGAGAAGGTGCAGAAGAAGTAACGCCCCGCCCGGGACGTGTACGTCCGCGCGTTTATGGCGATACTGGCATCCCGGCCTGAACCGGGAAGATGATCACCCCCGTACTAATGGAGTGAAAGCTCGTGAGACCGTTTGAATCTCGCTGGGAAAGGTTTTTCCCTTACATGCTGGGAGCGATGTTCGGCCTCTCGGTCGCTCTTCTCGTGATTTCGATCATCATGTTCATGAGGATCGGAGACCGCACGGGCGGCGGCTCTGCCATATCCGGCGGCCGTATCAGTGAGAACATCGATCGTGAGCGGAGCGGAGCAATCACGGAAGCGACGAGGATCGTCAGTCCGACAGTCGTGTCGATAACGACGCTGCGGACGGCCCTCGTTCGCCCCAACCCATTCCTGAACTACCACAGGCTATTTCAGAGATACTTTTCCAACAGACCTGTTCCAGGGGCCTACAGGGAGCGGTATTCGATATTCGGATCGGGCGTGATCGTCAGTCAGAACGGGTACATAATGACGAATGAGCACGTAGTCCGGGACGCGGAACAGATCGTCGTGACACTCAGCGACGGCAACGAGTTGGACGCCGAGCCGGTAGGATCCTCGGTCGTGTACGATCTGGCGCTTGTCAAGATAGACGCAAGTGGCCTTCCCTTCGCGCCGCTCGGTGAATCGGTCGATCTGGAGATCGGCGAATGGGTCATCGCAATCGGCAGCCCGTTTGGCTATCTCCTCAACGATACTCAACCGACCGTCACTGTCGGCGTAATAAGCGCCCTGAACAGGGATGTGAAATCCAACCCCGAGAGCAACGCGATCTTCAGGAACATGATCCAGACCGACGCCGCGATAAATCCGGGCAACAGCGGAGGACCGCTCGTGGCGAGTAACGGCGAGGTCGTCGGGATTAACACATTCATCTTCTCGGACGAAGACGGAACGACACTCGGCATGGGATTCGCGATTCCGGTCAATATCGCAAAGATGGTCATGGATGAAGTCAGGCAGTACGGCAAGGTGAGGGGAGTCTGGACCGGTCTCATAGTGGCAGAAATGAACCCTAATATGGCGGCAACTCTCGGCATCAACACGGTCAGCGGACTCCTGGTGGACCGTATCATCGAGGGAAGCCCCGCCGCGAACGCCGACATGCAGGTCGGCGATGTCATCGTGGAAGCGAGCGGAATGGTAATCGAGAACGCGCATGATGTGTCTAGAGCGATCTACGGACTCCATGTCGGTGATATTATCGAGCTGGTCGTTCTCAGGGGCGGAGAAAGAAAGGCGATCGGCCTGGAATTGGCGGAGACGCCGAGCCGTATATAGACGATTTCGTCGAACATAGTGATGCGCGAAAGGAGGTTTTATTTTGATACCGAGATATTCTCTACCCGACATATCGAAGATCTGGTCGGACAAGTACAAGTACGACCTGTGGCGTGACATAGAAGTGCTCTACTGCGAGGGATTGGCCGAGGTGGGCCTGATTCCAAAGAAGGCGGCGCGCGAGATCAAAACGCGAGCGAGTTATAACCTGAAAAGTGTACAGAGGATAGAGAAGAGGACGCGCCACGACGTGATCGCCTTTCTCACCGACATGTCGAATCGTATAGGGCCCTCGGGCAGGTATCTCCATATGGGGATGACGAGCTCGGACCTGCTCGATACGACTCTTGCCTGCCAGATGAATGCGGCGGGCATGCTGATCCTCCGCAAGCTCAAGAAATTCCGGACCGTGCTGAAAAATCAGGCGAATCGCTACCGCTGGACTCCGATGGTCGGCCGTACGCACGGAGTGCATGCCGAGCCCATCACATTCGGGCTGAAACTCCTCGTCTGGTATGCGGAGACGGCGAGAAACGTCGAGAGGCTCGAGAGGGCCGTGGAGGAGATCTCAGTGGGAAAGATGACCGGTGCGGTGGGGACGATGACGCATGTCGATCACCGGGTCGAGCGGTACGTCATGATGAACCTCGGCCTCAAGACCGAATCGATCACGACGCAGATCATCCAGCGCGACCGCCACGCTGCATTTCTTTCGACGCTGGCGCTCATCGGTTCTTCGCTTGATAAGATGGCGACCGAGATCAGGTCCCTGCAGCGCACCGAGGTGGACGAGGTGGAGGAACCCTTCACAAGGGGGCAGAAGGGTTCGAGCGCGATGCCGCACAAGAAGAATCCGATCCTCTGCGAGCGGGTGAGCGGTATGGCGAGGATCCTGAGGGGTAACGCTCAGGCCGCGTTCGAGAACATACCGTTGTGGCACGAGCGTGACATCAGCCATTCATCGGTCGAGCGGGTCATCATACCCGACTCGACGATGATCCTAGCATATATGCTCGAGAAGTTCACCTGGGTAACGGCAAATCTCAAGGTCAACAAGAAGGCGATGATGGACAACCTGGAGAGAACGGGCGGTCTGGTCTACTCCCAGCACGTCCTATTGTTGCTGGTCGAGAAGGGCATGAAGCGTGAAGAGGCATACAAGATAGTGCAGTCGGCTGCCATGCAGAGCCTCAAGTCGAAAAAATCCTTCAAGGAGCTCGTGGCCTCTAACGCCAAGGTCAAGAAGATCTGCAAGGAAGAGGAGATTGATAGGGCATTCGATCTCCACTCTCATCTAGAGCGGGTCGATTTTCTGTTCAGCAGGGTACTCTCCCGCCGGGGGAGGCCGAAGAAGGGGTCGTAGGGAGGCCGGGCGAGGCGGATGGCCCGGTATCGAAAACGCCGGGCGCACGATCGCTCGAGAAAGAAAGGACAGACACTCTTGGTCACAGGGACGATTCCGATTGTTGCCAGGGACGACGGGGAGATAAAGAAGACACTCTCGGAGAATGGGTTCAACCTGACCGTGACGGAAGCGCGGAGAGTCGCGGAACTGCTCGGCAGGGACCCGACGGTCGTCGAGATCACAATATTCAACACGATGTGGAGCGAGCACTGCAGCTACAAAAGCAGCAGGAAGACGCTCGGCGAGATGTTGCCGACGAAGGCTCCCAACGTGGTGCTCGGTCCGGGCGAGGACGCCGGGATAATCCGGTTCGCAGAGGCGGAGGACGGAGACTGGTACTGTCTCGTTATCGCTCACGAGAGCCACAATCACCCCTCTCAGCTGCTTCCCTACGAGGGAGCGGCGACCGGCATAGGAGGCATCGTGAGGGATGTCTACTGCATGGGCGCCGATGTGGTCGGAGTCCTGGATCCTCTCCGCTTCGGGGATCCGGCGGGACAGAAGGGGCGGCAGTCCATAGCGATCGCGCGGGGAGTCGTCGAGGGGATAGCCGGGTATGGTAATCCGCTCGGCGTGCCGAATCTGGGAGGGGATATCGTCTTCGATGCCGGTTACGACGAGAACTGCTTAGTTAATGTAGTGGCGGTCGGCATCGTCAAGGAATCGAGGATTCTCCGTTCCAGGGTGCCGGACGATGCCGCGCACAAACCCTACAAGATCATACTCGTCGGCAAGCCGACAGACGATTCCGGATTTGGAGGAGCCGCCTTCGCCAGCGAAGATCTCGCGAGCGAGGAGGAGGCCAACAGAGGCGCTGTACAAGTCCCCGATCCCTTTCTCAAGAGGGTGCTGGCCGAGGCGAACAAGAGGGTGTTCGAGCTGGCCGAACGGCAGGGCTCGGCGATCGGATTCAAAGATCTCGGAGCGGGAGGGATCTCGTGCGCGACCAGTGAGATGGCGCACGCCGGTGGATTCGGTGTGACGATCCATCTCGACCGGGTCAACCTCGCCGTCGGACAATATCCACCCGCAGTGGTCTCATGCTCGGAGACCCAGGAACGGTATGCGCTCGCAGTGCCCCTGGAGATGGTGGATGATGTGCTACAGATCTACAACGAGGATTTCGATCTGCCCCATATCTATCACGGAGCGGGAGCAGTAGTGATCGGCGATGTCCTCGAGGAGCCGGTCTACCGGATTGAAAGCGGTGATAGAGTGGTCTGCGAGGCTCCGATCGATGTTATCACGACCGGCATATCGTACGACAGGGCCAGGAAGCCGCGCCGCGGTAGATTCGAGGAGCCCGAGCTGGATGCTTCGCGCTCGCTGCACGACGATTTCCTCTCTGTCATCTCATCGCCCAACATCGCGTCGAAGAACTATGTTTTCAAACGCTACGATTCCGAGGTGCAGGGAAGGGCCGTGCTGAGACCGGGAGAGGCGGACGCGGGCGTCATAGCGCCTCTCGAGGGCCGCGACGTGGGGCTAGCCTTCTCCGTCGACGGCAATCCATTCTACGGGATCATCGATCCCTACCAGGGTGGAGCGCTGGCTGTCTGCGAGGCGGCACGCAACGTGGCCGCCGTTGGAGCGGTTCCATCGACGATCACCGATTGCCTCAACTACGGCAATCCGGAGATCGAGGAAGTCTTCTGGGAATTCAGCGAGGGTGTAAGGGGGATAGGCGACGCCTGTAGGGGCATCGGACTCATCTCGCACGAGGGGAATCCCCTGCCGGTCGTCAGCGGCAATGTGAGTTTTTACAACCAGGGTGAGAGCGGCAAGGCGATTCCGCCTTCGCCCATCATCGCCTGTGTCGGCGTGGCCGAGGATTTCTCGCGGTGCAGATCGATCCAGTGGAAAGATGAGGGCGACGCCGTCTACTACATAGGTGAGCCTCTAGACGAGCTTGGCGGCAGCGAATATTATCGGGTGATCTATGGAACACTCGGGGCGAATGTGCCCGAGGCCGATTTCATCCGTGAGAAGAATCAGATAAAGACCGTTATAGAAATGCATTCTAATGGTTGGGTGAGGGCCTGCCACGATACGTCACAGGGAGGGCTTCTCACTGCTCTCGCGGAGATGGCCATAGGGGGCCGTGGATCGGGCCGCCTGGGGCTAAAGGTGGATCTCGAGGAGTTCGCTGGAACCGGACTCGAACCGGAGAAGATACTCTTTTCCGAAACGGGCGGATTCATCGTCGAGCTCCCGGCCGGGATAGAGCGTGATGTGCTCGCTCTCTGCGCGAGGAACCGTGTCAAGCTTTACAAGCTGGGTACACTGACAGGCCGTTCGAAACTCGAGGTGCTGCTGAAAGGAGAACGTCTTGCGCACTGGCCCATAGACGAGCTCCGCGACGTATTCATGGATGGCTGCAGGGGAATATTCGGCCTCGAGAAGAAGAACTGATACGATTCGTTCCGGGGATGCGCAGGCGCGCCCTGGGCCCGCTTCAGGAAAGGAGCATACGTGCCGGAGACCTTTCAAGACAAGGTTGCGATCATTCAGTTTCCCGGCGTCAACTGCGAGTACGAGACTGCGCGGGCCGTCAGGATGGTCGGCCTCGAAGCTGAGCTGTTCAGGTGGAACGAGGACCCGCACATGCTCGACCACTGCTCTGCCGTGATCCTGCCTGGTGGATTTTCCTACCAGGACCGGATCAGGGCGGGCGTCGTCGCGGCCAAGGACAAGATCATGGGCAAGGTCAGCGAGCTCGCGCGCGAAGGGCGGCCGGTCCTAGGTATATGCAACGGAGCCCAGGTGCTGGTCGAATCGGGCCTGATCCCTGGTATACACTGGGAACGTGTGGATCTGGCGTTGGCCCCGAATATCATGGCGGATAGGGAAGGGTATTATTGCACATGGATCTACCTTCGCTGCGAGGAGAGCGGCTGTGTCTGGACGCGGGCGTTCAGAACCGGGGAGGTCGTGCCGATGCCCATCGCCCACGCGGAGGGACGGTTCGCCATCACCGACCGGGATGTTCTCGGGGAGATGGAGAAGCAGGGGCAGATAGCCTTGCGCTACTGCACACCGGCGGGGGAGATCGATGAACGGTTCCCCGTGAATCCGAACGGTTCAGTATCCAACATCGCCGGCGTCTGCAACGCTGAAGGAAATGTGCTCGCGATGATGCCTCATCCCGAACGGGCGACCTG
The DNA here is from genome assembly GCA_030667985.1 of Candidatus Krumholzibacteriota bacterium. Taxonomy (GTDB): domain Bacteria; phylum Krumholzibacteriota; class Krumholzibacteriia; order Krumholzibacteriales; family Krumholzibacteriaceae; genus DAOUUU01. Next base: position 40,275 of record DAOUUU010000004.1, read on the forward strand.
GCTGCGGCAGGTGCCGGAAGACCTCGGGGGGCCCTGGGGCGGAAAACGGACGAGTTCGTCGGGTGACAGGAATGGTCTAGAAGCAGAGGGGCCGGGGATGATGTTCTTCTCGTCGCTCGCCGCAAAGGAGGTCGATGAGTAATGGCACGCTTTGATCTCTGGGTGAAGCTCAAGGTCATCGATCTCGTGGCTCAGACTGCCTGGATGACGCTGACCGAGAAACTCGGTCTCGAGGGAGAACTGCTCGGGCTCGCGCGCTATTCCTTCTGGAGGATGGAGATCGAAACGGATGACGGGCCGGCTGCTCTGGATGAGATCGATCGCGTAATCCGGCTGGACAGCGCCTTTACCAACCAGAACAAGCATCTCTACATGCTCAGGATGGATGAGGGCCCGGCCAGGGGCGACCTCCTGCTCGACAAGGATTATCCTGTTCTCGTAGAGAATGGCGGCGGCAGGAGCGGTTTCGCGGTCGATTGCCTCGTGCGGGAGCTCGATACTGAGCGGGAGGAAGGCTATCGAAGCAGGCTGAACGCAAGACTGGAAAATATTCAGGTGAACGGACTCGCGGCCGGCGAGGTGTGGCGTATTCTCCTCGATGCCGGGAACGAGAAGGAAGCGGAGCAAAAGGTCGAGAGGATCGTCGTCACGACATCGAGACGGGAAGGACTGCTGCTCAATCCGCATTACCAGCGGCTCGAGATCCTGTCCATTGTCCCCATCTGATGGAGACGGCGCCCCGGTATGATTCTGAATGGGCGAATGAACGTTTTATGTAATTTGAAAGGATGTCTCCTGTATACAGGCGGCACGATGAAAGCTGGTGAGTAGCGTGAAGGAAGAGTGCGCCGTATTCGGTGTTTATGGCCATGAGGAAGCGGCCCAGATCACGTATCTCGGACTCTACTCGCTGCAGCACCGCGGACAGGAGAGCAGCGGGATAGTCACGTCCGATGGAAAGAGGGTCTACGAGCACAAGGATCTCGGTCTCGTCTCGAAGGTCTTCAACGAACGGATCATCAAGCACCTCAGTGGGCACATGGCGATCGGCCACAACAGGTATTCCACGACGGGACTCACTCGCCTGGAGAACGTCCAGCCGTTTCTCGTGAACTGCAAGATCGGAAAGATCGCGGTGGCTCACAACGGCAATCTCGTCAACGCGGTCGAGATCAGAAACGCAATGGAGAACGAGGGCTCGATCTTTCGAAGCACGATGGACAGCGAGATCATAGTCCACCTGATCGCCCGGAGCAAGGAGAAGAGACTCGAAGATATGATCGCCGAGGCGCTCAATTCCATAAAGGGTGCTTTCTCGCTCGTTTTCATGACCAAGAGCAAGATCATCGCCGCCCGCGACACCCGCGGTTTCAGACCCCTCTGCATAGGCAAGCTGGGCGACAGCTGGATCTTTTCCTCGGAGAGCTGCGCGTTCGATCTGATAGGCGCCACATATATTCGTGAGGTGGAACCGGGAGAGGTGTGTGTCATCGACGAGAACGGCCTGGAATCGATCCGGTTCGCCGAGCCGGAGGAACGGCTGCACAAGTGCATCTTCGAATTCATCTATTTTTCCAGGCCCGACAGCAAGGTCTTCGGCGAGAACGTGGACAAGGTGAGGCGCGAACTGGGGAGAAGGCTTGCCGATGAATCGCCCACTGAAGCCGACTTCGTGATCTCGGTACCCGACTCGAGCAACACGATCGCCCTGGGGTATGCGGAGAGGTCGAAGCTGCCGTTCGAGCTGGGCTTGATAAGAAATCACTATGTCGGACGGACATTCATACAGCCGAGGCAGAAGAACAGAGACTGGGATGTAAGGATCAAGTTCAACCCGGTCAGGGGGGTCCTCAAGGGAAAGAGGATCGTTGTAGTGGACGATTCGATCGTCAGGGGCTCGACGATGAAGAAACTTGTCACGATGCTCCGGCAGGCGGGCACGGCCGAAGTCCACCTCAGGATCGGGTCTCCTCCGATAGAACATTCATGCTATTATGGAATAGATACACCGACACAGGGCGAGCTGATAGCATCGACACATTCGGTGCAGAAGATCCAGGAGTTCCTCGGAGTAGACAGCCTTCGATACCTTTCTATCGAAGGCCTGCTCGCCTGCGTGAGCGATCCGGAGACCTTCTGCGTCTCGTGTTTCAGCGGCGCCTATCCCATCACGCGCCACGGCGAGTACGAGAAGGACGTATTCGAGGACACGAAAGTGTGCGGAGAGGGCCCGGAAGTCAAAGGGGAGATGGAGAGTTGAACGGGCGCAGAGAAGAACATTGTGAAGGATCCCGGGCGACCGGCGGCGCCGGGAACCTCGCGAGGATTACTAGTACGGAGAATAATGAATCTTCAAAATATCTCCAGATATCACGGAATCCTGCCGTTTGTAGGGAAGCCATCCAGATACGTAGACAACGAGTTGAACCTTTCGTCGCAGGGGTTCAAAGAGGAAAATTACAACGTTCTCCTCGTTTTTCCCGATGTCTATGAGATTGGAATGTCCCATCAGGGTATCCGTTTCCTCTACGACAGGCTTTCCCGCCTGAAGGGAGTCGGCGTGGAGTTTGCCTTCGCGCCTTGGTCCGATATGGAGGAATTGATGCGCGCGGGCGGCGAGGTGCTGCGCTCGTGGCAGACCGGGACCCCGGCGCACAGGTTCGATATGTTGGGCTTCAGTCTCACCTACGAGCTCCATTACACCAATGTGCTTCTGGCGCTCGATCTAGCGGGGCTCTCCCTCGAGGCCTCGAAGCGTAAGGAGAGCGATCCGCTCGTTGTCGCGGGAGGCCCCTGTTGTTCCAATCCGCTTCCGATCCTCAATGCGCTCGACGCAGTCTTTCTCGGCGACGGCGAGGAATCGCTGCCGGAGGCTGTTCGGGCTCTCATGGAGCTGGGGGGCGCCCGGGTGGAAAGAGCCCGGAGAAAAGAAGCGCTGGCCGCGATCGATGGCGTCTATGTTGAGGGAGTAACGTCAGCCGCTCGTTTTCGCGTCTACGATTTCCGGCAGGGCGATCTGCCTAGATCTCCTATCGTCCCGTCTGCATCGATCATTCATGACAGGCTTACCGTGGAGATCATGCGCGGCTGCACACGCGGCTGCCGTTTTTGCCATGCCGGCTCGATCTACCGCCCGCGCCGGGAACGGGATGTGGGGGAAATAGTCGATGCGGTCCGGAAAGGACTCGATCGGAGTGGATGGGGGGAGGTCTCCCTGCTTTCTCTCTCCTCGTCGGATTACTCCTGTCTCGACGAGCTATTCGAACACCTCATGCCGGAGCTACAGAAACGAAAGGCCTCTCTCGCGATGCCCAGCTTGCGGCCCGAGACGATCACCGAGAGCATCATCACGGCGTTGGGAAGTATAAGAAAATCTGGATTCACGCTGGCGCCGGAGGCGGGAACCGAACGTCTTCGGCGGGTGATTAACAAGGGAATGACGGACGGTGAGATTCTGGAAGGGTGCAGGAGGGTGATCGATGGGGGATGGCAGAACATGAAACTCTACTTCATGATCGGTCTTCCCACCGAGGAAGAGGAGGATCTGGACGGTATCGTCGATCTCGTCGAGAAAGTACTCGGGATGCCGGGAGGACGGTTCAAGCTAGGGATCTCGATATCGCCCTTTGTCCCAAAACCCCATACCCCATTCCAGTGGGAACGGCAATGCTCGATCGATGAGCTGAAACGGAAGGAGTCCTACCTCGCGAAGAGGATCAAGGGCCGAAGGGTGCAGCTCGGCCTTCGCGATCCCGAGATCAGTATCCTCGAGGGGATCCTCTCACGGGGCGACCGCAGGCTCTGGCCCGTTCTGCTTGCCGCATACGGGAAGGGTTGCAGGTTCGACGGTTGGAGGGACCGGTTCAGGTTCGATCTCTGGAAAAGCGCGATCGATGAACTGGGTCTCGGCATCGATGAATTGACAGGCGGATTCGACACCGGCGAGCCGCTCCCATGGAGCGCCTTTGAATCGAGGGTAAAGAAAGGGTTTCTGCTGAGGCAGAGGGAGAAGGCCTTCGAGGGGGAACTGACTCCCGATTGCAGGGAGGACGACTGCGCGGGGTGCGGCGCATGTTCGGGTGGAAGGGAGGGGATGGGAACCGATAATGCGGCCGCAGGAGGGCGCGGCCCGGCAGAGAATCGGTTCGAACTGAAACCGGAGATCGCATCCGGCGAGGACATGCCGATAAACCGGTACCGCATTCTCTACGAAAAGAGAGGGGCCGCGCGGTTCATCACGCATCTCGAGACGATCGGGGTTGTCCAGAGAGCCATTCGGAGGACCGGACTTCCACTGAGCTACACGAGGGGATTCCACCCTCATCCACGCCTGTCGATGGGCCCGTCGCTGCCCGTCGGTTTCGAGGGGCTGGGTGAGTTCTTCGATATCGAGCTTACCAGGTCGGCCGATATCCCGGTGGATCTCTTCGATGGGCTTTTCCCCCGGGGATTCGGGATCCTCGGGACGACGGGACCCTGCACACGCCGTCAGGCGAAGCTGCCCGTCCAGGCGGTCTACAAGTACCATCTGGGATTTCAATCTTTCACCGGTTTACTCTCCGGGCTGACGAGTAGAGAGGAAAAGTTGTCTGTTGAAGATGATTTGTGGTATCTTCTGCTCGATCGCGCCGGCGGAGCTGACTGGCGGGAGCTCGTAACCGAAGAGCTCGTCACAGAACCCGCCCGCTGGCTCGAGACACGGCTCGTCGAGCTGTTCCGTTCCGGTGGAAGCATCATCGATGTGAAGGGGAACAGCAGGTCTTGCCTGGGTTGTGCGGCCGGGCCGGCTGGCGACGCGCATACGCTGGAAATTTCGGTCCCGGCAGGACAGAGGGGAACTGTACGGCCCAGGGATATTGTCCGGGCCTATCTGCCCCATCCCCTGTCGGAACTGATCGAATATACTAGAACTGAGATATTGTACGAACAGGAAGGAAAATGCCTCGGCCCGATCGATCTGATCGAGTAGGGGCAGCACAGGTCAGAAATATGAAAAAGGAAATCTTGATCAACTACACGCCTCGGGAGGTCCGCATCGCGATCCTCGAGGACAAGGAGCTCGTGGAGTTCCTTATCGAACGTGAAGACAGCCGGAGGAGCGTCGGGGATATTTATCTCGGACAGATCTCGGCGGTCATACCGGGCATCCAGGCGGCCTTCGTCGACATCGGCCAGGAGAAGGCGGCGTTTCTGCACGTGAGCGACGTCGCGACCGGATCTATTGATCCGGAGCTGCTAGACGACGACGAGATCGATCTCGGCAGGAGGAGGCGGAGAACGTACGCGCCCATCGAGTCGCTGCTCAAGAAGGGACAGGAGATCGTCGTGCAGGTGCGCAAGGAGGCGATAGGGACAAAGGGCCCCCGAATATCATCGCAACTCTCGCTGCCGGGCAGGTACGCGGTTCTGATGCCCAATCTGGATCATATCGGGATCAGCAAGAAGGTCGACAACCGCAAGGAGCGGCAAAGGCTTCGAAGCATAGTGCGCAGATACCGTCCAAAGGGAGCGGCCATCATAGTACGCACGGCCGGCCACGGAGTCAGCAGCGATCAGATAAGGGATGATATCAAGCATCTGGAAAAGCTCTGGAATGACGTTCGCAAGAAGGTCGAACAGGCGACGCCGCCCGCCATTGTGCACGAAGACGTCGATCTCACCGTCTTCGCGCTGAGAGACCTCTTTACCGATCAGGTCGATCAGATCATCATCGACAGCAAGGAAGAATACGACCGCCTCAGATCCTATCTCAAATCGATGGCTCCACAACTCTCATCCCGCGTCAGGTTATACAAGGAGAAGGTGCCGATTCTGGATTACTACGAAATCGAGCGCGAGATCGAAAAGACCCTCGAGCGCAAGATCTGGCTCAAGAAGGGGGGGTACATAGTCATCGAGCACACCGAGGCGCTCGTCTCGATCGACGTAAACACAGGCCGGTTCACCGGCAAGCGGAATCAGGAAGAGACGATATTCGAGACGAATCTCATCGCTGCACGGGAAGTCGTCCGGCAGCTCAGGCTTCGCGACATAGGCGGGATCATCGTGGTCGACTTCATCGATATGGAAAAGGAATCGAACCGGAAGAAGGTATTCAGCGAGTTCCGCCAGGCGCTCCGCAAGGACAGATCGAGGGCCCGCGTATCGCCGATAAGCGATCTGGGGTTGGTAGAGGTGAGCAGAAAACGCGTCCGGCCGAGCCTGCTTCACTTCTACAGCGAAGAATGCCCCTACTGCACTGGGAGCGGCAAGGTGCTCAGCATCGAATCAATGGCGATGAAGGCGGAGCACTGGATCAGACGTATCGGTTCGCTCGGAAGGGAAAGGGGTATCCAGTTCAGAGTCAACCCGATCCTTGGCATCTATCTCAATGATGAGAAGGAAGAGGAGCTCCACGAGCTTGCGAGAAAGAACAACCTGAGGCTCGAAATCATCAAGGATCCCCGGATGCACAGGGAGGAATTCGGCGTATTCTCATTCGATGGTAAGAGGGACTTGAAAACGGAGTTTGTATAAAGGGGAGGCTTAATGGAGAACGTATACGATAAATTGGTCGAATTTGCGATGACGTTCGGCATCAAGATCATCGGTGCGATCTTGATCCTCATCGTCGGACGGATCGTTGCCGGTATCTTTCGCAGCCTCGTGACCAGGCTGATGCGAAAGACGAAGACGGACGAGTCGATCGTCACCTTCGTCCGCAGCTTCACCTACGTTGTGGTCATCACCTTCGCCATAATCGCGGCCCTGGCCAAGTTCGGCGTGCAGACAGCGTCATTCATAGCGATCCTTGGAGCGGCCGGCTTCGCGGTCGGCTTCGCCCTGCAGGGCTCGTTGAGCAGTTTCGCGGCGGGAATTCTCACTCTCGTATTCAAGCCCTTCCGTGTCGGGGATTTTATCGCCGCGGCGGGCGTGGCGGGCACCGTGAAGGAGATCAAGCTGTTCAGCACAGTCATCGCGACACCGGACAACATCATGGTCATCGTGCCGAACAACAAGATCTACGGCGATGTCATAAAGAACATAACCGGATTCGATACGCGAAGGATCGATATGGTATTCGGTATCGGCTATAGCTCGTCGATCCCAAAGGCGGTCGAGATACTGATGGGGATCATGAAGGCGGACGAAAGGGTCCTCACGGAGCCCGCGCCGATGGTCGCAGTCGCCGAGCTGGCCGATTCGAGCGTGAATCTGGTAACCAGGCCGTGGGTCAAGAGGGAAGACTACTGGGACGTCAAGTTCGACATCATCCGCAAGGCGAAGGAGGCGTTTGACGAGGCCGGTATAGAGATTCCCTTTCCCCAGCATTCGATTCACATGGTGCAGGAGTAGGGGAGGTCCGGCGGGCTGAAATGTCATCGAATGAGTTGAGTTTTTTGAACTTGACTTGGCCTGCCCCGTTTGTTATCAATATATTTCCTTTGCGATTTACAGGAGGTTTGGAGAAGTGTACGCGGTTGTTCAATTAGCTGGTAAGCAATTCATGATGAAGCCCGAAGAACGGGTCAAGGTGCCGCTCCTCGACGTAGAACCGGGAAGTGTTATAAAGTGTGAAGATGTATTGGTTTATGCGGACGGCAAGGATGTGCGGGTCGGCCGCCCGAACCTGGATGGGATATCGGTGACGGCCGAAGTGCTCGAGCATGGCCGTGATAAGAAGATCATTGTCTTCAAGATGAAGCGGCGTAAGGGGTACCGGCGGAAGAAAGGGCACCGGCAGGGGTATACTCTGCTAAAAGTAAAAGAGATATCGGGATAGCAGGCCGACGTTCCAGATTGGGAGCTCTGAGAGAGTCATGGCACATAAAAAAGGTGTAGGAAGTTCGAAAAACGGTCGTGACAGTAATGCCAAGAGACTGGGCGTGAAGAGATACGCGGGGCAGGAGGTCACCGCCGGGACGATACTCGTCCGCCAGCGCGGCACCAAGATCCACGCGGGCATCAACGTGGGCAAGGGCGGCGACGATACTCTGTTCGCCCTCGCCGACGGCACGGTCAAATACGAACGTTTCGGACGGTCGAAAAAGAAAGTGTGCGTCTACGCTCACTAAAAAGCTGGGATTCATATGATGGATTCATCAGGAGAACCCGGAGCAGGCGATGTTCCGAGAAGGTTCTCCTTTTTTTTTAGGGGGGTGACCGTATGAAGGTAAAGTACCTCGGACACGCCGCTTTCGAGCTGGTCTCGGATGGAGGCACAAAGATCGTATTCGATCCCTACGAGTCGGGATCGTACGATGGCGCTCTCAGGCATAAGCCGATAAAAGGCGTCTACGATCTCGCTGTGGTCAGCCACGAGCATCCCGACCACTGCGACATGAGTGTGAAACAGAGCGCGAAGTATGTAGTAGACGCGCCGGGAGAGTTCGACATCATGGGCCTGCATGTGAAGGCGAGCCCGACATACCATGACGAATCGAAAGGGAGCGAGCGCGGCGGAAATCTTGTCTCGGTCGTCGATCTAGACGGAATGAGGGTTGCGCATCTTGGAGATCTGGGGCACTCTCTGAGCGAGGAAGAGCTCGAGGGGATCAAGGGCGTCGATCTGCTGCTCATTCCGGTCGGAGGTTTTTTCACGATAGACGCCGCGGTTGCGGCGGAACTTGTGCGGAAGGCGGAACCGAAGGTCGTCATCCCGATGCATTTCAAGACCGACAAGATAGATTTTCCCATTGCGCCCGTCGACGAGTTCACTTCTCTCATGGAGAACGTCGAGATGGCAGGCGGCAGTACATTCACAATCACAGGAGATGAAAGCACGGGGGAAATGCGGGTAGTGGTCCTTGACCCCGAGCTCTAGTCATTTGGAAAGTGAGGAGTGAGATGAAAGAGATCGACGCAGCGAAGATCACTAAAGAGGTGGCGCGTCTGTGCATGGAGGCGAACTTCGAGCTCGGAGAGGATGTTTTAAAGGCGATCGAAGAGGGTTTCGAAAAGGAGGAGTCACCAGTCGGCAAGGAGATACTCAGACAGCTGCTGGAGAACGCCGAGATCGCCAAAACTGAGCGGATGCCCATCTGTCAGGATACGGGACTAACGGTCATTTTCCTCGAACTGGGGCAGGATGTCCGGATCATGGGAGGGGACCTCGAGACGGCCATAAACGAAGGGGTCCGGAAGGGGTATACGGAAGGGTACCTGCGTAAATCGGTGCTGGGAGATCCCCTCGAGCGCGTGAATACCGGAGACAACACCCCGGCGGTGATCCATACGAAGATCGTTCCGGGCGATGTATTCCGGATGTATGTTGTGCCCAAGGGCGGGGGAAGCGAGAACATGAGCAGGGTCGCGATGCTGAAACCGGCGGATGGCGTCGACGGCGTCAAGGAGTTCGTCATCGAGTCTGTGCGCACCGCGTCGGCGAATCCGTGTCCGCCCGTCGTCGTCGGAGTAGGAGTCGGCGGGACCTTTGAACAGTGCGCGATAAACTCGAAGAGGGCGCTTCTGCGGGAGATAGGGAGCGAGCATCCCAACCCCTTCTACTCGGAGCTCGAAAAGGAGCTGCTGGTAAAGGTCAACGAGCTTGGCGTGGGGCCGCAGGGTCTGGGAGGCATTGTGACCGCCCTCGCTGTTTTTATCGAGGCGGCGCCCTGTCATATCGCGTCATTACCTGTCGCGTTGAACTTGAACTGTCACGCGGCACGTCACAAAATGGTCGAATTATAGAGAAAGGCGGGTGGTCCGGGTCGAGCATGCCGCCGATCCGACCGATCGCGCCTCAAGGCAGGAACACAATCCAGGCAGGTGAATCATGGCTGAATATTCCTTGAAGACCCCCCTTGAAGAGAAGGATGTGCGCAAACTCGTGGCCGGAGACAAGGTCTCGCTTTCCGGCATCGTCTATACAGCCAGGGACGCGGCTCACAAGCGCCTCGTAGAGCTCCTCGAGCAGGGAAAAGAGCTTCCGATGTCCCTCGAAGGACAGATCATCTACTATGTAGGTCCCGCTCCTACGCCGCCCGGGAAGGCGATCGGTTCGGCCGGGCCCACTACGAGTTACCGGATGGATCCATATACGCCGGCGCTGATAGAGAACGGTCTCAAGGGGATGATCGGCAAGGGCGAGCGCAACGAAAAGGTGGTCGATGCGATGAAGGAGCACGGGGCCGTCTATTTCGCCGCTACCGGCGGAGCCGCGGCGCTCATCTCCAAGCGCATAACGGGCGCCGAAGTGATCGCCTATGAGGATCTCGGCGCGGAGGCGATCCGCGAGCTCACAGTCGAGGATTTTCCCGTTATCGTCGCCCAGGACTCGAGCGGCGGCAACATCTATACGGAAGGTCAAAAGAAGTACAGAAAGTGACTTATCCGGACCGGCGGGGCCATTGCTGCCCTCCGTCCGGCTCAAGTGTAACCGGGAAGGATTTTCCGTGTCGAAGGTGCTCGCGGTCATACCGGCACGTTACGGCTCGACCAGATTCCCAGGAAAGCCGCTCGCCCTCATCAAGGGGGTTCCGATGATCCTGCGCGTCTACCAGGGCGCTTCGAGACTAAAGGGTGTCGACAGGGTCATCGTCGCGACAGACGACGAGCGGATCAGGCGGGTAGTCGAGGAGGATGGCGGGACGGCGATCATGACCTCCAGGGCGCACAGGACGGGAACGTCGCGTGTGGCGGAGGCGGCTTCCAGTTACAGGTACGGTATCGTCCTGAACGTGCAGGGGGACGAACCGATCTTGCCGAAGGCCGGCATCGAGAGGCTCATCGATGTCATGCGCTCCGATCCCGGGATCAGGATGGGCACCCTGGCCTCTGCCTCCACCGATCAGAGGGATCATGAGAGCAGGGACGTGGTGAAGGTCGTCTGCGGTCAGGACGGGAATGCGCTCTATTTCTCGCGGTCGCCGCTTCCGAGCGGTCCAGGCGGTTTCCTCAAACATATAGGAGTCTACGCGTACCGGCGGGCTTTTCTCCTGCGTTTCGAGAGATTGAAGCGGGGCGCTCTCGAGAAGAGGGAGTCGCTCGAGCAATTGCGCGCGCTCGAGAACGGCGTTCCGATACGGGTCGTCACCTGCAGTACGCGCGGCATCGGTGTTGATAGACCCTCGGATATAAAAAGGGTTGAAAAAAGACTTCGAAGAGGTTAGAGTGGCGAATCGAAGCATCTCGCGACCTATACTTCATTGTTGTCGAGGACATATTGGGCGATAGGACAAAATACATATTTATAACGGGCGGTGTGGTTTCTTCTCTCGGCAAGGGTATTGCCAGCTCCTCTATCGGACTTCTCCTCAAACAGCGCGGCCTGAACGTAATACTCCAGAAATTCGATCCATATATCAATGTCGATCCGGGTACGATGAGTCCCTTTCAGCACGGAGAGGTCTATGTGACTGACGACGGGGCCGAAACCGACCTGGATCTCGGTCATTACGAACGTTTCATCGATCGTGACTTGAGCCAGCGTTCCAACGTGACGACTGGCCAGGTCTACGAGGCGGTGATCAACCGTGAGCGTGAGGGGGGCTATCTGGGCCGGACCGTGCAGGTGATCCCGCATATCACCGACGAGATCAAGTACCGCATACGCATGGCCGCGGAGAACGGCGATGACGTCGATGTCGTCATCACCGAGATCGGCGGAACGACGGGCGACATCGAGGGGCTGCCGTTTCTCGAGGCGATCCGGCAGTTCAGGCTCGACGTGGGCAAGGAAAACTGCATCTACGTCCATCTGACGCTCATCACCTATATAAAAGCGGCGCGGGAGCTCAAGACGAAACCGACTCAACACAGCGTAAAGGGCCTCAGGGAGATAGGAATCCAGCCCGATATTCTCATCTGCAGGACGGAACACCCGTTGAACCAGGAGATAAAGGCCAAGATAGCGCTCTTCTGCAATGTCGAGGAAGAGGAGGTCATAGAGGCACGCGATGTCCCATCCATCTACCAGGTACCGATCTCGTTCAAGAAGGAGGGGCTCGACGATCTGATAGTCCAGAAACTGCACCTCGAAGCTCCCCCTCCGGACCTGAAGGAATGGGAGGAGATGGTCCGCAAGATCTATTCGGCGAAAGAGGATGTCGAGATCGCCATCTGCGGCAAGTATGTCCATCTCGTCGATGCCTACAAGAGCATCATAGAGTCTTTTATACATTCCGGTGTCGCGAACGACGTGACTGTCAATATCAAGTGGGTCGATGCGGAGAAGATCGAGAAGGAGGGGCCTGAAGTCAACCTCGAGAAGGTCGACGGCATCCTCGTACCCGGCGGATTCGGAGACAGGGGTATCGAAGGAAAGATCGCCGCAATCAGGTATGCCCGTGAACAGGGAATACCGTTTCTCGGTATCTGTCTCGGCTTGCAGTGCGCTGTCGTCGAATTCGCCCGAAACGTTTGCGGACTGGAAGCGGGCAGCAGCGAGTTCGATGACGATGTGCCCCATCCGGTCATCGATCTTATGCTCGAGCAGCGCAGCCGGTCGAAGATGGGGGGCACGATGAGGCTCGGATCGTATCCCTGCGTGCTCGAGGAAGGTACGCTTGCCTACCGCCTCTACGGCGTCAAGGAGATCGGAGAGCGGCACAGGCACAGGTGGGAGGTCAACAACGCCTACCGCGAGACGCTCGAGGAACACGGTCTCGTCATATCCGGCCTGTCCCCCGACGGCGACCTGGTCGAGATGGTCGAGTTTCCCGATCACCAATTTTTCATAGCTTCGCAGTTTCATCCCGAGCTCAAATCGCGTCCTCAGAGAGCGCACCCGCTTTTCAAGGGGCTCGTAGCGGCGGCGAAGGAGAAAAAGAGAGCGCGGGAGGGCGAGCGTGACGCGTCCGCAGCCGTGCGGAGCGATTGACGGGGAAGGGACATGGAACAGTTTGATATAGCCGGACAGGACGTTTCATTCCACAAAACTCCATTACTCATCGCGGGTCCCTGTGTACTCGAGGATGTCGAGGACGCTATCAGGGTTGGGACGGAGTGCGCGGCGATCGCCGAGCGGGAAGGATTTTTCTATATCTTCAAGTCGAGTTATTTAAAGGACAACCGTTCATCGATCAGTTCTTACGCCGGTCCCGGTCTGGAGAAGGGGCTCGAGATGCTCGCGCGGATCGGGAGCGAAACGGGCGCACCACTGCTCACAGATATTCATAGCGCAGGGGAGGCCGCAATGGCCGCAGAGGTTTGTGATGTGCTCCAGATCCCGGCGTTTCTCTCCAGGCAGACGAGTCTTGTCGCGGCGGCCGCGTCGACCGGCAAGGTGCTCAACCTGAAGAAGGGCCAATTTCTCTCTCCGGAGGAGATGCATCTCGCCGTCGAAAAAGCGCGCAGGAACGGCGCAGGGGGCGTGATGGTGACCGAGCGGGGCACCTTCTTCGGTTACCACAATCTCGTCGTCGATTTCACCGCCTTTCCCAGGATGAGGGACCTCGAAGTGCCGATGATCTTCGACGCGACCCATTCTCTCCAGCTGCCCGGAAGGCTGGGGAACAGATCGGGCGGGCGCCCGGGCTTAGCCAGATATCTCGCGAGAGCTGCGGCCGCGGCGGGTTGCGACGGACTCTTCGTGGAGACACACTTCGAGCCGATGACATGTGAATGCGATGCAGAGGTTATGCTGCCTCTCGACGAGCTTCCGCGGCTAATCGAGGAGACCGGCAGACTGTTCGAGCTGGTGCGCGGCTTTGAAGGGGAATGAGGCGGGATGGCAAAAAGGACAGCAGACAAGAAATCTCAGGAGACATCCCAGACCAAGGACCTGATCGGCTTCGGACGCGAGGTCGTATCGCTGGAGATAGACGGGCTCAAGGAGCTCGAGCGCGGTATCGGACCGGATTTCGCGCGGGCCGTCCGGCTTCTTCTCGAATGCAGGAGTAAGATCGTTGTCTGCGGCATCGGCAAATCGGGGATCGTGGCGCGAAAGATCGCGGCGACATTCAGCAGTACTGGAACACCATCGGTCTACCTCCATCCGGTCGAGGCCGCTCACGGCGATATGGGCATGGTGACGGTGGACGACGTTTTTCTCGCGATAAGCAAGAGCGGCAGTAACGAAGAGCTCGCAAAGCTGCTCCCCTACCTGAAGGCAATAAAAGTAAAGATGATATCGATCACCGCTTCCGCTGGCTCCGGCCTCGCCGAGGCGAGCGATATCGTACTCCTGACCAATGTCGGCCGTGAGGCCTGCCCGATGGATGTGGTCCCGACGACCAGCACGACAGCGGCTATGGTGCTCGGTGACGCTCTCGCCGTCGCCGTGTTCAGAAGCCGGGATTTTGGCAAGGACGATTTCGCTAAGCTCCACCCGAGCGGCGCTCTAGGGAAAAGGCTCTTGCTCACGGTCGGTGAGCTGATGCATGGGGGAGACGATGTTCCGGTCGTCCGCGCCGATACACCCCTAAGAGAGGCGCTCGTAGAGATTGTCGACAAGAGGCTGGGCTGCACCGGAATAACCGATTCGGGCGGCAGGCTCGTCGGGATCATAACCGACGGCGATCTGAAGCGTATACTGATCAGGAACCGCGAGGCCTTCGACGATCCGGTCGAAAGTCTCATGACACGCAATCCCCGCGCCATAACACCAGATGTGCTCGCCATAGAAGCGCTCGAGAAGATGGAGATAGAGCCCCCCAGTCCTATATCGCAGCTCTTTGTCGTGGACGAGCTGTTCCGTCCTATCGGTGTCGTTCATATCCACGACATCATCCGATCCGGCCTAAAGTAACCCTCCGCAGACACTTACATCAGTTGGCATAGAGATTGCTTGACTGCTATTCGCCCCTATGGTACATGATGAAGTGTGACAAGGATTTTGGCGTTTTTTTCAGCACTGTGGCCATTATATGAGACACAAGGTCTCGAGAAACAGAGGGAGATGGTGTTTCTGTCCGAAACAAGGTGGGTGGAGGAGGAGGGGTGAAGAGGAAACTCCGCAGATGGCTGGCCCAGCTCCTTGTGAAAACACTGATCATGGTAACTCGCATCATGCCGAGACGTGCTGGACTCGCGCTGTTCTCTCGGGCCGGAGCGGCCGCATTCAGGTTTTATCCAAAGGATAGGGAGCGCACGCTCGAGAATCTCGGGCTCGCCTTTCCCGATACGGATCCTATGATCGTCAGGGCAATGGCGAAGGGGTCCTTCGCAGCCCTTGGGAGCAACGCATTCGATGCGCTAAGACTCACATATCTGAAGCCCGGGCGAGTGCTCGAGCTATGTTCGTTCGACGGCGAGCATCATCTGAAGGGGGCATTGGAGCGTGGAAGGGGCGTTATCTGTCTCTCGGGACATATCGGGTGTTGGGAGTTGATGGGCGGATATTTGTCAGCGAAGGGGTACCGTGTGAACGTCATCGCTCGGGACTTGCATGACGAGAGGATGAATGACATACTCGTCAATATGAGGCTTCGCCACGGAATCGTCTCGATACCTAGAGGATCCGGCGCCGTAGCGGGGTACAGGGCGTTGAAACGCGGCGAGATACTCGGGATGCTGATAGATCAAGACATAGATGTGGACGGTATAATGGTTCCCTTCTTCGGGGTTCCGGCCCACACGCCGAGAGGCGCCGCCGTTTTCGCGTTGAGGAGCGGGGCGGAAATCGTTCCGATGGCTGTTTATATGCAGCCGGGCGGAGAGCACAGGATCATGATCCTTTCCCCTCTCGAGTTTCCGTCCGAGGAACTCGGCGAGCAAGAGAGGATCGATGAACTGACCGAGCGCTGCAGCGAGGCGCTGGAGAGATTGATAAGGATCTATCCCCAGCAATGGGTCTGGTTTCACGACAGGTGGAGGCGGAGCGGACAGGAGTCATGAGGAGAGAGTCGATAATAAGATACATCGTGCCGGTCATGATGCTTGCCATGGTAATTTCCTGCGAAAGCATCGATAACAAGGGACGGTCCATAGGCGCCGATGATATACCAGATCAGGAGTTCACCGATTTTACGACCGTAGAGAGCGATTCGGGCGTAGTAAAATGGGTTCTTTCCGCTCCCGTCGCCAGGGTGTACAACGCGAGCAAGCTACTGGTAACCGACGATCCGAGGATCGAGTTCTACAACGAGGATGGATCGCTCGCTTCGGTGTTGATCGCCGAGAAGGGTGAATACAATCAGGTCACTCACGATCTCACCGCTCTCGGATCGGTAGTCGTGACGAGCGCCGAGGGGTACAAGCTGGAGACCGAGAGCCTCGTCTGGGTGGAGACGGTCGAGGAGATCCACACTGAGGACTTCGTGCGCTTCACCAAGGGAGAGGATGTATTGACAGGGTACGGATTCCAGAGCGACCCGAATCTCGAGAACGTAGAGATCTTCAGGGATGTCAAAGTGTTCCTGAGGGATCAAGAGGGCTTCGTCGATGAAGAGGTCAGGAAAGAGACCGAAGAGAGAGAGGGGAGCAAAGATGAGTGATTCCCCTGCTTCTGTGACCGGAAACTCCACTGGACTCTCATGCGACGGCCTCGTCAAGGTGTACGGAAAGAGGCGAGTGGTCGACGATGTCTCCTTCAGGGTAAACAGGGGTGAGGTCGTAGGTCTTCTGGGGCCGAACGGAGCCGGCAAGACGACCTGTTTCTATATGCTCGTAGGCATGATCCGGCCGGAAGAGGGGAGTGTGACCCTCGACGGTGAGGAGTTGAAGGATCTGCCTATGTACAAACGGGCGCGGAAGGGTATCGGATATCTTCCTCAGGAGGCGAGTGTTTTCAGGCGAATGACGGTCGAACAGAATCTTCTCGCGATACTCGAGACCCTGTCCCTGTCGAAACAGCAACGGAATGAGAGGCTGGAAAACCTACTCAAGGAACTCAATATAGAGCATCTTCGCAAGAGCTTCGGATATCAGCTCTCCGGAGGAGAGCGTAGGCGTGTCGAGATAACGAGGTCGCTTGTTACAGAACCTTCTTTTATGCTCATGGACGAGCCCTTCGCCGGAATCGATCCGATTGCGGTTCAGGATCTGCAGACGATAGTCGGCGATCTCCGGCGCCGCGGACTGGGCGTCCTCATCACCGATCATAATGTAAGGGAAACATTGTCAATAACCGACAGAGCGTATATCTTGTACGAGGGGAGCATAAAGCGAACCGGGACGTCGGATGAGCTCGCATCGGACCCTGTAGTCAGGGAGATCTATCTGGGAGAAGCGTTTCGCCTGTAGCACAGTGATGAAAGTGGAATGGATATGAAGCTCGGACAGTATATGCGCCAGACACAGCGGCTCGTCATGACGCCGCGGCTGCAGCAGGCATTGAAACTTTTGCAGATGCCGACCCAGGAGCTCCAGCAGGTGCTCAAACAGGAGATCCTCCAGAATCCCCTTCTCGAAGAGATTGACGAGGAAGTCGAGGAGACTATCGAAGACGAAGAGTCGGAAGAGGAAGACGAAGACAAAGACAAAGATGAGATCGATTGGGACGACTACTTCGAGACAGGGTTCGGGTTGGGGAGCGGTTTCGCTGAGGAGGAGGAGAGGGAGGAGTTTCTAGAGCGGGTCCCCGTCGCAAAGCAGAGCTTTTCCGATTTCATGATGAGCCAGCTCAGGCTCGCGACCGACGACGAGCAGGATCTCGAGATCGGCGAGTACCTGATAGGAAGCCTCGACGACTCGGGCTATCTCACCTGCCCTCTCAAGGAAGTAGCCGACACATTCGGCGTTGCAGAGGAGAGGGTGGAGGTCGTGCTCAAGATCATCCAGACATTCGAGCCGTCCGGAGTGGGGGCGCGTAATCTGAAGGAATGCCTTCTCATGCAGCTAGCGACGAAGGATCTCCTCGATACGGTCGCGGCCCGTATCGTCGAGAATCACTTCGATGAGTTCAAACAGAAGAAATATCTCGATATCAGCAAGAAGCTCAAGATCTCGCTCAAGGAGATACAGGAACAGGCAAAGGTTATAGGAACGCTCAATCCGAAACCCGGTCTCGATATTATCGCTGACGAGCCGAAGTATGTGATACCCGATCTTATAGTGGAGCGAGTGGGGGAAAAATATGTGGTTTTTCTCAACGATCGGAACATCCCGCGTCTCAGGATCAGCCAATCGTACCGCAATGAACTGCAGCGCAACCCCCGGATCAGCACCGAGACGAAGGATTTCATCCAGGGGCGGCTCAAGAACGCCAAATGGCTGATCCAGACGATCGAACAGCGCAGGCGTACGATGATCAAGGTGATGGAGAGCATAGTGGAGGAACAGCGGGATTTCTTCGATCATGGCGCGGTCCACATGAGACCCCTCACGCTTCAGCAAGTAGCGAGCAAGATAAGCATGCATGAGTCGACTGTAAGCCGGGTTACGACAAATAAATACGTCCAAACACCCCGCGGCGTCTACGAGCTCAAGTTCTTTTTCGGCTCGGCTCTGGGAACCCAGTCGGGGGACGAGGTCTCCGCGAAGAGCGCAAAGATCCGGATCAGGGAGATCATAGAGAATGAAGATTCCAAGAAGCCGTTGAGCGATCAGAAGATTGCGGATATACTAAAGAAGGACGGACTGATCATTGCGCGGCGTACTGTCGCCAAGTATCGAGAACAGCTTGGCGTACTTCCTGCTAGACATAGGAAACAGTACTGATCCGAGAAGTACTTGTTTTACAAGAGACGATACATGACATTACAGACTGAGTCCCGCCGCTCGAACAGATTGCCCCACTGGCTGCGGAGGCGGATACCTACCCTCGCCGAGTGCAGCCTGGTAGAGAGCACGGTCAAGAAACACGATCTCCATACGATATGCCGTGAGGCGCTGTGCCCCAACAGAGCCGAATGTTACTCAAAGGGTAAGGCGACATTCATCATTCTTGGTGACATCTGCACGAGGGGATGCCGTTTCTGTTCGGTAAAAAAGGGCGTGCCCTCCCTTCCCATGGAGGAGGAGGCCGGGAGCATAGCCCTTGCTGTGGATGAACTCGGTCTGAAGCATGTCATCGTGACATCAGTAACACGAGACGACCTGCCGGACGGTGGAAGCGGTCATTACGCCGCGGTGATACGTGCGCTCAAAGCGCTGGATCCCCCTCCTACAGTGGAGGTGCTTGTTCCCGATTTTGGTGGGAACGAAAGGGCGGCGAAGACCGTATTACAAGCAGGTCCCGATATCTTTTCTCACAACATGGAGACCGTCAGGCGATTGTATCCGGAATTGAGGAGAGGCGCCGAATACGACAGGTCGCTTCTCCTTTTGGCCAATGCAAAGCGGGAAAACGAGGAGGTGATGACGAAGTCAGCAGTGATTCTCGGGTTGGGAGAGAATCGCAGGGAGATCCGTGTGCTCTTCGAGGATCTCCGTAAAGCCGATTGCGATTTCCTGGCCGTCGGCCAGTACCTGCGCCCGGGAATGGATCAGGTGCCGGTTTCAGAGTATGTTCAGCCGGATCTTTTCTGCATCCTCGAAAAGGAAGCGTACAGATTGGGGTTTCTTCAGGTAACTTCAGGACCTCTTGTGCGCAGCTCCTATCAGGATATCCGTATAGACGATTTCCGGCCGGACCGGTGCCATACTGGTGATTCAAGCGTTGCGAGAAGGAGTGTGCCATGAAGCTGACAACGACAGCTAGACATTTCGAAGCCAGCCCCGAATTGTTGGATCATGCAGAGCAGAGGCTCGTCAAGCTCAAACGATTCTTTGATCATATTCTGCATGTTGATGTCATTATGTCTGTAGAGAATTTCAGGAATATCGCAGAGGTGAAAGTACATGTGAACGGCCATGATTTCACTTCGAAGGAAGAGTCGAAAGATATGATTCTTTCGGTAGACAAGGCCGCAAAAAATCTGGAGAGACAGATGAAGAAATTCAAGGGCAAGATCATCTCAAATCATCATAAACCGAGGCCGGGCGGGGTCATCGAGTTCCCCGAGGAGATAGTCATAGATTCCGGCAGTGTCGGAAAAGAGGAGTTGGAGATCCTGGAGAACGTTCCGCGAGAGGTTCCGGACATCAGTGTCGAAGAGGCAATTATCCAGATGGAAGACAAAGAGGATCATTTTCTTCTTTTCAATGAGAGGAATTCGGGTAAACTAAAACTTGTCTATAAACGCCCCGATGGTCACTACGGAGTGATCAAGACTTCGGATTGATCCCGGCGTCCGGTGCGTTTACAGTTTGATCACGTATGCTGGAGGAATAGATACGGCAGCTGCCAGCGAGATCGGCAGTCGGAATTTCGTTCATACGAATGGAGGCGATGGTGGGGTCGGAATACTCGGTTCAGCAGTTTTTCGATGAGACCTCCGAGGAATTCAATTTCGAGGTGCTTTCGGAGAATATCGAGAGCAAAATCCCGATAACATCGACTGACATTCACAGGCCCGCATTCGCGTTGACCGGGTTTATGGAGAACTATCTCCACAAGCGGATCCAGATCCTGGGGGAGACGGAACTGTTAT
>DAOUUU010000045.1 GCA_030667985.1 Candidatus Krumholzibacteriota bacterium
AAAGCAGGTCTTAGTGATCCGGCGGTTCCGAGTGGAAGGGCCGTCGCTCAACGGATAAAAGGTACTGCGGGGATAACAGGCTTATCGGGTCCAAGAGTCCACATCGACGACCCGGTTTGGCACCTCGATGTCGGCTCATCGCATCCTGGGGCTGGAGAAGGTCCCAAGGGTATGGCTGTTCGCCATTTAAAGCGGTACGTGAGCTGGGTTTAGAACGTCGTGAGACAGTTCGGTCCCTATCCGTTGCGGGCGTAGGAGATTTGAGGGAAGCTGCCCTTTGTACGAGAGGACCGGGGTGGACGAACCTCTAGTGTACCAGTTGTCCCGCCAGGGGCATTGCTGGGTAGCTATGTTCGGAAGGGATAACCGCTGAAAGCATCTAAGCGGGAAGCCCCTCCCAAGATAAGATCTCCCGTATCATAAGATACCTAAAGGCTCCTTGGAGATTACAAGGTTGATAGGCCGGAGGTGTAAGCATGGTAACATGTTCAGCCGACCGGTACTAATAAGCCGTGAGGCTTAACCAGTTTAATGATCTTTATAAGTTGTCTGTTTGCTCACCCTGTTTTTGTTTGTCGAATAAATATACGAGCCGCGTGATGCCCTTGCGGGGCGTCCGTGGACATCGATTTTCGGTGGCGATAGCGGAGGGGTCACACCCGTTTCCATTCCGAACACGGTAGTTAAGCCCTCCAGCGCCGATGGTACTGCATGGGTAACTGTGTGGGAGAGTAGGTCGCCGCCGTTTTTATATCTAGAAGCCGCCTCATCCGGGGCGGCTTTATTTAATGAAATTCTCTCTAGTAAGCTGCTATTCACTGCGGTTCTTTCTTTGACGAAAAAGCGGTTGAAAAATAGATTCGGCAGTAATATGCTGACATCAATTCTGGGTAAATAGTGAAATAGCATTCCCGGATTTTGCTGGAACATCCATTCTCCTGGGCTTTGCAGGCTGAAGGCCAAGAAAGCAGAAGGGTACCATGATTACAAAGAAACTGTCTGAAGTCGGAATTATGGACAACGCTCATAATGTCGATGCCCGCAATCTTTACAATACAGAAGACGCGATGATCACAGTCATTGCGCTGGAGCCCGGACATTCATTGAAACGTCATATCACTCCTGTTGATGTGGCCTTTTATGTACTCGAGGGAACCGGTGTTGTGGAAATCGGTGACGAGAAGATGGAAGTCACAAGAGACACGCTTGTTGAAAGCCCGAAAGACATAGTACATTGCTGGTACAATAAAAGCAGTGACCCATTACGGTTTATGCTCATAAAAGCACCCAAGCCAAAAAAGAAGACTGTATTTGTTGGAGATTGAGATCGGGAATGGCAAAGCGTGGCGCCAGGCGGCAATTCCACCATTCTCCATTCAGGCCGCCGCCGTTGTTATTTGAGCTGCACTAGAGTGCGGCTGGATTTGTGGAGGCATAGGTAATGAACGGCATGGCGGGCTATTTCCGAAAGAACATTCTTGTTATCTGCCTGATCATCGCGGTTGCTCTGTCGATAAGACTGTGTTTCTTTGTCTGTTATGAACCATGGGACAGCACTGTCGTCAGTGATACTGTTTTAATCAAGGATGCAGGAGAATACCACGAACTCGCGAGCAGCATCTTGCGAGAGAGATCCTTCGATGCCTTTAATACTTTTTTCTTCCTCAGGCCTCCTGGCTATCCCGTCATTATTGCGGCAGTCTATCTCATAGCTGGAAACCTGCCGTGGGCGGCGATGATCGCCAATATCATTCTGGATATCCTGACGATGTTCGTGGCCTATCTTGCCGCCATCGAGCTATTCGGATCCACGAGGCTCGCTCGTATCGTGGCCCTACTCTATGCGGTCTCTTTCTGGTCGTCACTATTCGTTACCATGCTGCTTTCGGAGATACCCTTCACGCTCGTGTTCATGTTTTCGATCTACGTTTTTATCAAAGCGCTGAAGACAAACCGCCTGCTGCTGTACTGTACGGCCGGGCTCCTACTCGGTGTTTCGGCTCTGATAAGGCCGGTGACACTCTTCTTTCCAGTTGTCTTTGTTGTCGTGATCCTGTTTCAGAAAAGGAGACTGAGATCACGGTTGTCAAGCGCGGTCGTTGTCCTTCTTGTTTTTATGGCTGTATTGTCTCCATGGCAGTTGAGGAATCTTCGCGTATTTGGGAACTATGCCCTTACCAATATCGGAGGGATAAATCTATGCCGCGACTGCGTCGCCACGGTCAAGGCGGATGAAGAGGATTCGAGCCTCGATAAGGCCAGAAGAGATCTCGAGGGTCATGCGTTCGAAGGGATCGATCATCCGTTCGAAAGAGAGGAATTATACCGCGATATCGCCGTGTCCTACATCCTCGATCATAAAGGCCTTTGGCTCAAGGCGTGGTTCAAGGGCTCGGTCAGGATGTTCATGGCCACGCCAACGGGAAATATATTTGAAACTCTTCATCTGGAACCGGCAAACAATCGAGAAAATGGATTGTCAACCTACTCGATAGCCGCAAGAATAAAGGCGAGGTTCCAACAAGCTCACGAGGAATATTTCCTCGTTCCGGTCCTGGGCGTTAAGCTGATCATCGAATACTTGCTTTTCTGTATCGGATTGTTCTTTATGTTGAGGAACAGGCAATACCTGTTTGCGTCCCTGTTCGTGTTGACGATTCTGTATTTTACCGGTCTACAGGGAGTCTACGCGAACGCTCGATTCAAGATTCCGATTATTCCGTTGTACCTTATCATAAGTGCGAGGGGGCTCGATGGGTTGCTCTCGATATGGAAGGAAAAAAGGAGCATCTCTTGATTCGTCGAGGAGCAATGGCGGTTTCTTTCATTCTTCTGATCCTGCCGGCGTCATCAATGGCGCAATCGGGGGGGGAGAGTGATTCGTTGTCGGCAAGGGCTGTGACAGCACCCGCTGACAGCACCAGGGACTTCTCCATAGGTATGCTCATGCTCCGAACCGACGAGAGATTTAGATCCAGTACGGTATTGCCCTTCTCCACGAGCTTTGGTATCAACACACATACGATGTTTGGATACAGGGTGTACAGGGCCTCTCGGTACGAATGCGCCCTGCAGGGCGCGGGCGCGGGTATGACGATGGGAATGGCGGCCGGCGCCTTCGGAATGATGTCGGGCGCGTGGGACGAGAGGGAGGCTTGGTATATTGCCGGTGCTGCGGCCGCGATGGGTGCGATCTTCGGTACGGCCAAATCTGACGATCCCGAGTGGAATATCCGCATACGCTGGGATCCCGACCGATGATTCAGTTCATTCGAATCAGGAGGCTTTGATGGAGCCCTATATCACAGAGGAGTCGATTACCGCTAAGAGCCGGGACTGGCTGGAGTGTATCGCCCCCTTCAACACACACGAGATGCGTGCGCATCGGGAGAGGACCGCGCTGCTTGTAATTGACATGCAGCGCTTTTTCCTCGATCCTTCTTCGCCCACATTCACCTGTGGAGGCCTGGCTATCCTTCCGAATGTGAAGCGGATGATCGCCGCTTTTCGTGCGGCCGGGCTTCCCGTGATATTCACACAGCACGTGCATCACCCCGATGGAATAGACGCAGGCATCATGGAATGGTGGTGGAACGGGATGTGCCTGGAGCGTACGCCCGAGAGCGAGATTCACGACGAGATCGCTCCGCTGCCGAACGAGAAGGTTATCCTTAAACACCGCTACTCATCATTCTACAACACCGATCTGGAGACGGTGCTTCGCTGCCTGAAAATAGAGGACATCGTAATTACCGGTCTCATGACCAATCTGTGCTGCGAGTCGACGGCCCGCGATGCCTACTATAGAGACTACCGAGTCTTCTTTCCCGCCGACGGGACGGGCAGTATAAACGAGGAGATGCACGTGGCGAGTCTGCTCAATCTTGCATTCGGGTTCGCCCATGTGACGACGGTGGACACTATCATAGAACAGTTAACAGGAAGCGGCGCATAGCATTAGGACCGAGTTGGCTGGAATATTTGCTCTTCTTTGATTCAAACGAAAGCTCATGAGACTATCTGAAAAAGAGATCAAGGACCGAATTGAGATTGACGAGGTGATACGTGGGTGCTCGGTCTGCCGTGTCGCGTTCGCGATAAATAACGAGCCCTACATAGTGCCCCTGTCGTTCGGGTATGACGGCAAGGCGCTCTACTTCCACACAGCTCCGGAGGGCAGGAAGATCGACTGCATAGAGGTGAATCCCCGCGTCTGTTTTGAGCTCGAGCGGGGTGTCCGGCTCGCCGGCGATGGGAATGATCCGTGTAGCTGGACCTTTATATACGAAAGCGTTATCGGATATGGTACGCTGGTGGAACTCGCCGAGCCCGCGGAGCGGATCTTCGGGCTGAACAAGATAATGGAGCAGTACACTCGCAGAGAATGGGAGTTCCAGCCGGAGATGCTGGAGAAGACCCGCATCTGGCGCCTCGATATAGAGAGCGTCACTTGCAAGCGCTCCGGACCGGAGTTGTCCGATTGAAGGAGATGAGGTTGACATGCGTTTGTTCTTGAGGCTGATATCGGGGATCATCGGTGGGCTCGCTTGATGTGCGCTCGTGTACGCCGGGAGCGTATACTGGCCGTTTCATCTGGACAAATCAACAGGCCTTAAGATCGCGGTCCCGCTTGCGCTGGTCGTGGTTGCGATTGACATCGGTAAAACCTTGAGGTCCAAGTAGGAGAAACATAAGTCTGAATTCTATTACTGCCAATAGCAATGGATCCGGGTGTGATCCACAGCATAATATGAATCTAGATCGGGATAAGGACAATATCACCTTCGTCGGGCGGATGGACTTCTTCGGCTCCGAGGAGGGGGGAAGGTTCCTCGAGCAGAAGTTCCGCCCCCGTATCGACGCGCTGAAGGAATACTTCGGGCCCCGTTTCACCGAAATCGAGCTCCTTGATATAGGCATCGGCTATGGGATGTTTCTAAAGACCGTGGATAAAGACGGTGTAAAGCGGGTCTTCGGAATGGATCCCTTTCCCAAATCGATCGAGATAGCAAGGCGGAACACATCTGCCGAGATCTTCGAAGGAGACATACTGGATGACCGGTGGCCTGTTGAAAAGCAAGGCTACGATGCTGTAACCTGCATGGATGTCGTCGAGCACCTCGAGGATCCCTCGATCTTCTTTCATAAGGTGAAAGAGTACTTGCGGGAGGGCGGCATCGTGCTCGTCACGACCCCCAACAAGTCCCTCCCCTACATGATGCGCTCGATACCGCTCATAGGCCGCAAGGATCCCAATCCTACCCATATTAATGTCAGGCGCCCTGCATACTGGAGACGGCTCGCCCTCGAGAACGGCTTCGAGATACTAAAGGAATGGAGAGGGGAGCACCTGACCCATATCAGGTTCATACCCAGGGTGCTGACGCCGCTCTTCAGGATCCTCCGCCTGGACCACAGGCGCATCCCTCTTGTCAACGCCTTCGAGCAGTCCTTCTGCATGGTGCTGAGGCCCATTGCCCTACTACCCTCTTAATGCTCTTTGTCTTTTGACCCCGGCATTCGTCATCGTATATATTGATGATCAGTATCGATGTGGGTTTAGTCGCTCAGCTGAGGAAGGCGGTTGAGAAAATGAGACGGTGCACCCTTGGATCACTATTAGGACTGACAGCTGGACTTCTCATCCTGATCGTCGGGTGCGGGGGTAAAGAGGCTAAAGAGATCGAGTGGCGGGGGGATATCACAGCCGCACTAATACTTGCGAAGCAGGAGGGCAAGCCGGTCATGGTAGATTTCACGGCCGCCTGGTGTCCGCCCTGCCACGCGATGGAGGATTCGACCTTCAGCGATAAGGGCGTCATTCGAAAGGCCAGAGCCTTCATACCTGTCAGGATAGACGTGGATGAGCAGCGGGAAGCCGCCGTCCAGTACGATGGAGATGCGAGGAAGTACGGCGGCGTCGGTATACCCAATATCCTCTTTATGACCGGCGACGGAACGAAGCTCAAACACATCATTGGATATCACGGCCCAGAGGCATTTGTCTCGGTGATGGACTCGGTACTAGCGATGGTACGATAACGGAGCAGGAGAGTAATTTGCCCGGGAAGAGGCATCATCATAACGTCTATGTGATAGAGCTCGACAGGGCCGTTCTCGAGGAGACGAGATTCGCGGCGGCGAATCCGTCCCATGATCCCGACAAACCCTGTGTCTACGTCGGCTCCACCGGCCTGACCCCGGAGAAGCGGTTTGAGAACCACATGGCCGGATACAAGTCGAACAGGTTCGTCCGGCGGTACGGGCTTCGCCTGCTTCCCATGCTGTACGGGGAGTACAACCCCCTCGGCTACGAGGATGCGTGTGAGATGGAGATCGAGCTAGCGAGGATGCTCCGCGAGAAGGGTTACGCGGTCTGGCAGAAGTAATTATCATATGCCCGAAATGCCGGGTGTTCTAGGACGATTGAACTCTACAAGCAAATTCTCCCAGCGATGAAATCATCTGGATATTATAAAAAGTTTCCCGGACAGGAAATCTGTGATCCAGAGCCTTCCATCGACATCGGTTTTTCCCCTCGTTATCCCGAACAGTGCGTCTCCGAACTGCCCCCGCACATAGAAGGAGACATTGCGGGTGTCGAAGCTGGTGTCACCGTAAGGGTAGGCCTCTCTGCGCAGGAGTTCCAACTTGCCCTTCTCGGGGTAGAACCCGATGATAAAGAGGGCGTTCGAATCGTGCGCGGTCACTACGAGATCGTCGCCCCAGGGGAAGATGTTGTCAGGGGCCGCCTTCTGCGGCATCTTATACGTTTTTCCGTCGATTTCCTGCACACTTCGGTCGATATGGTTGATGACGAAGATCCGGTCCCTCCACCGGCAGAGCTTCAGGGGGCCCCGGCCCGCTTCGCTCTCCCGAACCGAGAAGTCCAGCTTGTCCACTATCGAAACATTCTTCGAGTCGAAGTTCGCGATGTATATCGAGCCGTCGTCGAACAGGAGATCGGTCGCCGTCAATCCGACCGGCACCCGCGCCAGCACTTCCCTCGTCGAGATGTCTATCACCTGCAGTATGCTAGGCTCATCGTCCTGTTCTCCGACACGGACAAGGTAGAGGCGGTGGAGCGTCGCATCGTACCGCAGTATGCGCTGCGTGATCTCCCGCTCGACCTCGTCGTCCAGCACAAGGCGCTTGCTCGGTTCGTAGACGCGGACCTCATCCTCGAGAACGCCTATAAACTGTTCCTCTTTGCCCCAGTTGTTTTGCGTGAAGTAGCATACGCCGTCCCGGTCGAGCGCCATTTCGTGAGCCTGGCGCGGTATCCGGCGGTCGTAGAACGAGAGATCCTCCGTGTCGATTCTCAATATCCCGTTCTTCGCGTCCCATATGTAGACGGTCGGCCAGTAAGACTGGTGGGGTCCGTAGGCGAGGTAGATGTCCCCTTCGGGGCTTGCCGCCGCCTGGACAGGATAATCGAAGGGGAGATCGTATGTCCGGTAGCTCCCGTCGGTTCTCACATCGGCGAACCGGTCCTCCGAATTGAATACGAAGAATCCTCGCCGCTCGGGCACTTCGATAAGATCGATCGGAGCCCAGCCGGTGCGTATTTTCTCGGTCCTCTCCCTATTCGGATCGAGAATCGTCACGGCCGCGCCGAACGTCCCGTTGACCGCCGTGGCTCCTTTGGGAAAATAGAGGAGGCCCTTGGATGGATTGTAGACCATGGTGAACATGTGAGGGATGATGCCTAGGCCGGTGATTCTCTTTGCGAGCTTGCGCTTCTCGAGATCGATCACATCCACCTCGCCGAAGGCCCAGCTCGCGATGTATAGTATGTTCTTGTCCTCGTCGATTGCGCTCGCGTCGTTGCCGTAGGCGGGTATCGCGATCTCGTAGAGGGATCCTCCGCCATCGAATGTGACGACATGCACCGAGGCGTGATTGTCGTACGGGATGTAGACTTCCCTGCGCGCGGGGTTGTAGATGATGCCTACGCCCTCGGTGTACTGGGGGAGTTCTACGACTACGTCATCGCCGTTCAGCACATCGATACTCGCTGCTTCGATCACCTTCCTGTCGGCTGTCTCTGTGACGATGTAGAGCCTGTGATCGCGCTCATCGTATCCGGCCAGGTGCCATCTCCCGCCGCTCGCCAGCGGCAGGGGACGGGAGGAGAGCTGGTCTCTATTTGCGGTATCGTAGAGATAGAGTGTGGATGTGAATCCGTCAACGGCGATGATCCGTCCAAGACCATTATCCACTATCACTTTGCGTATCGGCGGCGGAGGGGTCATGTTGAGGTTTATCAGAGGCTCGCCGTGGTCGAGCCAATCGATCATCTTGATGTTCTTCGCCCCGCGTTTCCAGAAGCCGATACGGGGATTCTCCCTGCCCGCGATGAATGCGTTGCCGGTCACATCGTCTACTGCGACCGATTCAAACTGAGTGCCGGTCGGAATCATCCTGGCCGTTCCCTCGTTGGGAAATACGATGTGGAGGCAGTTTGTTCCGATAAGGTAGATCTCTCCGTTCGTCCGCCGGATCGCCATCGCTTCCGATTTAAGGTGCTGCAGCGCCCTCCCGCCGAGTGGTATGTTCGTGACGGCGCGTGTTGTGCAATCGATGAGGGAGATCGACGAGGTGAGTGTATTCGCCGCGATCAATCTTCTGCGGGCGTGATCCATCTGCACGAAAACCGGACCGGCAGCGTTAACGTCGACTCCGATACCATCGAGAAAATCAACCTTTGTCACCCGGACATCCGCATCGAGCCCCGATGGGCCGAGCAGAAGGGCTGCGAACAGTAGTATTGCGACCAGCATCGTGATCTCCTTTGGCGGTGTCTCGTTCATTGTCCCTCGTTCGGTATCGATTATAGGATGAAGCGGATGTACGGTCTAGAAGAGAAGATGTCCTATCACCGATCTCTTCATATAGAGCGGATGAGATATCCGCTATCTTTGTTCTAATTCCTTGCGGGATTCTCTCTGTTGGGCATATACTGTTTATTCGAGACGTTGAAGGGACTCGAAAGGAGAAACCATGATCAGGATAACCTTAGTAACCGTTCTTTTGTTCTTCGTCGCCGGTATCACGGGCGCGCAGGCGATCGAAGTAAAGGAGATGGTCTTCTGCCCGACGATCGAGGAACGTGTGCCGGTCCAGCCCGACAGCATATTTCACGATACTGTGGAGAAGGTCTACTGCTACACGAGGATCACGGGAGCGGCGGACAGCACGAGCATATTCCATGTCTGGTACCATGAGGAAGTAGAGAAGGCCAGGGTTGAGCTCACAATCCGTTCCGCCGATTGGCGCACCTGGAGCTCAAAGAAGATCCTCGTTGGATGGACCGGGATCTGGCGAGTCGATATACTCCTGCCCGACGGGAAGCTCCTCCGTAGCAAGGAATTTCTCGTAAAGCCCGCAACGGAGTAACCCTTTCTCTTTATTGGCGATATATTTTTCACTTGACTCTGTGCGTCTAAGTGTTAAATATTACACATGTGAAATGCTTAACACTAAGACCAAGTAACGCGGCTTTTCCTAGAACATTTTTCCATTCGATGCGTAATGGAGAATAAGGAGAGAGGCATGGAAAAAAGGCCCGACCTGAATGATCTGACAAGGCGCGAGAGGCAGATCATGGACATCGTTTACCGGATCGGCAGTGCTACCGCGGTCGACGTGATGGAAAGGTTATCCGACAATCCCGTCAACGCAACGGTCAGAACGATGCTGCGCGTCTTGGAGGAAAAGGGATTCCTCCGTCACGAGAGTGAAAAGGGCCGGTATGTCTATTACCCCACTATTCCCCTTACCAGTGCAAGAAACAAGGTCCTCGACAATATCCTTGAGACCTTCTTCAGGGGCGCCGAGGCGAATGCTGTCATATCGATCCTCAAGAAGTCGGAAGCGAAGCTCTCCGACGAGGAGCGAAGGATGATCATCGATCTCATAGGCAGATCGAAGAAGGAGGGACGGTAGAGATGGATGCTCTTTTAGGACCCTGGCTCGGGGGAGAGTGGGGTATGGAGATCATCAGATTCCTCATCGATGTCTCGCTGAGAGCCTCGGTGCTCTGTCTGATCGCAGGCGCCGTATCGATCGGCTTGAGGCATTCGTCCGCATATACCCGCAAGATGATATGGCTCTTTGCGATAATGGGTCTCGTGCTGCTCCCGCCCCTGGTTCTTCTGAATCCCGTGTGGAACGTGCCCCTCATCCCGGAAGTCGATCAGTGGGGAAGGGTGCTCGCCGTGCTCGGAACGAAGGTTGTAGACACCGGTATGGCGGGGGAGGCGGCATCCGGAGCCGGACCGGGTGGTACCGGAAGTGACGGAGGTGCGGTCTCCGCTTTTCCGGTTCTTCCGCGATGGTCGATGTTGTTGTTTCTAGTATGGGCCGCAGGAGCGGCCGCCGTAGCCGGCTGGTATCTTCTTTCAATGCTCTACGTAAGGAGGCTGCTGAAGGATGCGGAGCCTGTCGATCGGTCATGGACGGATATTGCGTTGATGATCGAGAGGCGTCTGGGCATGCAAGCTGATGTGCCTATCTATAGATCGAGGCTATCAGGCTCGGCCATGACCGCGGGCGTCATAAGGCCCGTCGTGATCCTTCCGCACGATGCTGGCAGTTGGCCGGCCGCCCGACGCAGACTCGTCCTGTCGCACGAGCTGGCTCATGTGAGAAGAAAGGATGTGCTCATCGAGGTCTTCGTCTCGTTCGCTCTCATCCTTCACTGGTTCAATCCGTTCGTGTGGATCGCGGCATCGCGCCTTAGGATCGAGCGGGAGAGGGACTGTGACAACGCAGTGTTGAACAGCGGAGAGAAAGCGAGCGAATACGCGTCACTGCTCCTCGATATTGCGGCGGATCTCGCGGGAGCCAGGAGGCCGGTCTGGCAGCTATCTACGATATCACAAAACTCGAGCCTGAAAGACAGGTTGCTCTGTATCCTCAATCCGAAGGTGAACCGTAGCACTGGAAACAGGAGGTGTGCGATGAAGGCTGTAGTGTTGATTCTGGCAGTGATAGTGCCCCTATCACTTTTCGGAGTGTGGGAGACGAGGGCGGATGAGAAGAAACCGCCTAAGCAAGAGAAGAAGGAGAAAAAGGTCGACGCAACGAAAAAGGTCGACGCGGTGAAGAAGGTCAACGCCGCGTGGGCCGAGATCGAGGCGAAGGAAGGCTCCGCGGCGGCGGCTGTGGCGGCGGCGATCGAAAAGGACGGCATCAAAGCTGGAGAGAAAATGTGCCAGGCTCTGAAGAAGAAGGACGAGTACTACTTCGACGAGAAGGAGTTCAATCTTCTCGGTTATAAGTATCTCTACAACGGCGACAAGGAGAAGGCTTTAGGAGTCTTCAAGATGAACATTGATGCATATCCCGATTCCTGGAACGCCTACGACAGCTGCGGCGAAGCATATGCGCACGCGGGCAAATTCGACAAGGCGAAGAAGTACTACAAGAAATCACTCGAGCTGAATCCGGAAAACGAGAACGGGAAGAAGATGCTCCAGAAGCTCGCGCAAAAAGAGCAGATGAAAAAAGAGAAGGCTAAGGAATAGGAGGCCAGACGCCGCCCGGAGAGCGCCTGTACAAAGAGAGGGCTGTCGGATTCGACGGCCCTCTCTCTATATATACAGTAAGATCCGGAATCAGACGGTTATGATCTCGCCGGTATCGATATCGATCTTTCTCACGATGGATGTTACGGCGAGACCGCCGACCCTCACCGAGGTCGTCTCGTCGCCCTCGCGGCCAATCTCGACCAGGATGCGTGCAAGGCTGTCGACCTCTTTGCCCTGCTGCATCACCATAGATGTGGAGGAGGTGACTCCGTATGTTATTAGATAGTTGCCGAGGCCGCCCGACGCGTTCGCCGACGCGGGGTCCTCCCATAATCCCATGGCCGGGCCGAAATGCCGTGAGTATGTGATGCAATCCGAGTCGAATGTATCGAGGGAGAATATATGGTTCGTCAATATCCCGTATTTCTTGTTCAATATGCCCAGCTTTATGAGATCCGGATGCATATTGAGGATTGTCTCCTTGCTCTGAATGGGTATGATGAGCCAGTCGAGATCCTTCGAGCCGATCACGACAGGAAGCCCTGTTTTCGTGATTTCGTTCGACTCGATGCCGAGGACTTCAGCGATCTCCTCGACCGGCACCCTGGACGGGCTGAAA
Organism: Candidatus Krumholzibacteriota bacterium; assembly: GCA_030667985.1. GTDB lineage: Bacteria > Krumholzibacteriota > Krumholzibacteriia > Krumholzibacteriales > Krumholzibacteriaceae > DAOUUU01. The sequence continues at coordinate 12,154 of DAOUUU010000045.1, forward strand.
GTGTAAATCGGTTGATGCATCATGATCTTCTCCAACACCCCGTCGTTATCGCCATGCAGCCGGATCATCGTATCCTCCGCAATCTCCGTAGTGCCAGATCCGGATGAATGAAAATATATCTCCACAGGCGTGTTTCCGATCTTTGTCTCGAGGATGATCTTGGTATAACCATCCTCCAGGGGTATCCTCCCCTCCTCTATGAGGGCGAAGGCGGTCGCGATCGTTACATGTCCGCTCATGTCGAGCTCCTTGCTCGGCGTGAAGAATCTGACCCGGAATGCCGCCTCATCGATCCTGGGAAGCGTCACGTATGCCATCTCGATGATATTGAGCTTCATATCGCTCGCTATCTCCTGCATGTTCTGCTCGGTCAGACCATCGGCCTCGGTGATGACACCTGCCGGATTACCGCTGAAAGGATTTGTCGTGAAGGAATCCACACCTTTTATAATGAGCTCTCTCATGCAAGCACTTCCCCTCTTGATTTTCGTCGCAAAGTGCAACGTCGCGGTGCAAAATTCCCCGTCGTTGCCAATCGTTGCCTATCGTGCCCCGATGTTCCTTCAGGACTTCATCTCTTTATTTGACAATCTGTTGAGTTTTACATCGCTTCGCCGGCGGTTGCCGCCGCAGCCTCAGTCGAACTCGACTCGATCCAATGCAAAATCGATTCCCGGTTCGGAAAGAGAGACCAAGCCGTATTGTGAAAAAAAGCGAATCGTTTATAATGGTGGATAAGGAGTTAGGATGAGCAAGGAACCAGAAAGGCTTCGAATGAGACAAAATCGGATATCGAGTGTAATATCGGTAGCAGCCATGATCCTGGCTGTCATCTCATCGACCTCGACAGTCGTAAGAACCGCCGAAACAGAGATGTCATATGCGGCGGGGGATACGGTGAAATTCGTCATCCATATCAGTGTGGACGGTCTGCGATCTGACGCTATTACTCATCTCGGAGTCGAGAATCTCCCGAATTTTTTCAAGATGCGAGTCCTCGGCGCCTTCACCGACAATGCAAGAACCGATTTCGATTACACCAATACCCTTCCCAATCATGCCTGCCAACTTACGGGCCGGCCCGTACTCGGTGTGGACGGGCACGGGGTCTCGTTCAACAAAGACCCGGGCACGACGTTCGAGTATGTTAACGGAGAGTATATATCAGGAGTATTCGATGTAGCGCACGATCACGGTCTTGGAACGGCGATGTACGCGAGCAAACTCAAATTCGACTTCTTCGACAGGAGCTGGAACGAGAAGAATGGGGCGCTGGATGTGACCGGTGAAGACAACGGACGGGATAAGATCGATATATATATCAACAGTTCCGATACGGGCGCTCTCGTCGATTCGTTCATTGCGCATCTGGAAGTATCGCCTCGCGAGTACAACTTCATCCATTTAGTCGATCCTGATCCTGTCGGCCATGATTACGGATGGGGGAGCGTTGAATACTACAATGCGGTCATGAAGATGGACACACTGCTCGGACGTATCTTCGCCTGCCGTGGAAGGGGACGGACGGTTCGAGGGGAGAACAGCGATTCTGATGACGGCCGATCATGGCGGTACCGGCATCTCACATTCCGATCCGGCCTTGCCGGAAAACTACACGATCCCGTTCTATGTCACAGCGCCCGGGGCCCCGGCCGGAACCGACCTATACTGGCTCAATCCAGTAAACCGGCTCGACCCGGGTACGGGAAGACCCGATTACGCCGCTGCTCCGCAGCCAGTCAGAAACGGGGGAGTGACGAATCTCGCGCTCGACCTGCTGTCTCTCGGGGCCATTCCCGGTTCTTCGGTCAACGGTGTTCAGGATCTCGATGCTACAAAGAGCGGCGGGAGCGCGGCCCTTCCCACTGTCGAGCTCACGAGCCCTTCAGACGGCGAGGCGTTCGACGCCCCAACCACGATCTCGATCAAGGCCGCCGCATCGGCTGTGGCGGGGACGGTCTCCAAGGTCGAGTTCTTCGCCGATTACGCGAAAATTGGTGAAGATACATCGGCGCCGTATAATTTTTCGTGGACCGGCGTGCTTCCGGGCGAATATGTGATCACTGCGAGAGCGGTGACCGATCTCGGCGCCGCCTCGACATCGAGTGTATGTATAAGCGTCATTTCGGCCACACCCGCGCTGGGGGATATGGGGCTAGGTGATATTATCATCTTAAATCTTGTATTGTCTTTTTCCCAGATTCCTATCATCATGTGGACTTGTGCATAGGTCGACGAGCGTTATCGTTCTGCCGCTCATCGGAATCAAGGAGTATCGATAGATGAATGTTTACGATGTTCTCGAGGAACGCGGTTTCATAGAGCAGGTCTCGGACGGGGAAGCCGTCCAGCGGATGCTCTCCAGGCCATCTACCTGTTATATCGGTTTCGATCCGACTTCGGACAGTTTTCACATAGGAAGCCTCGTACCGATCATGGCGCTGACGCACATGCAGCGGCACGGACACAAGGTAATCGTGCTGATCGGGGGCGGTACGGCGATGATCGGCGATCCCAGCGGCAGGACGGAGCTCAGGAAGCTCATGACGATGAAGCGGATAGAAGCGAATGCAGAGGGTCTCAAGAGACAGCTCGAGCACTTCATCGACTTCGAGGATGATATGGCCGTCATGCTCAACAACGCCGATTGGCTCATGCCGCTCAACTTCATCGAGTTCCTGCGTGACATAGGCCGGCATTTCAGCGTGAACAGGATGCTGGCGGCCGAATCCTACCGCCAGCGTATGGAATCGGGCCTTAGTTTTATCGAGTTCAACTACATGCTGCTCCAGTCGTACGATTTTCTCCACCTCTACCGCGATAAAGGGTGCACTCTTCAGATGGGGGGGAACGACCAGTGGGGAAATATACTGGCGGGGGCAGACCTTATCCGGCGTGCCGAGGGGGGCGAGGCGGAGGCGCTGACTTTCCCTCTCCTGATCACATCGACCGGGACCAAGATGGGCAAGTCGGAGAAGGGCGCGGTCTGGCTCGACCCGGACCGGACGACGCCATATGATTACTACCAGTACTGGATCAACACGGACGACCGCGACGTCGGCCGTTTTCTTTCCCTGTTCACCCTTCTGCCGATGGACGAGGTGAGAAGGCTCTCCGCCCTGGAAGGAGCGGAGCTGAGGGAGGCGAAGGAGACGCTCGCCTACGAAGCGACCCGTCTCAATCACGGAGGGGAGGAGGCGGAAAAGGCGCGGAACGCCGCTAGAGCGCTCTTTTCCGGCGGCATGGGGGGCGACTCCTCGATTCCGACTATGGAGATGAAGAGGGATCGTTTTCGGGGCGGGATATCTGCCTTCGAACTTTTTGCCGATACAGGGCTGGCGAAGAGCAAGGGTGAAGCGAGGAGGCTCATCAAACAGGGCGGAGCGTATTTGAACGGGGAGCGAGTAGAGTCATTCGAGGATCTTGTTACACTCGAGCATATGGATGAGAAAGGAACGATATTGCTTCGCGCCGGGAAGAAGAAATACATCCGCATCATTGCCGTTGATTGATCATAGAGAGTGATCGGACGCCGCCGGCTCGATTGGATCGACTGAGGAAATGGGGTTTTCAGGATGACAAAGAAATGGCGGAAGGAGTTTGAGGAGGAACGGTCGCGCTTGAATGAGATCGTTACCTCGAGCGGCCACCTCGGCATAAAGCGTTTCTTCGCGCTCGATGATCAGGCATATCACGCGGGGGCGCTCCCGCCCAAGGTCAAGGAGCTCATTGGTCTGGTCGCATCGCTCGTTTTGCGCTGCGACGAATGTGTCTCGTATCATTTGATTAAGTGCAAGGACGAGGGCGTCACCGATGAGGAGTTCTACGAAGCGTTGAATATCGCCCTGGTCGTCGGCGGATCGATCGTTATTCCGCATCTCCGGCGTGCGTCGGAGAGGCACGAGAATATGCAGGAGAAATAGGACACGAAAAGGAAAGAGAGTAATCGATGGACTTTCGGTTGTTTCATTTTGTCCTGATGCGCAGGAAGATCATATTTTGGATCACGCTCGCGTTTTTCCTCATTGCGGCTCTTTCCCTGATCTTCGGGGAGAGGAAATATGAATCACGAGCGATGCTCCTTCCGCCTCTCGAGGAGGGGAATGAGGGGATGTTCGTTGCCTGGATGAGGCAGATGAACATACCGACATCCACTCTTCCCATGACGGCGGGCGCCACATCCGCCGCGCTTCTCGTGGACATACTCCAGAGCAGGCGGCTGGGCGAATATGTAGTAAATGAACTTGCTCTCATCGAACGGTATGAATCGGATGGGATGGAGAGCGCCCTGGAGGGACTCCTGGGGAAGACAGGGGTCTCTGCCACAAGCACCGGCCTTATCCGTCTGAAGGTGCGCGACAAGGATCCTCTCTTCGCCGCCGAGATCGCGCGGTGCTACATAGCGGGACTCGATTCCCTCAACAGGTTCCTGCAATTCACTCGGGCGGAGCAGACGCTGGAATTTATATCATCGCAGATCGAGCGGAACCGCGAGGAACTCGAGCGGCTGCATGAGGAGCTCTCGGCATTCCAGAAGAATCATGGAGTGATCGATTTCGAGGAGCAGGTAAGAGGGGCCATCGCTGTCGCCGCGGACCTGAAGCTGAGGGCCTCCCTCGCCAGGATAGAACGGGACCTCCTGAGCGAGTTCGCAACGAGGGACGCTACAGAGCTCAAGCGGAAGGAAGCGGAGTACGAGAATCTCAACCGCCAGCTCGAGATCCTGATGAAGGGCGACACGGCGAGTACCGTTTTCTTCCCGCTCGGGGAGATGCCCGGACTGTATCAGGAGTACGCGGCGATGCAGCGCGATATCGAGGTAGGGGAGAGGGTATATTCCTATCTTCTCCAGCGGCACGAAGAGGCGGGCATCGATAAGGCGAGGAATACGCCTACGGTCCAGGTCGTCGATGCGCCGAGCATTCCCGAGAAGTACGCAGGAATACCGGCCTGGGCGCTGCTTCTGATCGCCGCTCTAGGGGGGTTCGTTTGGTCGAGTGCCTGTTTCGCCTGGTGGGGCTGGTTCAGCACGAGGAGCCGTAGCGAGGATCAGCAGCGTGCGTTCAA
>DAOUUU010000013.1 GCA_030667985.1 Candidatus Krumholzibacteriota bacterium
CCGCGGAACAACCTGGCAGGAGTCAACCTCGTCGCAAGAGCTGCCGACTCCTCTCGAAACCGGGTGCACGGTCTCTTGTAAACCGTTCTGAGAAAGGCGCATCCATGTCCTATCTCGTTCTTGCAAGAAAGTGGCGGCCCCGGACTTTCGCCCAGGTCATCGGGCAGGATCATGTCACGGTGACTCTGATGAAGGCGATCGAGAAGGAGAGGTTGGCCCACGCATACCTCTTTACGGGTCCCAGGGGCTGCGGCAAGACGACGACGGCCCGCCTGCTTGCCAAGGTCATAAATTGTGAGGCGCCCAAGGGTTCGGAGCCGTGCAACGAATGCGCCTCCTGTCTCGCGGTCATGGAAGGGCGTCATCTGGATGTTTTCGAGATAGATGGAGCATCCAACAGGGGCATTGACGAGATCCGGGACCTGAGGGAGAAGATCGGGTACGCCCCTTCGCAGAGCCCCTCGAAGATCTATATCATCGACGAAGTGCACATGCTCACGCCGCAGGCCTTCAATGCGCTGCTGAAGACGCTCGAAGAGCCGCCGAGCCATGTCTACTTCGTCTTCGCGACGACCGAGCCCCACAAGATCCCGTCTACGATCCTGTCCCGCTGCCAGCGATTTAATTTCAAGAGGCTCGAGCTTGGGGAGATCACAGGCCAGCTGGAAGCTATCTGCGGCCAGGAGAAGGTCAAGTACGATCCCGAGGCGCTGCTCTTGATCGCAAGGCGCGCCGAGGGAAGCATGAGAGACGCCGAGAGTCTGCTCGATCAGTGTATCTCCGCTTCGGATGCGAAACTCGATCTGGAGCTGGTCCGGACCGTTCTCGGACTCGTCGATTCGGCGATCGTTGCCCGGCTGCTCAGTGCCGTCGCCGAGCGGGAGAGAGGAAAGGCCCTTGCTCTCGTCGACGAGGTCGTAACGAGCGGACTCGATCTGGAGAAGTTTTTCCTCGCCTATATAGAGGGTTTGAGGAACCTGCTCGTTTTGAGTGTCGAAGGGGCCGATAGGCTCGACCTGACGAGGGGCGAGATAGAACAGCTGCGCGCTATCGGCGGTCATTTTACCACGGCAGACCTTCTCTATCTCTTCAGGCAAGCTTCCAGATCATTTCGCGAGTTCAAGTACTCGAGCCAGCCCCGATATTATTTGGAAGCCGCGATGGCGGAGGCAGCATCGTGGGAGTCGGCCGTCGAACTGAGCAAGCTCATCTCGAAGATCGATGCGATCGAGGGTGAGGGAGGCGGAAAGGTCAAAGAGCCCGAGGAACGCCCGACATCGCGGCGGCCCGAAAGCCGCGAGAGTGAAGCATCCGGGCCGGCCGGCGACCGCCGAAGCGCCGCGATGGATCCTGGTAGCGGGACACAGCCTGTACCAGTACTTGATGGTTCGGCATACGCCACCGTGGACCGGGTGGAGGTAGAACAAGAGGGTGAGGGGGGAGTGATCGACGAAGGTCCCTACAGCGAGCTCGGAGGCAGGGAGAAATGGGAACAATTCCTTTCCAAGGTACGAGAGGCGAAGCTGCCACTCGGGATCTGGATCTTCTCGGCGGAGGTCAAAGGGGTCAAGGGCGACCGGTTGATACTGGGATTCAGTTCGCAGCACCGCTTCGCGATGGAGATGGTCCTCGAGGAGAAGAACAAACGGTTCATCGAAAAGCACCTGGAGAAGTTTTTCGGGCGGAAGCTCATCATAGAGACGGATGAAATGAAGGCCGAGGCCGCTGAACCGCCGAAGCAGAAAAGGTCCGGTGGTGATAAGGTCGACTTGTCCAAAGAGGACGCGGTGCTGGAGGAGATAGTCAAGGAATTCGACGGAGAGGTATTCAGCAAGGGAAAGGACCCGTTAGGAGGATAGGGAATGAAGGATTTTGGAAAGCTCCTCAAGCAGGCCCAGCAGGTTCAGGCCAAGGTGGCCGACATGCAGGCCGAGCTCGCTCTGAAGACAGTCGAGGCGAGTGCCGGAGGCGGCATGGTCACTGTCGTGATGAACGGTAAAAACGAGGTCGTCTCGATGAAGATCGAACCGGAGGTCGTCGATCCCGGGGATGTCGAGATGCTAGAGGACCTTGTGATCGCCGCCCTCAACGAGGCTCGCTCGAAGGTCGAAGAGATGATCCAGAACGAGATGAGCGCCATAACAGGCGGGCTTCCCCTGCCGGGGTTGTTCTAACGGACCTCGAGGAGTCGCTTTCCGGCCCGATTCCCCTATCTTTTTCGAACCAAGACATTTAAGGCAAGATTCTTGCTAAACGAAGGAGTAGACCATGGATTACGGTCTCCCGGCGCTCCAGGCGCTGATCGAACACTTCAAGAAACTGCCTGGAGTCGGCGAAAAAACGGCCAGAAGACTCACCTTCGCCGTCCTTGATATGGGCGAGGAGGAGGTAACAGGTTTTGCCGAAACGCTCTTGCAAGTTAAACAGGATATCGGATTTTGCAACAGATGCGGAAGCCTCGCCGAGGGAGAAATCTGTGGAGTCTGCGGGGATAACTCACGAAACGAAAGCATCATATGCGTTGTTGAACGGCCGTCCGACGTTTTTGTTCTCGAGAACAGCGGTCAGTTCAGGGGCCGCTACCATGTGCTCCATGGAGTTCTATCACCGCTGGATGGTGTCGGACCCGGAGATCTGAATATAACGCAACTGGAGAATCGGGTTAGGGATGAAGGGATCAAAGAAGTGATCGTCGCCACTAATCCGAGCATTGAAGGGGATACGACGTCACTCTTCATTGCCCAGTTGCTTGGAAAATATGGAATAAAAGTTACCAGGCCCGTGCGAGGGCTACCCCTCGGCAGTTCGCTTGAATATGTAGATCGAGGGACGATCTCAAAAGCTCTGGAGGGCCGGGAACCGATTTGAAAAGGCACAGAAGGCAAAAGAGGGTCAGGCCATGGTAAGAACAAACTGGAAAGTATTCGAAGAGGATTACTGGGCGATCAGCACGACGATCCAGGAGCTGCTCAAGAATTCCAACGCGACGAGCGTGTTGCTGCTTGACAAGACTGGACAGTTGATCTCGAGTACGGGCGATCCGCCCGAGTTCGATATGTACAGTTTCGCTTCTCTGTGCGCGGCCGATTTCGAGGCGAACGCACAGCTCGCCAAACTGATCGGTGAGAGGGATTTCTCGACTCTCTACCATCAGGGGAGCAACGAGAGCATGTACTTAGCCCGTGTCGAGAACAACATCATTCTTGTTATTCTATTCGACAAGAGGACGACTCTCGGTCTCGTCAGGCTGAGAACCAAGAAGGCTGTGGACAACCTCGAGACGGTCATCCGCCAGCTCTACGACAAGCTCGAATACGAGAACGAGGAGCTTAACGAATTCGGTGAGGACTTCGCGGCGGAAGCCGAACTCGAGATCGACACACTCTTTTCTGATTAGGGGGATGAAGCCTTGTCGCTCATAAACTACTCATCTCGCGAGATCAACGTCAAGATTGTCTACTATGGCCCCGGTCTATGCGGCAAGACCAGTAATATCCAGTATATCTACGAGAAGGTCTCCCCGGACACGAAGGGAAAGCTGATAACACTGGCAACCGAGATGGACAGGACCCTCTTCTTCGATTTTTTGCCCTTGGAACTCGGCAAGGTCAAGGGATTCAAGACCAGGTTTCACCTCTATACAGTTCCCGGACAGGTCTACTATGACGCAAGCAGAAAGCTCATCCTACGCGGAGTCGACGGCATCGTCTTCGTCGCCGATTCGCAGAAGAGCAGGTACGACGCGAATATCGAGAGTATTTACAACCTTCACGAGAATCTGGCCGATTACAATCTCAAGCTCGACGAGATTCCCTTCGCGATCCAGTACAACAAGAGAGATCTTCCCGAGATCATCTCGGTCGACGAGCTTGAACAGGAGCTCAATCCCCAGCATTCTCCAGCCTTCGAAGCGGTTGCCGTCAAGGGCGACGGTGTCTTCGATACGTTGAAGGCTGTCGCCAAGTCGGTACTGAGGAATCTTTCCTGACCTCGGCCCGTCTCCATACACCTGCGAATTTACTTGTCCAATATTTCCGATAACGCTATCCTCCACCCATTATGTTTGGAGGTCACCCTTGAAACGAACCCTGGTCACATTTATCGGCTCTATCTGCTATGCGGGCTATTTCCCATTCGCTCCCGCGACATTCGCCAGCTTTGTCTGGCTGCTCGTCTATCTCTTCGTTCCAGGGGGAGACCGGCTCTCGAGCCCCATCGCGCTTTTGGTGATGATCTTCGTCTCGATCTATGTTTCATCGGAGATGGAGAAGATCCATGGAAATGATTCGTCGAGGATCGTGATAGACGAGTTCGTAGGTATGCAGATGACCTTTCTCATGATAGAACCCTCTGTCGCGGTTGGTATCGCCGGATTCATCCTCTTCAGGTTTTTCGATATCCTGAAACCGTTTCCAATCAATCGCTCTCAGCGTCTCATCGGCGGTTTCGGCGTCGTCATCGATGATCTCATAGCTGGATTCTATTCGCGAATCGTTCTTCTCTTGATCATGCGATATCTGGGTGGTACTTGAACCGTCGAACCCTAGGACCTGAATGCCTGTGAAGATCGAGATCATAGCTGTAGGGGACGAGCTTCTCAGAGGATACTATACCGAAAACAACTCCACCTACATATCCAGGATGCTGGGTTCTGCAGGGATCGATATCAACCGTATCTCGGTAGTGCCCGACGAGGCGGAGGCCATCGCGGATGCGCTCGCCGAAGCGATGTCGAGAAGCGGTATGGTGATCGTTACGGGCGGCCTGGGCCCGACCATCGACGATGTAACGAGGGAGGCGGCGATCACGGCTCTGGGGGGCGGCGTCGAGATGCGCGAGGATATACTCGAGACGATAGAACGAAGATATGAAGCGTACGGTAGAAAGGTGCCCAAGGGGTACGAGAGACACATGGCCGTACCGTCGGGGGCCATAGTGCTTGCGAACAATGTCGGAGCGGCTCCCGGCCTGAAGGTCGAGCGGGACGGGAAGATGCTCTACCTGCTTCCCGGGGTACCCGCCGAGATGAAGGCGATGTTCACCTCCAGCGTATTGCCTGATCTGACCCGGCTCGGTGCGGGGCGGACACTGATTCTGCGGACCTGCGGACTGAGCGAGAGCGAGATAGAGGAGCGCCTCAGAGGGGTGCTGGACGAGGCACAGTTCAAGTCCTTGTCCATCATCTCGAGCGTTGCGGGCGTCGATTGTTATCTTGGTCCCGGGTTGTGGGACGATGGGACCCATCAGGCCGTGGATCGGGAGCTCGGCAGTTTTCTGTATGCGGCCGGTGATCTCAAAGCGGAGGAGATCTGTGTGAAGCTGTTGACGGGCACGGGCAGAACCCTGGCGACGGCCGAATCGGTTACTGGAGGGTTCCTCGCATCAAGGATCACCGGAGTACCAGGCGCCAGCGGGGTCTTTATCGAGGGTTTTATCACCTACGGCAATGAAGCGAAGATCGAGCGGCTCGGAGTCTCCAGAAAGTCCCTGGAATCAAGGGGAGCGGTGAGCGAGGAGGTCTGCGTTCAGATGGCCGAGGGCGCCCGCGAACGGACCGGCAGCGACTTTGTCCTGTCGACCACGGGCATCGCCGGTCCGGGCGGCGCGACCGAAGCGAAGCCGGTCGGGTACTGCTTCATAGGTCTCGCCACGGCTGAGGGGAGCTACTGCACGAATGTGATGCTCGGCGGCGGTCGTGACACAGTCAGGGGAAGGGTGGCCTCCATCGCTATAGATCTTCTCAGGCTCGAACTGAAGGGCCATAGCGAGCGGCTCGATCCCATGCGTGTCGGCAGGGATGACGGGAGGCTCGGATCGTGAGACTCTTTTTCGCAGTTCCTGTCGCAGAGACGGTCAAGAGAATCGTATCGAGAGCCATCGGCGAGTTTCCGATATCCGATCCTCCCTGGAAGTGGATACGCCCCGAGAATTACCATATAACTCTAAAGTTTCTGGGTGAGACGGATGAGAAATTACTCGAACGCCTGCTCGAGGCCGGTCGGGCGGCGGCCGCCGCAATTACTCCCTTCGAGCTCTCCTTCGGCCGATTCGGCTTTTTCCCGTCGATCTCGAGGCCGCGGATTCTCCTCTTCAATGCCGAATCGGGCGCGGCGCTGCTTGCCCGGCTAGCCGAATTGCTCGAGGATAAGCTCGAGCCGCTCGGCTTCGAGCGAGAGAGGAGACGGTTCAGAGCCCATCTCACCCTCGCCCGGGTAAAGAGGCCGCTCGGCCGGGAAATCCTCGAAGCGCTCGAGAAGGTACCCCCCCTGCCCTTGGAAGCGAAGCAGGATGTGGGGCATATCGTTTTGGTCAGGAGCGTTCTTTCCAGGGAGGGTGCCAAGTATGAGGAGGCGGGTTCCTTCGGCTTGAAATAGCCAGCCGCATTTTCGTTGAAATAATCGAGTACAATTGCTATAAGAACAAAGAGATAGTATATACGGCGGGATTTGGCACTCGCTGTGGATGGAATCCCCCTCTTCCATTAGGAGACGGGAGGTGGTGGTGGAGCGCAGGGGAGAGGAATATAAATCAAATCCAGGGTACTCACGATGGGGGCGAGTTGGGAGAAGGAGAGATGAAGAAGACGAGCGAGAAGAAACAGGACAAGGACAAGGAAAAGGCGATCGAGCTGGCGTTAGGCCAGATCGAAAAACAGTTTGGTGTAGGTTCGATCATGCGTCTTGGCGACGAGGGAGCAGCGGTTTCTATCGCTGCGATCCCGACCGGCAGCCTGACGCTCGATCTCGCGCTGGGGATCGGTGGTGTCCCTCGCGGGCGGGTCATCGAGATATACGGACCGGAGGGTTCCGGTAAGACGACCCTTACCTGTTCGATCGTAGCCAACGCTCAGCGAATGGGTGGAGTCGCCGCCTTCATAGACGCCGAACACGCGCTAGATGTGGCATACACAAGGAAGATCGGTGTGGATGTCGACAATCTCCTGATCTCCCAGCCGGATACGGGTGAACAGGCGCTCGAGATCGCCGAGGTGCTCATCCGGAGCGGCGCTATCGATGTCGTCGTGGTTGATTCGGTCGCGGCTCTCGTTCCGGCGGCGGAGATCGAAGGGCAGATGGGGGATACGCATGTCGGCCTGCAGGCGAGACTCATGTCACAGGCGCTCAGGAAGCTCGCCGGCAGCGTTGCGAAATCGAAGACTTGTATGATCTTCACCAACCAGATCCGGATGAAGATCGGTGTCCTCTTCGGCAATCCGGAAACGACATCGGGCGGCAATGCGCTCAAGTTCTACAGCACCGTCAGGATGGACATACGCAGGATCGGGCAGATCAAGGACAAGGATCAGATCATCGGCAACCAGACGAGGGTAAAGGTAGTAAAGAACAAAGTCGCTGCCCCGTTCAGGCAGGCGGAGTTCGAGATACTGTACAACGAGGGGATCAGCTACGAGGGCGATCTGATCGAGCTTGGAGTCGGTTCGAGCATTGTCACCAAGATGGGCAGCTGGTATTCGTTTGGAGATGAGAGACTCGGCCAGGGCAAGGACAACGCAAGGATCTTTCTCAAGGAAAACCTCGACATCCGCAAGCAGATAGAGGAGCAGGTGCGCGCGCATTACGGCCTCGAGCCGGTCGCCGCGGCCAAGGTCTCAACAGACTCGTCACCGGAGTAGTACACTGGACATTGTATCGGAAATCCGCCGGAGAGCGGGCAAACTGAGAGAAATACGGACATCCGAGGGGCGGAGGTTCCTCGTCCTCAAGGATCCCCGGACCGAACGATTCCTCGAGGTCGGCGTATCCATCGAAGAGGCTGATGTCAAGGAACTCGATACCGTCCATGCCCTCGCTTCGGGGACGGCGCACGCATACAGGCTTCTGGCCAGGAGGGACAGAACAGAGCGTGAGATCCGCGACGCTCTGGAAAAGGAGGATATCTCCGAGCCATCGGTCGTCGAGGATATTGTCGGCTCCTTGAAACGGAACGGTTATCTGAACGACCGGAGGCTCGCGGCGGGATACATCAGGTTCAGGCTGGAACACAAGCCTTCCGGGCCCTACCTCTTGAGGAGAAAGCTCAAGAAGGCGGGGGTGGATGAGGCGATCATCGAGGATGAGCTAGAGTCGGCCTTTAGTCCCGGCCTGGAGGAAGAGCTCGCCGGGCGGCTCGCACTGGTCAAACTGAAAGGTGTGCGGGAGCGGGAACGCGGGGCCAGAAGGGTTCACGGTTTTCTGTCACGCCGCGGCTTCAGCGGCGCGATAGTGAACAGGATATGTGCACAGATACTGAAGGGTGAGATTTCCGGAGAGGGTCATGAACAGTGAGATCCGTTCGGCGCACGAGATAAGGCGCGCCTACATAGATTTCTTCGTGCAGAAGGATCACGTCGAGGTGCCGAGTGCGCCTCTGGTCCCAAAGGGGGATCCCACGCTGCTTTTCACCTCGGCAGGGATGGTCCAGTTCAAGGATAACTACCTCGAGCCTCGGAACGCCCCCTACGCGAGGGCGACGAGTGTCCAGAAATGTCTCAGGGCTGGAGATCTCGAGAGCGTGGGCAAAACACTTCGGCACCATACATTCTTCGAGATGCTCGGGAATTTCAGCTTCGGAGACTATTTCAAGCAGGAGGCGATTCTCTGGGGCTGGGAGTTTATCGTCGACCTGCTTCAGCTTGATGTGGACAAACTCCTCGTGAGCGTCTTTGAGGATGATGACGAGGCGTACGATATCTGGAACAAGGAGATCGGGATCGAGGAGAGCAGGATCTTCCGTCTGGGCCGGGAGGATAACTTCTGGGGGCCTGTCGGTTCGACCGGAGTCTGCGGCCCATCATCCGAGATATATTTCGATACTGGGCCCGAGAGAAGTTGCGGAAGTGAAAAATGCGCGCCTGGATGCGACTGCGACCGGTACATAGAGTTCTGGAACCTCGTATTTCCCCAGTTCTTCCTGGATGAGAGCGGTGAGTACAGGCGTCTCGAGAAACCGGGGATAGATACAGGGCTCGGCCTGGAGCGGCTCGCGATGATCATGCAGGGCGTCGAGGACAATTTTCATACTGATATCTTCGAACCGATAGTGGACAGCCTGGCCGGAATGGTTCCAAAGGGCGTGACCCTGGGATCAGAGGAGCGTATGGGGCTCAACATGATCGCGGACCACGCCAGGGCGTTGACCTTTACCATCTCGGAGGGGATATATCCGTCGAACGAGGGGCGGGGGTACCTGCTCAGACGGCTGCTCCGGAGGGCGCTCACGCGTTTCCACTCCTACGGGATCGAAAAACCCTCCCTCTACAAGCTCGTCGATCTCGTAGTGGAGATCATGAAAGAAGACTACCCGGAACTCGCCGAGAGGCGCAAGGAGACGGCGAAGATTATAAAGGCCGAGGAGAAGGCTTTCTTCAGGACGCTGGAAGAGGGCAGGACAAGGTTTCGGGCGATTGTCGGCGAGACGAAGGAGACGGGTAAGGATCGAATCGAGGGTGAGAAGGTGTTCGTCCTCTACGACACGTTCGGTTTCCCGGTGGAATTGACCAGATCGCTCGCGGCGGCGGATGGCCTTGACATCGACGAGGATGGTTTCGAGACCCGTATGGAGGAGCAGAGACGCAGGGCCCAGGAAGGGAGCGCATTCACAGAGAGGGAACAGGAGCTCGTCGAGATGACAGAGATCGGCACGGGTCCAAACTCCGAGTTTACAGGATACGAACGTCTCGGCGGTGATGCCGTGGTCATGAAGTACCGCCTGCTCGAAAAATCTAGCAGGGAGGATATGGAATGGAAACATCCAGGAACAGCGGCTGTCGAAGTCGTTCTCGACTCGACCCCGTTCTACGCGGTTTCGGGCGGGCAAGTGGCGGATGTGGGTTGGATCGAGATGGACGGAGCTCGATATGACGTAATGGATGTATTCAGGAGAGGTGTAGAGATCGTACATCTGCTGGAACCCCACGATGCCGGGAACAAGCTCGAAAGGATCATCGGCAATGGACCGACAGTGCGCGTTCAGATCGACGATAAAAGACGTCTCTCGGTGGCTCGGAACCACACTGCGACGCACCTGCTTCATGCCGCCCTCAGGAGGATCATAGGTAAACATGTCACGCAGGCAGGATCTCTCGTAGACGATCAGCGTCTTCGTTTCGATTTCAGCCACTTCGAACAGGTGACCAGGGAGGAACGATTCGATATAGAACGGGCCGTAAACGGATGGGTCATGGATGCGATCGATGTCCAGTGGGAGTGGATGGATCATAAGAAAGCGATCGAGAGTGGAGCGATGGCTCTTTTCGATGAGAAGTACGGATCCCGGGTCAGAGTCGTCAGGATCCCCGATGTATCTATCGAGCTCTGCGGGGGCATACACGTTCAGAATACCGGACAGATAGGCCCCTTCTTCATAACTTCGGAGAGCAGCGTCGCGGCCGGTATCCGCAGGATCGAAGCGGTCACTGGAAGCGGAGCGCTCTCAAGGATCCGATCTGTACTCGAGCGGGAGGAGGAGATCGGCCTGCTTCTTCGAAGTTCGCAGGATGATGTTCTCGATCGCGTCAGGTTTCTCCTGGATGAAGTCGATTCGATGAAGCGCGACATCAAGGAACTAGAACGGGGCGGCATCGGCAACGAGATCGACGAGATCGTCCGGAAGGCCGCGAAGGTGGATAGCATAGTAGTCGCCTTCGGCAGGGTCAGTGTCAAGGATGTCTCCGCACTCAGAAACCAGGCGGACATATTCCGCAACAAAGTTGCTTCAGGAGTGGCGGTCCTATCGGCTCCGCTGAAGGGTAAATTACAGTTCGTGGTGACGGTGACTGACGATCTGGTTAAAAAGAGCTCCATCTCGGCGACAGGCCTCGTTCGTGAGCTCGGCGCCATCGCGGGCGGAGGCGGAGGGGGCAAGAAACATCTCGCCCAACTCGGCACCAAGGATCTTGATAGCGAGGAAAGAGTGTTCGAGGCGCTTCCCGGTATCATCAAGCGGCTCAAGTAGGCGCTGTCTTTTACAGGTAGTGGAGAACAATGACTAGTGCAAGAGTGAAGTTTTTAATCGTTGTGCTCGTTCTGGCCTTCGCCGCGCAACCTTGCGGCATATGTGGACAATCACGGCGCGGTGCTGTTATGCAGCTCGAAGAGATGGAAAACAATGAGAGCGGCCGGGATGAGATGTACAGGCCGTCTAGAGGAACACTTACCGATGGGCAGCCTCGCCTCGATCGGGCGGTCGACCCCGAGACATATGTCCTGGGACCCTACGATCGTTTGCTCGTAAATATAGTGGGGCCCGAACAGAGGTCGTTTTCTCTTGCTGTCCTTCCGGAGGGGGATGTATTCCTCCCAGGCGTGGGGGCCGTTCGAGCGGATGGGCTTACACTGGCCGAGTTCCGCCGCCGCTTGACCAAGCGGGTCATGGAGGTCTTCCGCAATATCGAGTTTTACTGTTATCTCGAGACGCCGAGGACATTCCGTATCTTCGTCGCCGGAGCTGTGGAAAAGCCCGGGGCGGTCGAGGCCTCGGCCGTCGAACGGGTATCCGATGCAATAGAGAGGGCCGGAGGCCTCGGGAATTGGTCGTCAAGCCGATGTATTAAACTGGTGAGGGATGCCGATACGCTCAATGTCGATATAGTGAGGTTCGAACTGCTAGGTGATCTCGAGCGTAATCCTTTTCTGTGCGGAGGAGACCGAATAATAGTGCCGCACGGCGGATGGCGCGTCTCCATCCAGGGCCCTGTGAACAGGCGGGGCAGATACGAGCTGGTTCCCGGCGAGACGATAGGCGATCTGCTGGAGCTGGCTGGCGGATTCACGAGCGAGGCGATCACGGACAGCCTTCTTTTGACAAGAACCGGAACAGCCGGTATAGGCCGGACGATAGTCGTGCCCGCCGGCGATTTCTCGATGGGACTCGAGGATAGGGATGAGATCAGCGTCTATAACATCTCGGGCGACAGGACCAGAGTATATGTGTACGGGGCCTTCAAGAATCCGGGCCGCTTCTATCTGGCCGAAGGGGAGGGACTGGCCGAACTGGTCGTGAGGGCGGGGGGATTTGAAGATCTCGCCGACCTCGAAAACGCGGCGCTCGAGAGAAAAGGGGGAGAGATCATACATCTCGATATGCGCAAATACCTTCCCCCTGGACCAGTCGAACATTTCCCGCTCGAGGACGAGGATGTGCTCGGGATCTCCTCGAAGGACAATTTTGTGAGGGTGGGGGGGGAGGTCCAGGCACCGGGCGCCTTTGCTCATAACAACGAGTGGACTATCGCGAAATATATCGGAATGGCCGGAGGTCCGACTGATAAAGGCAGCATGACGAGGGTGGAACTCTATTCCCCCGACGGAACCAAACGTAACGTTTCTTCGGACGATCGGCCGAACAGGGGAGATGTGATAATCGTAAAGCGGTCCAAGTTGAGGGTGTTCAGTGAAATCACATTCGGTATCATACAGGTCGGCACAGTCGTTATCGCGATCCTTGCTCTGACGAGGTGAGTTGTGATGCAACAGGATGATATCCATCTGAAACAGGTATATTCGGAGCTCGAAGCACTGAGGGGCGTTCTCGGGGCGATTCCCAGGGAAGAGCTTGTAAAGCTCGTGAAGATGGCCGGTCTCATCGCCAGGGCCATTGAAAAGGGACACGTCGTTTTTACGTGCGGCAATGGCGGCAGCGCGGCGGATGCTCAGCACATAGCCGGGGAGCTTGTAGGCCGTTTCAGGAAGAAACCGAAGGGTTACAGGGCTTTCGCGCTGACAACGAACAGCTCGATAGTCACTTCTTTGGCGAACGATTTCAGCTTCGACGAGGTCTTTTCCAAACAGCTCGAGAGCAGCGCCGGGGCCGGTGATGTGCTCCTCGCTCTCTCGACGAGCGGTTCGTCGCCGAACTTGATCAGGGCGGTGGAGCGCGCGGCCGAGATGGGAATGACGTCACTCGCGTTCAGCGGCAAGGGAGGAGGCGAGCTCGCCATGAAGTCGGACATAGCGCTCGTCGTACCCCATGACGATTTCGCCCGTATTCAGGAGGTCCACATGACGCTGGGCCATATACTGTGCGGACTCGTCGAAGAATTCCTCGAGGCCTGATCATAGCCTCGCTACGTCCCGGTGTATATGTGTTCGAACTGCTATTGACTCCGGGATTCACAGGATAACCTGGAATAGCGCATGGCAAAAGTCCTTCAGCTCTGCGCGGTCGATTTCACCGCCTACCATCTTCTTAAGCCTCTGGGTATCGGATTGCGCCGGGCGGGGCACGACGTCACCTTCTGCTGTGCTGCGGGCGAGGGTCTCGATCAGCTTCGGAAGGAGGGGTTCCGGACCACCGCGATTCCTTTCTCCAGAAACTACAATCTGGTGAGTCATGCAATCTCGCTGGCGAGACTCTACAGGATGCTCCGGAAGGACCGGTTCGATATAGTCCATTGCCATACGCCGGTCGCCGGGCTCATCGGCCGGGTCGCCGCGCGTTTCGCTCGTGTGCCCATCGTCGTCTATACCGCTCACGGCTTCTATTTCCATGAGGAGATGGGATCGGTCTCGAGGCGAGTATTCGTCTCTCTCGAACGGTTTGGAGGATCACTCACCGATATGATCTTTGTCCAGAGCGAGGAGGATTTCGGGGACGCTATCAAGGAGCGCATCATAGACCCTGAACGGCTCCTTCATATAGGCAACGGTGTCGATCCGACCATCTTCGGTACCGAGGCCAATGCCGCTGTCCGGGACGGCCTTGCGGCGGAGCTCGGCCTGTCCAGTGATCCAGTCATAGGATTCGTGGGCAGGATCGTCCGTGAAAAGGGTGTCGTCGAGTTTGTAAAAGCTGCGGCCGAAGTAAAAAAAGCTTTCCCAGGGTCGCGCTTTATCATGGTTGGAGCGCCGCTCGAGAGCGATCGGGACGACTGCTGGGCCCTCGTGGAGAGGCTGCGCGGGGAGCTCGGGCTGGATGGATCACTGATCATGACCGGCTATAGAAAGGATGTCCCGGCCCTATTGTCTCTCATGGATGTATTCGTTCTCCCCAGTTACAGGGAGGGGATGCCGAGGGCGCTGCTCGAAGCGATGGCGACGGGACTTCCCGTTGTGGCGACCGATATCAGGGGATGCAGGGAGGAGGTGCTCGAGGGGATAACGGGGTATCTGGTTCCGCCCAGAGAGCACCTGCCGCTTGCTATGGCCGTCGTGAAACTGCTCGGTTCGGGCGAGCTTGTCTCGGCCATGGGCAGGGCGGCCAGAGACCGGGTTCTGGAGTGTTTCGATGAGCGTGCTATAGTACAGTTACAGGCGCAGGTACTGGAAAAGCTAGAGGGCGGACAGGGGGAGAATTAGCTTGTTTCGCCCCGTATCTTCAATTATCATCACGTAAATCTCGAACGACACTGAAATCTCGCATCGAAAGCAGGCCATCATGGCCGAGCTGCTGTTTTTTATCGAAGCGTCCGTTATCTCCTTCGCCTTGACGGGAATGATACTCAGATTCTCGCTGGGCCGCAGCCTGCTCGATATCCCGAACGACCGAAGTTCGCACAGGGTGCCGAAACCGCGGCTCGGTGGGATCGCCGTCACCGCCGCATTCTTCGTGACCATCCTGACGATGCTAGCCTTCGGATACGATCCTTTCCCGGGTGGGTGGCATGCGGCGGGGGTGTTGGGAGGTGGAGCTCTGCTTGCCGTGATGGGACTCATGGACGATCTCAGAGGTCTCGACGCGAAGTTGAAACTAGTTCTGCAGCTGGCCGCCGCCGGCATCGTGGTCGCTTCGGGAATCGTTCTGGCCGAGCTGAAGCTGCCCTTCATCGGCACCCTGCCTCTCGGACAGCTCGCAATCCCATTTACGATCCTCTGGATAGTCGCGATCATAAATTTCTACAACTTCATCGACGGGATAGACGGTCTCGCGGCAGGTGTAGGTATGATAGCCGCGCTTTTCCTCGTTCTGATCGCCACGATGGCGGGCTCCCCGGTGATGGTGCTGCCCTATGTGGCGCTGGCGGGATCCTGCCTCGGTTTTCTCAGGTTCAATTTTCCCCCGGCGAGGATCTTCATGGGGGATATGGGGAGCACCTTCATCGGATATGGTTTTGCCGTGCTTTCAATCGTGGGAGCGGCCAGGGGAGTGCCCGCATTCGTCACACCGCTGTTGCTCGGCGCCGTCATAGGGGATGCGGCATTGACGCTCGCCAAGCGGATCATAGGGCGAAAAAAGATATTTATCCCTCACAGGACCCATTATTACCAGAGGCTCACCTCGATCGGATTCTCGCATAAACAGGTGACGCTGCTCGAGTATCTGATCGCGGCAATGCTCGGCGTCAGCGCGATACTTGCTTACCGAGGGGATAGGTTGTTCGTTTTCTTCTTTGCCGTCATATGGACCGCTATTTTCCTCTGGGTGCTGGTAAAGATCAGGAGCATGGAGAGGGGGGGGCGCTTCTTCTGGGAGGGCGGCACCGTCGCCGTGGCTTTGGGGGACATTTTCTTTATAACCGCGAGCTATGTGTTCAGTTATTACTTGAGGCTTAATTTCCAGCTCAGGGATGCCGAATTCTCGGCCATGCTTGTCAGCGTTCCGATCGTCTTGGTGATCAGGACGGCGATATTCTATTACTACGGACTCTACAAGAGTGTGTGGAAGTACACGACCTTCGACGATATTATCAGGATAGTCAAGGCGGTCTCGGTCGGATCGGTTGTCATGATTGTATCCTTTACCCTGTTGTTCCGATTCGCCGCCTTTCCCCGGTCGGTCTTTGTCATCGATTGGTTCATACTGACTGTATTCATCGGTGGAGCCAGAATAGCCACGAGGTGGTTCCACGAATTGCCCTCCCACGAGGAGGTCACGGCGAAGCGGATCGTCATAGGGGGAACGGGACCGGCCGCGGAAGCTATACTGCACAAGATCAAGAAAGCGGGAGGTCTCAATCCGGTTGGATGTTTCGACGACAGGACAGAGACGAGGGGGAAGATCATACACGGCCTGGAGGTTCTGGGTCCCTACTCGGAAGTCAAGAAGCTCGTCGAGACCCACGGAGTGGATGAGCTGTATATCGCCAGTCCCTACCAGGGCCGGCTCCCGAAGAGTACCAGGGCTGAACTCGAAGAAAAGGGAATACGGATTCATATCGTATCGGATACTTCGGCGATCGCCGAAGTACAGGATATCGAGCCGGTCGAATCACCCTGCCGGAACGAGAGGGTCCTTGTCGCGGGCAATGGCGGATTGGTCGAGGTCGCACATTCCGTTTTCGCCGAGGCGGCCGAGGTGGTGCTACTGTCCGACGACGGCCAGGTTCTCGAAGCGTCCGCGAGAAACAGCATCTCGGACGCTTCGCCGCGGATCACCTATCTCGGTTTGCTCGAGGAGAGCGAAGCGGTGCGTTCGATCTTCGAAAAGCACAGGCCGGCCTGCGTCTTTGCTCATTTCAGGTTCAACGATCTAGAGCTCGGCAACACGATCGAGGCCTATCTCAGAAAGGTTCTCTTTCCGGCGAAGCGCCTCGCATCGGCGGTAAAGGATCACACATCTGTGAGATTCATCCTGGTGCACGCGGGTCCCGGGACCCATTCGCCGTACGCCGAGCATTTCGGCGCCGCGCTCGAATCCGTTCTGAGATCTGTTATCGGAGGAGACGCCGACAGGTTCCTCGTTCTAAGGACCGACCTCGAGAGACCGGCAGGCTGGTGGGCAAGCGTCCTCAACGATCTCGTCGAGCGGGAGGGGGGCGTCTACTCGGTTGTCCAGCACAGGGAAGGGAATCTGAGATACAATAGACATGATTCGATAATCGAGAGGGAAGGTTCGGTCATCCCCGTTCCCGGGGCGGAGAATCTCTTGATGAGACTCTCCAGGAGCCTCGACGAGCGCGACGAACCGTCCATGGTCGCAGCGCTCGAGGATCTTGGGCAGGCCCACGCAGAAAAAACACATGAGTAAACAATCGACGAGCCGCTCCATTACCGTATGGTCGGGATTTGTGACATTCCTTGTCGCATCCTTCATCTTCTGCTCCACATTCACTATAGCGGGAACCCAGACCTCCCTCGCAATAGCCTTTGCACTATGGGTTCCGCTCTTCGCCGTCAAGCGATCGATGGTCCCTCGGCGGACATCCCTCGATCTTCCGCTACTCATCTTTGTGGCGGTTTCGGTCATCGCCGTGGTTTTTTCCGGTGAGTTCCGCGGGGGATTCTGGAACCTGAGGAACTACCTGCTCATCGGGATCGTATATCTCATCGCAGCGGCCGGCCGCGACGGCCGATACCTCCGGCGTATGTTCTGGGTCCTATTCATCTCGGCATGCGGCTCGGCGCTGTACGGGATCGCTATCTTTATACTCGGCAGGGGCGACGGCACACTCGGCCGCACGTCGGGCTCCTTCTCGAACGCGATGACATTCGGCGGCGTCATGCTGCTTCTCTGCTCCATCCTCTTTGCAATCGCGACATCAAATGAGGTGAGGGGTAGAATGCGGATCGCAGCCATTACAGCTTCGGTTATTACCGCGCTGGCTCTCTTTTTCTCCTTCACGAGGAGTTCGTGGCTCGGAATACTCGTCTCGGGACTGATCGTGCTCTTAATACAGAGAAGGAGGTTGTTACCAGTCTTCATCGCTGGAATAGCAATAACCATTTTGATTCTTCCGGCGCGGTACAGGGACAGGTTTATCAGTATCATGGACATGGATTACAGGACGAACGTGCACAGGCTGCAGATGCTCGAGGGCGGATGGCGGATATTCATCGAGCATCCGATCATAGGAGTCGGCCCCATCGATCTATCCGAACTGTACGAGGAGCACAAACCGCCCGAGGCGGAATTCGTCTTCGGACACCTCCACAACAATTTTCTCAATATCGCCGTTACTATGGGATTTCTGGGATTAGCCGCATTCGTCTATTTCTTTGTCTCCATCTTCAGGCTATTGGCCCGGAATCTGAGACTGGGTCTCCCTCCGCCTGAAAGGGCCTGGGTCGTCGGGTCTATCTCGGCGGTGGCGGGATTTCTCGTGAACGGCCTCTTCGAATGGAATTTCGCCGATGCCGAGGTAGTTACATTGCTCTATATCATCATCGGCTCGAATTGCGCTCTGGGTTTTGTCTACGGGGGCGGGAGCAGAGAAGCCGAAGGCGATCGATCGTGATCTAAGGATGGCCGCTGAATGGTTCTATCCGTCTGTATCGTAAACTACAACGGCAGGGATTTCCTGCCC
Organism: Candidatus Krumholzibacteriota bacterium; assembly: GCA_030667985.1. Taxonomy (GTDB): domain Bacteria; phylum Krumholzibacteriota; class Krumholzibacteriia; order Krumholzibacteriales; family Krumholzibacteriaceae; genus DAOUUU01. Next base: position 18,179 of record DAOUUU010000013.1, read on the forward strand.
GCCTGCATCGAGTCGGTCCTGGAGTCCGATCTGGATGGCGTGCCCGAGATAGTGGTCGTTGACAACCGTTCGACCGATGGGAGTGTGGAACTCATCCGGGAACGCTTCCCCGGCGTCACGATCATCGAGAACGCGCGAAACACCGGTTTCGCATCGGCGAATAATAGAGCGTTCGATGCGGCCGGCGGCCGGTTTGTGCTCTTCCTCAACCCGGATACGGTCGTGCCTCCGGACGGGCTTCGCCGGATGGTTTCGTTTCTCGAAAAGAGCGAGGGGACGGCCGCATGCGGATGCAGGCTCTTTCACCCCGATACGGGCCGGGTCGAATCCTCCGCCCGATCCTATCCAGAACTCCTGCCGCTGTTCTGGAACCTGACTTACATCGACAGGCTATTTCCTTCAAGCCCTTTCTTCGCCCGGTACCTTATGACCCATGTTCCGGAGCTAGAGACGAGGGACGCCGATTGGGTCACCGGCGCGTGTCTGCTCATAAGATCCGAGGTTTTTGAAAGGGTCGGCGGATTCGATTCTCGCTTCTTCATGTACTGCGAAGATATCGATTTCTGCTATCGTATCAGACGGGCGGGATGGCGCGTACGGTACTATCCGGCCGTTTCGATCGGCCATTACCGGGGCTTGAGCAGTGCACGGCACAGGAGTGCGGGCGAGGGTGAGCTCAGCGTCTGGGGCGCCCGGCAGTATGCCGAAAGCGTGCTGATCTTCTATTCCGGCCACTATGGAAAGATAAAGACTGTCATGCTGAGGATGATCCTGATAGCTACTTCACTCCTGAAGGCCGCCTGCTGGATCACCGTCGGGTCTCTGACCCGGGGGTGGGTGAAAGGTTCGAGCAGGGCGAGGAGTTACTGCGCCATGATAGAGCCTGCCTTGATGGAAATCGGACCGAGGACGAAAGGGGATTGATAACAGATGCGCGTCGGGATAAACGAGGTGCTCATATATCCGGAGATGAGCGGAGCGGTCAACAGGGAGATAACGCTCCTGCCGGAATTATTGAGGCTCCTTGTGGGAGAGGGGATCGAACCGGTCGTCTATTTTTCCCGCGAGGCGGACGACGACCTGATCTCCCGGCTGACGGGTGGAGTGGATGGTGTCAGGACTGTAAGGACACCCATTCCGGCGCTCCCCACCCACAAGAGGGTGCTCATGGGCCATTTATACTGGCCTGCTCAGGTCAGGCGGGACGGGCTCGATCTCTTTCAGACATCGTATCATCCTGCGCCGCGGCTGAATGTGCCGACGGTACTCACCGTCCATGACGTCAGGCTCGTCAGGATGCCCGAGACCTACCACTGGGCCCGGCGCCTATTTTTAAAGTTCGTGATGCCCGCATCGCTCAGGAGGGCGTCCAGGATCATCACCGGCTCGGTCGACACTAAGAATGATCTGAAGAGCTTCTTCGGCGTGCCTGATGAAAAGATCGAGATCTGTCACATTCCCCTGTCTGCTCATTTCGAGAGGGTCAAGGACGAGGGCATACTCGGGTCCATTCGGGCAAAGTACCGGCTGCCTCAAAGATACATACTGAATGTGAGCAAGATAGAACCGCGCAAGAATATCAAGCGGTTGATAGAGGCCTACACCGCCGTCCGTCACAGGTTCGGTGTCAATCTCGTCGTCGCGGGCAAAGCCGATGCCAAATTCGGAAGCCTCTACGAGGGTTTAAAGCAGCTGGGTGGACAGGAGGGGGTCCTGTTCACCGGATATGTGGATGATGCCGATCTCCCGGCGCTCTATTCGATGGCGGAGGCTTTCGTCTATCCATCGACCCATGAGGGATTCGGGATACCGCTGCTCGAGGCGATGGCGTGCGGGGTGCCGATAGTGACTTCGAATGTTTCGGCCCTGCCGGAGATCGCCGGAGACGCCGCTATTCTCGTAGATCCTTTCGATACTCGATCGATCACCGAAGCCCTCGAGCGTCTGCTCGGCGATCCTGGAATGGGCGAGGAGTTGACCGCCAGGGGACGGGAAAGAGTATCCCGCTTCACCGTCCGTGGAGCTGCGGAGAGGATCGTAGAGGTCTATAAAAATTTACTTTCTTGATCCGGAAGTATAGATTAGAGTGTGGTGAGGAAGGAGTGGAAGAATGTTATTCTGGTACATAGTACGATCAATGAGGCCCTGGCAGTGGACCAAGAACTTCGTGCTCTTCGCCGGCATCGTGTTCGCGAGGAGATTTTACGAATTGGTCCTGGTCAAACGGAGCGTATACGGCTTTGTCGTGTTCTGTCTCCTGTCGGGTGCGATATACATCCTGAACGACATCGTCGACCGTAGTCGCGATAGGGAGCACCCCGACAAGATGGCCCGGCCTATATCGAACGGCCTGCTGGGAACCACTCCGGCGCTCATCGTGGCCATCGTCATCATTCTGGGAATGATACCTGTCTCCTGGGTTCTCGGAAGGGAATTCTTCTATCTCGCGGGCGCATTCATACTGCTTAATCTGCTCTATTCCATACTACTGAGGCAGATCGTTATCCTCGATGTCTTCGCGATATCTTTCAGTTTTCTCATAAGGGCGGTCGCGGGTGTCGCGGTTCTGCATCCGGTCGTCCCCCGACTGGAATTATCGCCCTGGCTGCTGATCTGCACTCTCTTCCTATCCCTGTTCCTCGCGTTCTGTAAGAGACGACACGAGATATGCGCACTCGAGAGCGCGGGCGAGCACAGAAATTCGCTGAGGGAATATTCGCCTCTTCTGTTGGATCAGCTTGTGGGGCTAACGGCCGCCACTACGTTGATCTCCTACTCGATCTACACGATATGGCCGAACACCGTCGCGAAGTTCGGGACGACAGATCTCGTCTTTACGATTCCATTCGTCGGATTCGGTCTCATGCGGTACCTGTTTCTCGTCTACAACAGGAACAAGGGGGGCGACCCCTCGGGAGTCCTTCTTGTCGACAGGGCGATCCTTATCGATGTTTTTCTCTGGTTCGTTCTCGTGGTTTTCATTCTCTCGAATGTGTAAGGGGGTTCGTTGCATGGGATCGAAAGTGGCCGTCGTCAGAACACACCCCGAGACCGTACTCGACGATATCCACCGTGCGATGGAGATGGCCGGAGCCGGTGATTATCTGAAGGCGGAGCGGGAGCTTCTGGTCAAGTTGAATCTCTCCTGGACGAAGTACTTTCCCGCCTGCTCAAGCCAGCCATGGCAACTCGAGGGCGTCGTCAAGGATCTGCTCGACCGAGGTTACGGCAAAGAGACGCTGCTTCCGATAGAGAATAAAACGGTCGTCACCGATCCGTGGAAGGGAGCACGCAATAATCTCTGGCTTCCGGTTTTGGAGAGGTACGGCCTGGATTTCACTGCACTCACCGAAGTGAAGTGGACAGTATATGAATTCCGCAGCGAGCTCCTGCGTCTGAACGAGATATTTCCAGAAGGCGTGGAGATCCCCGAGTTCTTCATCGGCAAGGACATCATGCATCTCCCGACAGTCAAGACGCACGGTCATTCCGTAACTACCGGCGCGGTAAAGAACGCATTCGGCGGTCTACTGAAAGAGGTGAGGCACTACGCGCACAAGTATATTCACGAGGTGCTCGTAGACCTGATGCTGATGCAGCGGGAGCTGCACCCGAATGTGTTTGCCGTGATGGACGGTACTATCTGCGGAGACGGCGCGGGGCCGAGGACTATGGATCCGGTAGAAGGCGATCTCGTTCTGGCCAGCGCCGATTCTGTCGCCGTCGACGCCGTCGCCGCGAAGATCATGGGTTTCGATCCGATGAAGATAGATTATCTTCGGCTCGCGACGGAGCGGGGACTGGGGGAGGCGCGCATAGAGAAGATGGAGATCGTCGGCGAGGATATCGAAGAACTCAATTTCCATTTCAGGACGAAGAAGAGTCTCGTCATCTGGGGAGACCAGATGCTGCGGCGGGGACCCCTGAGATTTCTCGAAAAGGTCGCTCTTCATTCGCCGCTGGCCTTCTGGGCGCCGCTCGCTTCGAACATCTACCACGATCTGTTCTGGTATCCCACTGTCGGTAAGAGCAAGATTCGTAAATTCAAACGGACGAAATGGGGGAATCTCTGGGAGCGGTACCGTGAGGATTCATGACTGGACGGAAATGATCGAACACCGGCCGCCGAATAGGCGTCTCCGGGTTCGAGCGATCCGTGACGGGATGGATCCGAGCTCCCCTTCAGGTCCATGAGTATCGAGATTCGCTGCGCGGCAAAGATCAACCTCTACCTCGATGTGACCGGCACGCTGGAAAACGGCTATCACGAGATAGAGACATTTTACCAACCGGTCGGGCTTTATGACGAGATACGCATAGTGCGGTCCGGGGAGGGTATACAGCTCTACGGCGATGAGCCTTCGATCCAGTGGGACGAGAATAATCTCTGCCATCGTGCGGCACTCCTTATCACCGAAAGAGCGGGGTGCCGGTCCGGTGTGCGTATCGATGTCCGGAAACGGATCCCGCACGGGGCCGGTCTCGGAGGTGGGAGCAGCAATGCCGCTGCTGTTCTCATTGGGATCAACTCATTGTTCGGCTTCGGACTCGGGAGGGAGGAGCTGTTCGAGATGGGAGCGGAGTTGGGAAGTGATGTCCCCTTTTTCGTTCTCGGGAGGCCGGCGATCGGAAAGGGAAAGGGAGAGATACTGGAGGAGGCCGAAGGATTGAAGGCGGGTTGGATAGTAATCGTCAAACCCGAGTTAAATATTTCAACGAGTTGGGCTTATCAAAATATTAAAATTGGGTTGACAAGGTCTGGGGACGTGGCTACACTGGAGCATCTGAAAGAGGGATTGGAAAGGTTCCCGGAAGTGGAACTGACAACGTGGAATAGTTTTACAGATATCGTTGTCGGGTGCCATCCGGAAATCGGTGAGCTGATGGCTGCCATGAAGGATGGGGGAGCGATTCTGAATTCTCTGAGCGGTAGCGGGTCGGCCTGTTTTGGAATCTTCAGCAGGGAAGAGCAAGCGTCGGAGGTAGAGAAGGCATTCAGCGATAAAGGGCTATTCTCCAGGATCGTTCGACCGATAGATCAGGCGGTCGTACTGTTGCGTATGGAGTAGCAGAGATAGTCTAGGGGGACCACATGGAGATCACCGAAATCCGAATATCGGTGCGTGACGACAACAAACTGAAGGCTTTTGCAAGTATAACCCTTGACAACAGGTTTGTCATTCGCGGTCTGAAGATAATCGAGGGTGCAAAAGGTCTTTTTGTCGCCATGCCGAGCAGGAAACGGCCTGATGGGACATATCAAGATGTTGCCCATCCGATTAACAACGAAACGCGGGATTGGATGGAAGAGCAGATCATCGCCAAGTATGAGGAGGATAGAGAGAAACTCGAGACAGAGGCGGGGATCGAACTCTCTCAAGAGTAAAAGCCCTGCCTTTCGAGTTAGGATTTGGGGAGTCGTCAAGTGGCAAGACACAGGACTTTGGATCCTGCATCGGAGGTTCGAATCCTCCCTCCCCAGTTAAAAAACGGGATGGTACGGTGGCCGCCTAGGTCACCTTTTTTGTGGAGGGTTGCCCGATGAACAGAAAAATCAAACTCATTTCAGGAAATGCCAACATCGAGCTATCGAAGAAGATAGCCGAGTTTCTTGGGGTCGATCTCTGCAAGGTGGTCATCTCCAGATTCACCGACGGCGAGATCGGCGTAAGGATAGACGAGAATATCCGTGGCAAAGATATTTTTATCATTCAGCCCACAAGCCCTCCAGCCGAGAATCTGATGGAGTTGCTGATCATGGTCGACGCCTGCTACAGGGCTTCTGCTCAGCGGATAACGGCCGTGGTCCCATATTATGGTTATGCGAGACAGGACAGGAAGGATCAGCCTCGGGTGCCGATAACAGCAAAGCTTGTAGCTAATCTCATAACCGTCGCCGGTGCACACCGCGTCCTCGCACTCGAGCTGCACGCGGCCCAGATTCAGGGTTTTTTCGATATACAGGTCGATAATCTTTTTGCGGCGCCGGTTCTCTTTGAATATATTAAGGGGAAAAAATTACAGAAGCTGACGGTAGTCTCGCCCGATGTGGGCGGGATAAAGATGAGTAGAGCCGTAGCAAAAAGGCTCGGTGCCAACCTCGCTATAGCCGACAAGCGGCGCACCGCGGCGGATTCATCCGAGATTATGAATATCATCGGTGAGGTCGCGGGCAGCGATATCGTGATCGTAGACGATATTATCAGTACGGGGGGCACGATAACCCAGGCCGCCGGGGCGCTCAAAAAGGCCGGGGCGGGCAGGATCATCGCGGCCGCGACTCACCCCGTCTTTGCCGGATCGGCCCTGGAGAAGCTGGAAAGTTCTCCTATAGAAGAGGTCGTGGTCACGAATTCTATTCCGTTCGTGGACACGGGCAAGTGCAAGAAGATCAATGTCCTCGATATCTCACCGTTACTCGGAGAGGCGATACGAAGGATCCACACGAACGAATCGATCAGCAACCTATTTGATTGATTTTGGAGGCAGCATGAAACAGATATTTCTGAACTCGAGGATCCGGGAGGGATCCGGAAAGAAAGCGGCCCACAAGACCAGAGAAACGGGCGATATCCCCAGTGTCCTGTATGGTCACAAGGAAGATCCGATATCACTTACCATTTCGGGGCACGACCTGTGGCAGATACTCCATCAAGCCACCAGCGAGCATCTGATCCTGCATTTGAAGATAGAGGATTCTGCAGAAGGAGAATTGCTCACGCTCGTCCGGGATGTTCAGCATCATCCGGTGAGCGGAGATATCCTGCACGTCGATTTTCAGCGGATCTCGATGAATGAGAAGGTCAAGGTCGGCGTACCCATCGAGCTCAATGGGATCGCCCGGGGGGTTAAGGAGTTTGGTGGGATCCTCGATCACGGTGTCCGCGAGGTGAACATCAAGTGCACGCCCAAGGAGATCCCCGAAAACCTTCCTATCGATGTGTCGGAGATGCTTATCGGAAATTCCATCCATCTCTCAGATATCATGATGCATTATCCGCAACTCGAGTTCCTCGACGACCCCATCGTAACCCTCGCTCATGTCTCTCCTCCGAAGAAACTGGAGCTAATGGAGGAAGAGGAAGCGGCCACCGAGGAAGTGGAAGGGGAAGAGGTGCCGGAGGAAGAGGGAGCGGAAAAACAGAAACCGGAAGAGTAGATCTAGCGGATGTCTGGAATATCGATTCTCTTCGGCCTCGGCAATCCAGGGCGGAGGTACGGGCAGACCAGGCACAACCTCGGCCACGAAACGCTCGATCTCCTGGCCTCGCGCCATGGGCTCTCCTGGGACAGGGGGGAAGGTCCATCTCTTGTCTCCCGCTGGGAGCGGGAATCCGGCGGCGTCATCCTTCTCAAATCTACTACCTACATGAATGCCTCTGGCGAGGCGCTCAAAGGTCTTCCCGGCCTCGAGCCGGACCGGCTGATCGTGATCTGCGATGACCTCAGCCTGCCTCTGGGTATGCTCAGGATCCGCGGGCAGGGCGGGAGCGGAGGTCATCTTGGCCTGGAATCGGTGAGTATAAGCATCGAAACAGAGGCATTCGCCAGGCTACGCCTCGGTATCGGATCTCCACCCCCGGCGATCGATTGGAGCGAGTTCGTGCTGATGCCCTTTCTGCTCGAGGAGCGTCCCGATGTCGATCGGATGCTGACAACAGCGGCGGATGCGCTCGAAATGGTGGTCACTGAAGGCATCGATCAGGCCATGCAGGGATACAACCGCAAGGCGGATGTATGAGTGAGTGCCGAGGCCCTGGTCCGGATTGTCCCATACGACCGGAATCTGATCGAATCCTTGACCTCCAGCAACATAGATGCTATATTGCACCGTTCTGCCGCTGGATTGCAGTGGCGGCAAAACTATAGAGGAACAGCAGTTCGAGTTTAGAATGATCCCTACTTTCCCTGGGTAAGGGGAAGTCGAGAAAGTCCGAAGGGAGGAACCCACAGATGCGTCCTTACGAGTGCGTTTACATCATTAATCCCGCCCTCGAAGAAACAGCAATCAAGGAAAAAGAAAGCCGCCTCCGTGAGATCGTGACATCACGTAATGGTGTCGTTCACAAGGTGGAAATATGGGGCAAGAGGAGGCTCGCCTATCCCATCGATAAGATAGGGGAAGGCACATATGCGATTGCAAAGTTTACAGGGGACAACGATGTACTGGCCGAATTGAACAGGGTGTTCCGGTTCGATGACGGCATTCTCCGGCACATGATCGTCGTGGATGAGAAACCTGTGCCGGATGTGCAGGAAGAGACCCGTCCGAGCGGATCCGAGCAGTAGGAGGAAGTACCTTGATACGAAAGAAGAAGAAGGAAAAGAAGACCTATACTTCGAAGCCGTGCAGATTCTGCATGGACAAGATCGAGATCGATTACAAGAACGATAGCTTGCTGAGACGGTTCATGACCGACCGCGGCAAGATTACTCCCCGTAGGATAACCGGCACATGCGCCCGCCATCAGAGACAGCTGGCCGCCGCTATCAAACGTGCGCGCTCCATAGCACTGTTGCCGTTCGTAAAGGTGCATTACAGGTAGGGGGAATATCATGGAACTGATACTGAGAGAAGATGTCGAGGGTCTTGGTGTCCGCGGGGATGTTGTGCAGGTGAAGGCCGGGTACGCAAGGAATTTCCTTATCCCGGGTCGGTTCGCAGTACCGGCGAACGAGGTGCAGAAGCGTATCCTGGAAAAAGAGACGAAGCAGCGGGAGGTCCGGGACGATCGCGCGAAGCAGAACCTGCAGCTGGTTGCGGAAAAACTCAAGGATCTATCCTGCACGATCGTCGTGCAGGCGGGGGAGGAGGATAAACTCTACGGTTCGGTAACAGCTAATGATATCGCAGAAGCTGTTGCAGGCCAGGGATTTGAGATCGATCACAAGAAGGTTATGCTCGATGAGCCGATAAAGGTTCTTGGTATCTACACCGTTCCGGTCCGGCTCCATAAGGAGATAGAGGTCACGATCAAGGTGTGGGTGGTCAAGGAATAGCATATTCCAGGTCATTAAAGGGGAGGCGGATATTCGAATCCCAAAAAAGATCTTCAGGGAGTATGATATTCGTGGTGTCGTCGGTGAGGATCTGACTGACAGCGGCGTCTATCGTCTCGGCTTGGCGATCGCCTCGACGATGATCCGTGAAGGGATCGTGAGGACGGTTATCGGCAGGGACAACCGCCAGAGCAGCGATGCTTTCTTCGAGGCGCTCTCGAAGGGTATGACCATGGGCGGTGTAAACGTGGTCGATATCGGGATGGTGCCTACACCCGTTCTCTATTTTGCTGCACAGCGCTGGGAATTCGACGGGGGCGTGATGATAACGGCGAGCCACAATCCCGGAGAATTCAATGGATTCAAGATCCTGAGAGGCGAGGGGACGATCTACGGCGACTCGATCAGGGAGCTATGGGATATCATGGGGGATGATCTGGATGAGGGGGGAAACGGCACGATCGAGCGGAGAGACGCCAACAGCGAGTATATAGAGTATGTCAGCGGCAACATAGAGCTCGAGCGTCCGATCGCCTTCGCCGCAGACGGTGGGAACGGAACCAGCGGCATAGTCGCCGTCGATCTTTTTAGATCCCTCGGTTGTGATCCCGATAATCTGTACATGGAACCGGACGGAACATACCCCAATCATCATCCCGATCCTACGAGACCGGAGAATCTGAAAGAGCTCAAGAAGCGCGTACTCGATGGCGGACTGGAGTTCGGAGTCGGATTCGACGGAGATTCAGACCGCATAGGCGTGATCGACGATATGGGCCGGATACTATGGGGAGACAGGCTTCTTGCCCTGTTCGCGCGGAATGTCCTCAAGGAGCACCCGGGCAGCTCCATCATATTCGAGGTCAAATGCTCGCAGAGCCTCGAGGAAGACATAGCAAAGCACGGGGGGAAACCGATCATGTGGAAGACGGGACACTCCCTGATAAAGAAGAAGATGCGCGAGGAAAACGCCCTGTTGGCAGGTGAGATGAGCGGCCACATTTTCTTCGCCGATAGATATTTCGGATTCGACGACGCCATCTACGCCGCTTGCAGGCTGCTCGAGATCGTATCGAAGGGAACGGCAAAGCTCAGTGAGCTGCTTGATGATCTTCCGACTTATGAGAGCACTCCGGAGATCCGCATGGATTGTCCCGACGAGGAGAAGTTTCAGGTCGTCGAAAAGGTCCGGGATCATTTCAAGAAGACGCACTCGGTCATCGATATCGATGGCGCCAGGATACAGTTCGATGGGGGATGGGGGCTCATTCGGGCCTCCAACACTCAGCCGGTGCTCGTTCTCAGGTTCGAAGCTAAAAAGAGGGAAACACTCGAGCGGATCGTTGGAGAGGTCGAGTCGGTTCTCAGGATGCATACGGACGCAGCATCAATTTCATGGGAGTAAATCGGGCTTGTCCGGTGTATATATGTCCATGAGACTGCTCGATTCCGGCAGATGGAGATAAATAACTTGTATGCAGTGATTCTCGCAGGCGGAAGAGGTACGAGATTCTGGCCCTATAGCAGTTCCGTCAGGCCGAAGCAGTTCCTTGACATCACGGGCGAGGGTAGCATGCTTCGGCTCACTTACAGGCGCCTCAACCGTTTCGTATCTCCAGAGAGAATGCTTGTTCTCACCGTCGCCGGCATGGAGGATTCGATTTCCAGAGAACTGCCGGACATCCCCGAATTAAACATTTTTACCGAACCGGTCAGCCGTAATACGGCTCCGTCTCTTGCCATCGCCGCGGCGCTGTCGGCCCGGGATGGGGAGGATGCGCCGATGCTTTGCTGCCCGGCGGATCATATCATCGGTGATGAAGAGGAATTCGAGAAGCTCGTGATGTCGGCGTCCGATCTGGCGGCCGAGCGGGATGTACTGATAACGTTCGGCATCGAGCCAGGATATGCCGCGACGGGCTACGGGTATATCGAGACGGGCAAGAATGAAGTCGAGCTGGAGGGACGGTCTTTCCATCGGGTAGTGAATTTTCATGAAAAACCGGATGTCTCGAAAGCGAAGAATTATATCGAGAAAGGATCCTTCTACTGGAACAGCGGGATCTTCGTGTGGCGTCCATCGGTTTTTCTCGCAGCGTGGGAACATTACGTTTCAGATGGAGTGAAACCTCTCCGCGAGATAGCCGAGTCACTCGGGACTTCGTCTGAGAAGGCGACCGTCGAAGAGTTCTATCCGCGTATGCCGTCGATTTCGGTCGATTATGCGATTCTCGAAAAAGCGGATAACGTACTGGTTGCTCCTGCGGACCTTGCATGGAACGATGTCGGATCATGGGACGCTCTCTTCGACCTGCTTCCCGCCGACGAATCCGGCAATATAGAAAAGGGGTATGTAAAGCAGATAGATTCCCGTGGCAATCTCTTTTTCAATCCGGATGGCGCGACGGCCGCGATCGGGATCGAAGATATGATTGTCGTCGTCAAGGACGGGACGGTCCTGATCTGCAGGAGGGGCGAGAGCCAGAGGGTCCGGGATCTCATCGATGGATTGGAAAAGGACCGAAGAGATGATCTGCTTTGAACGGATCTCGAGAAAAGGAGGATTTATGGACAGCAGGCGTTTATTCGCGATGATTCTAGCAGTTATTCTTACAGTGGCAGCCGCTTCCTGTTCCAGGGAAGAGGGAGATGTCAAGCTGAAAACGGGACTTGCTGCGAAGATCGGCGATTCGAAGATCACCAAAGACGAAGTGGAAGAGCGATTTGAGCAGCTAAGCGAGAAACAGAAGGATGACTTCAAGGGCAAGCGCGGCAAGGTCGAGTTTCTCGATAAGCTGATCGAAGAGGAAATTATTTACGTTGAAGCAAAGAATCTGAACCTGCAGCATGTTCCGGAGATCAAGAAAGTTTTGAAGCAGGCGGAACGGAACATTCTCGTCAGCGAGTATTTCAACAGGGAGATATTGGAAAAGATCGATGTGGCAGAGGAAGAGATAGAGGCCTACTATGAAGGCAATCTCCTGGAGTTTACAACACGCGCCCTGATAAAAGCCCAGCACACATTCACAACCAGCAGGAAGAAGGCGGAGGAGTGGAAACGGCGCCTGGCTGACGGAGAGAGTATTTCCAAGATTGCCAAGGAGGAATCCGAGGATGACCTGACTGCCCCGCAGGCGGGCAATCTCGGTTACTTCAATCCTGGAGGGTATATCAAGTTCATCGGGAGGTCTCAGACCTGGAGCGATGCGGTCAACGAACTGGAGTCGCAGGAGATCAGTGATATCATCGAATTCGAGAAGGGCTACTCGATTGTCAGGGTCTCGGAAAAGAATCCTGAGAGGATATTGCCTCTGAGCGATGTGAGGCAGCGGATCATCGAAAAGCTCCGCGCCCAGAGGGCCAGGGATACTTATGAGATAGCGATCGCCAGGCTCAAAGATTCGTATAGACCGGATAATTACCTTCGCGACGAACTTCTCGAGGCGGTCAGGTCCCCCGAGCAGTACTGGGAGATTGCCCAGATGGAAAGCGATTCATACGAGCGTATCCAGTATTACAGGGAGATAGTCGAATATTATCCTGATCATAAATACGCGCCGCAGGCGCTATTCATGATCGGTTTTGTCTATGCCGAGGAGTTGCAAAACAGGGTCGAGGCGAGGCGAAGGCTCGACGAGCTCCTCCAGAAGTATCCCGACAGTGAAGTGGCGGAGTCGGCGAAGTGGATGATAGATAACATGGACACGCCTCATCCTTCTTTCGAGTCCTTCGAGAGCATGAAGAAAGCGATGAAAGACAAGGATTCCGAATAACGGGTGAACCGTATGGAACTAGTCGAGGTATTTGTGCAGGGGGTAGCGGTCGACAAGGAACGCGAGTTTCCAGTCGTGCTGCTCAAGGCCGATGACGGGGAAGACCTCCTTCCTATCTGGATCGGACCCGCCGAAGCGACGGCGATCTATATGGCGCTTGCGCAGAGGACCTTCGAGAGGCCGCTGACACACGACTTGTTGCAGATCGTGATTGATGTGCTCGGCGTGATCGTC
>DAOUUU010000144.1 GCA_030667985.1 Candidatus Krumholzibacteriota bacterium
GGCTTCGTGGACATATTCTGCAGGGTAGCCTGGGCTTCACTCGTCGCATACGGCAGGGGCGGGCTCGCCGCGATAGCCTACCTTACGGCGGCCGCGTGGAATATTCTCTGGAACTGGGTCCTCATCCCTCGGTACGGCATCGATGGGGCCGCGATCGCGACGCTCACGAGCTTCATCCTTCTCGCCATTCTCCTGCAGACAATGATGAGATCGACCTCTGGAACCAGGGTCCGATTCGTAAGCCTGCTGCATCCGGCCCTGCTCTCCCTCGTATTTCCGCTTATTGCTCTCGCTCTGGGCGGGCAGAACCATATCTTGAGGATCACCGTCATCTTCATGGCCGGATCGGTTCTCTATATCCTTTTCGGCATATATACCGGCCTCATTTGTTCGAAAGATATCGAGAAGGCGCAGATAGCTCTCGAGCCCCGCCGTGAGATACTCCACGTCCGCCTGGCCCTCAGGCTTCTCGCAGCACTTGACGCCGCAAGGCGAAGACTCCGGCACAAATAGTATCACCCAACAGCTTTCAAGAGGCGAAAAAAGAGATAACGCTTGCTTTTATGCCTCCCAAGCGGGGATAGTATTTCGATAATCGCATTCCTCATTGACTTGAATCCATTCGCAGATTGCGGAAAGGAGACCCATGCTTAACTTCGACCTGGCAGAGGAGCAACAGATCCTTCGCGAATCTGTGAGAGATTTCGCAGAGAACGAGATCAAACCGATTGCAGAGGAACTCGACGAAAAAGAGGAGTTTTCTCTCGATCTCGTGAAAAAGATGGCCGGCATGGGCCTTTTCGGCATGTTCGTATCGGAAGAGTACGGCGGGATCGACGCCGGATACATCTCTTACGTAATAGCTGTCGAGGAGCTCTCGCGTATTGACGGTTCGGCGGCGGCAACCGTTGCGGCGGCGAACTCGCTCGGAATCGGACCGATCTTCTATTACGGCAGCGAGGAGCAGAAGCAGGAATGGCTCCCGAAGCTCTGCACTGGCGAAACCCTAGCCTCCTTCGGGCTGACCGAACCCAACGCGGGGAGTGACGCTGGGGCAACGCAGACAACCGCGGAGCTCAAAGACGGCGAATGGACCATAAACGGAAGCAAGATATTCATTACCAACTCCGCATCTCCCATCTCCGGTCTTATCATCGTACAGGCCAAGACCGGTGTCACGAGCAAAGGCAAAAACGAGCTGAGCTGCATACTCGTGCCGAACGATACACCCGGCGTGACGGCGAAGGAGATGCACGGAAAGATGATGTGGCGATCCTCGAATACGGGCGAGCTCTACTTTGAGGATGTGCGCGTCCCCGAAAAGAACCTCCTCGGAGAAAAGGGCACCGGCTTCAGGCAGATGCTCGCGACCCTCGACAGGGGCCGTCTGGCCATAGCCGCGATGGGGCTTGGAGGCGCGCAGGGCGCCTTCGAACTTGCGCTTACATACTCAAAGGAACGCAATCAGTTCGGCCGCACGATCAGCTCCTTCCAGGCGAACGCATTCAAACTGGCCGATATGGCCATGGAGATAGAGGCGGCGCGAAACCTCCTCTACAAGGCCTGCTGGCTCTGCGATGAGGGCCGCCCCTTCTCAATGGAGGCGGCCATGGCAAAGCTCTACTGCAGCGAGGTCATGCGTCGCGTCGTAAACGAAGCGGTCCAGATTCACGGCGGATACGGCCTGATGCGCGAGTACCAGGTCGAACGCTTCTTCAGGGACCAGAAACTCCTCGAAATCGGCGAAGGTACGAGCGAGATCCAGAGGATCGTGATCGCGCGAAAGCTCGGTTGTTTCGAGTAACCATCTACGCAACAACGGCTTACGATGATATTATTGGATCCCTGAATGGACCGTCCTGTAAACCCTCATTTACAAAATAGTAAAATATTGTTTACGCTTGAACTCTATTAATATCATCAAGTTAAATGACCGCCCGGTCAGTGTAAACAAAAATTTACATTATTCCGACTTTGCGGTTGCTATCTCCCCAGTCCCACCCAAAAAATTCGCCTCTATATCTTTAATAATATCAATAGATTATGACTTTCACGGAAGAAAAAGGAACGATAGGGCATTTTGGCACGTCACTTGATACCTCGAGTAAGTGTCAGGATCATTTGGGAACAATCAGGAAGGTCAAAGAAAAGGGGGTTCGAAATGCTGCACTTCACGAACATCACGATGATTCTCGCCCTTATGCTGGTTTTTGGCAAGAGTGTATGGGGCAAGAGCGTTTGGTAATGGCCGCACGGCATTTATCGAACGGAAGAAAAGCGGAGGCCATAATACTCCGCTTTTTTTATGCCTTTACGCACCTGCAGGCACCACATATTATTGAACCGATCTAGTCGAGCCGATCAACTCTCGAGGAGGGAAACATGCCAGCCCCGCGAGTAGTGGTGAGAGAACTGAGAGCGGAATTCCTGACGGCGAGTGTTATCCCGGTGCTTCTCGCCGGCGCGGTCGTTCACTTCGAGACCGGAGTCTTCGACTGGCCCCTCTTTCTGCTTACCCTCTTCGGAGCGGCGTTTCTTCATATAGGAACAAATGTGGCGAACGACTACTTCGATCACCTCTCCGGCAACGACCCGGTAAACATCCGCTACATCCGCCCCTTCACAGGCGGGAGCCGTCTGATACAGCAGAAGCTCCTGACGCCGAAGACCGTGCTGAATATCGCGATCGCCTTCTACGCGGCGGCGATCGTGATCGGCGTGATCCTCACGATCATCAAAGGACCGATCATCATACTCTTCGGCCTCGCCGGCCTCGTCTCGGGTTATTTCTACACTGCTCCGCCTATACGATTCGCGCACCGCGGCCTGGGCGAGATCGTCGTCGGACTCAACTTCGGTTTTCTGATAGGAATCGGAACATATTTCGTTCAGACCGAAATGGTAAGCATGGCCTCGATCGTCTCATCGCTGCCCCTCACCCTCCTCGTTATGGCGATCATCATCATAAACGAGTTCCAGGACAGCGAAGCGGATGCGCGGGCCGGCAAGCGGACACTCGTCGTCCGGCTCGGCCTTCGGCGCAGCGTGCCCCTCTTCGCAGTCGTCTCTCTTGCAGCGTTCTTTCCTATCGTAATCGGAGTACGAATGGGGGTTTTCCCTTCGTTCGCCCTGCTTGGACTCGTGCCCCTTCCAATATCAGTGGCCGCCACCCTCCGCGCGCAGAGCTACTACGATTCGCCGAAGAAACTGGCGCCGGCCAACGCTGGAGCGATTGTGAGCCACGCACTGACGGGCATTCTGCTTGCTGGTGGATTTATACTCGGCGGTTGAATCAGACACCGAGTTCGCGGCGGATGCGTTTGATGCCCTTTATTACATCTTCATGCGAATCGACGATATGGAGTGTATCGAGATCCTCCGGTGATATCTTGCCCTCTCCGAGCATGTGATCCTTGACCCATTCGACCAGGCCGCTCCAGTAGTCCTTGCCCACCATGAAAACCGGGAAGGGTTTGATCTTGTGCGTCTGTATCAATGTCAGCGCCTCGAAGAGTTCGTCCATCGTCCCAAATCCGCCCGGTAGAATGACGAAGGCGAACGAATACTTGATAAACATCACCTTGCGCACGAAAAAATAGCGGAAGCTGATCAACTTGTCTATATAGGGATTCGGCTGTTGTTCAAATGGTATCTCTATATTCAACCCGATGGACAAACCGTTCCCTTCCTGCGCCCCCCTGTTGGCAGCCTCCATGACACCCGGACCACCACCTGTGACGATCGAGCAATTGTCCGAGGCGAGCTTTCTCGCCAGCTCTCTCGCAGTATCGTATTCAATGTCGCCTTCAACCGAGCGGGCCGAGCCGAAAAAGGTGACGGCGAGAGGCACAGGAGCGAGCGCGTCGAATCCATCTACAAACTCGGCGAGTATCTTGAAGAGCCGCCAGGCAACCTGCAGGTTGAACTCGTCTATCAGGTATCGACTATTCTTACTTATCGTGCTTTCGGCATCCATCCAAACCTCCGTTGTTTTTTCCTTTAAGCAAAGTATAGAATACGCTAAAATGGGTATACTTCGCAAGGAAAACGGAGATTGATAGCGGCCAGGGACTCGATTGTATTAACCGACAAATCATGCCGTAGGTGGCGGCTGACACGCTGTTACCGACAGGGAAGATATCGAATTCATCATATTGGTTGCGCGAGAGATGGACGATAAGGGAAACCTGACTGGGGCCAAGGCGCCCTAGTCGGCCTGCAGGAGGCGTTGCTATGAAAGCGGTATTCTTCAACGGATCAACGGCCGAACTGATCGATGCCCGAAAACCCAGGCCCCGCCGCGGCGAGGTCCTCATCAGGGTAGATATGGCCGGTATCTGCGCGACGGATCTCATGATTCTCCAGGGCTACATGGCCTTTAACGGCATACTCGGCCACGAGTTCATCGGCACGGTCGTCTCGTCGGAGAAATCCGAGCTTGTCGACAAGCGCATCACCGGCGAGATCTTCGTGCCCTGCCGCAAATGCGCGGCTTGCCGGAGCGGGAACAAGAAACATTGCCCGAAGAGGACGGTAATCGGAATCGACGGCCGCGACGGAGCCTTCGCCGAATTCCTCACCCTGCCTGAAGATAATCTGCACTTGATCCCCGACAGCCTGAGCGACGAGGCGGCTGTATTCGTCGAGCTGGCTGCCGCCGCCTGCGAGATGCCTCTCCGTGTTCCCTTCGAAAAGAAATCCAGGGTCGTTGTGCTCGGCGACGGACGGCTAGCCGCCATGGCGGCGCAGGTCGTCTCCCTCGAGTCGGATGATGTCCTCGTCCTCGGTCTCAACACAGGAAAACTCGAGGCCTTCAGATCGCTCGGCATCAAAACCTGGGAAGTGACAAAGAAATCCAAACTCCTGGGCACATTCGACATCGCAGTCGACTGCACCGGCAAGCCGAACGGGTTGCCGCTCGCGGCCGAGCTCGTCCGCCCGCAGGGAACCATTGTCCTTAAATCGACTTACCAGGGCTCGCTCGGCTGGAATCCAGCACCGATCGTCGTCAATGAGCTCGTGCTGATAGGTTCACGCTGCGGGCCATTCGAGACCGCCATACAGCTTCTGGACAGCGGCAAAGTAAAGACCAAACCGTTTCTCACCGCTGTCTACAAACTCGGCGATTGGGAGAATGCGATCAGAAGGGCGAGGCGCTCCGAAAGCTTCAAGGTGGCCATGCTACCCTGATGATAAAAAAATCTCTTTCGCCCTGCACCCAC
>DAOUUU010000175.1 GCA_030667985.1 Candidatus Krumholzibacteriota bacterium
GCGTGGGAAGGTAGCTCAGTCGGTAGAGCAACGGATTGAAAATCCGTGTGTCGGCGGTTCGATTCCGCCCCTTCCCACCATCTTTATGTTCAAAATCAGGGTTCTGCCACTCCCTCGGGCGGCTATAGCTGATCTGATTTCGCGTGAGCTCGGATGGATTTCTTATTGACAGCATTGAAAATACTGATTTATTGTTTTCTCGAGCTCGCAACAGGCACGAACGGATTTGGATATGGACAAGAAAATACTCGCTGCGATAACCGCCGCTGTTGAAGCCTATATGGAGTCCGATAGCAAGGACCGTGAAATGCGATTCGGCCAGAGGCTCAATCCATGGAAAATGGCTGCGCGGCGCGAACTGATGAACAGGCGCCAATTGACTGTGCGGGGGAACCCGTTCAGAGTGCGCTTGGGAAAATATTCCATCCTGTAGGAGTTGTCCGGCATTGCCGGCGTAACGGGAATATACGATGGCCAAAGATCCAAAGAGCCTGAAAGGGCAACAGCCTCTCAAGATAACCGACACGACATTCCGCGACGGTCACCAGTCGACATTGGCAACCAGACTCAGAACCGATGACATGCTGCCGATCGCCGAGAGGATGGACGAGGTCGGATTCCATTCGATGGAGGTATGGGGCGGCGCGACTTTCGACGTTACAACCCGCTTTCTAAATGAGGATCCGTGGGAGCGCCTCGTCGAGTTCAAGAAGCGGATCAAGAAAACACCGCTGCAGATGCTGCTGAGGGGGCAAAACCTCGTTGGATACCGGAACTACGCCGACGATGTCGTCGAATCCTTCATCAAGGAGGCGGCGGAAGCTGGAATCGATATCTTCAGGGTTTTCGATGCGCTCAACGACGAAAGAAACTTCGAGACCTCTTTCCGAGTCATCAAGGAATGTGGAAAACACATCCAGGCGTCCATTTCATACTCTTTGACCGAGCGCCGTCTCGGCGGCGAAGTCTTCACGATCGAATACTATGTGAACAAGGCCAGGATCTTGGAGCAGATGGGAGCCGATTCGCTCTGCATCAAGGATATGGCCGGACTGGTCAATCCATTCGACATCTATGAGCTCATCACGGCGCTCAAAGAAGCGGTCGATATGCCGATACAGCTTCACTGCCATTACACGAGCGGCATGGCATCGATGGCCTATCTAAAGGCGGCCGAGGCGGGTGTAGATGTGGTAGATTGCGCCATCGCGCCATTCGGGCTGCGCACTTCCCAACCTGCAGCGGAGCCGATCATAGCGGGTCTCCGGGGGACGGATCGCGATTCCGGGCTCGATCTGGAGAAACTCTTCGAATTGGGACAGTACATCGAGACAGTCGCTCCTAAATACCGCCAGTTCCTCAATACGACACGCATGGCTGTGATCGACACGGGCGTTCTCGAACACCAGATCCCCGGCGGCATGCTCACCAACCTCGTGAGCCAGCTCAGGGAAGCGGATGCTTTGGATCGTATAGACGAGGTTTACAAGGAACTGCCCAAAACGCGCAAGGAACTTGGATATCCGCCACTCGTAACGCCTACGAGTCAAATAGTAGGCATTCAGGCTGTTCAGAACGTTCTATTCGGACGGTACAAGATGATCAGCGCGCAGGTGAAAGATTACGCGTACGGCCTTTACGGGAAGCCTCCCGTTCCGATGGATCCCAAGATCCAGAAACTCGCTCTCAAAGGGTATCAGCGAGGCGACAAGCCTATTGACTGCAGGGCCGCCGATATGCTCGAACCCGAGCTGGAGACGGCGAGGGCGGCGGTCAAGGGGATAGCGCGCGACGAGCGCGACGTCTTGACCTATGCCCTTTATCCTACGACCGGGCTCAGGTTCTTGAGGTGGAAATACGGCCTCGAAGAGGCTCCTGCCGAGGTCAAACCGGTGACGCTCGAGGATGTCAAGCGCGAGGACGAGCTGATCGAGAAGGCGAAGCGCGGGGAGCTCATCGTGCATGGCAAAGGTGATGTGCCGGAGAAGGGACCCGGCCTCAGGAATTTCAATGTCTTCGTCGAGGGACAGTACTACAACGTCGAGGTCGAGGAGTCGGGCGGCAAACCGCGGATAAAATCGGTGAGCGACACCGCTCCCATAATAAAGAGAGAGACGAAGCATAAAGAGAAAAAGAGACCTAAACACGCCGCAAAAGCGAAACAGGAGAATGCGTCGAGCGCCTCTCCAGAGCCGGCACGAAAAGGTGAGCATTCTGTCATCGCCCCGATGCCGGGGATGATAGTGCAATTCGAGGTCAAGGAGGGCGACACGGTCGATGTGGGCGACGTCCTTGTCATCCTGGAAGCGATGAAGATGCAGAACAGCCTGACTTCGAATGTGGCGGGTACCGTTAGATCGCTCAAGGTAGAGCCTGGCAACTCGGTAGATAAGAACCAGGTGCTTCTCACCATCGCCCGATGATATTTATCCCTCGATTCTCGTATGTTGTATCCACAGCTAAGGACATCGATGCTCCTTGACAGCTCCGTGATTATCCTATTGATTTCAACGTATCACATCTGGTCATCGACAAGGAGACC
>DAOUUU010000090.1 GCA_030667985.1 Candidatus Krumholzibacteriota bacterium
GTCTTCATGGGTTTTGGCGGTGTCGGAACCGAGGTCTACAAGAACGCGCTCAATGACGAACAGGCGCTGTTCGTCAGGCCGGCCGGCGACCTGGGCGATGACGGAAAAACGGAACGGGCTCTGGATAGGACCCTCTTTTTTCCTGTCATCTCGGGGAAAACGCGTATATCGAGCGAACCTATGGTTAAGCAGGGCGCGATCACCGGAGCGCTCCGTATGCTCGGCACGGTCGGAGAACACTTCTCGCCCCTGTCGGATTCCCCCGTCACCGTCGAGGAGATAGAGATCAACCCACTCCAGATAACCGGTAACGGCGAACTCGTGCCGCTCGACGCATTCATGAGGATATCGCGCGAGAAGGCCGAGCCGCTGCTCCCGCCGCAGAAGGGTATCAAGAAGCTGTTAACGCCGAAGACGGTCCTGATCATAGGCGCATCCGCAAACAAGGTCAACACGGGCCGCATCATCCTGAGAAACATACTCAAGGGCGGCAAGATCGGAAAAAGGAACATATACCTGCTCCACCCCAAAGCCGAGGAGATAGAAGGTTGCAAGGCGTTTCCGTCTCTTGACGATCTACCAAAGAGAATCGACTTGGCGGTCTTCACGATCCCGGCGAACGAAAGCTCTGAAGCATTGCTTGAACGGATGATCCTCGAACAGCGGGCCAGTGCCGTAATGGTCATCTCGGGTGGCTTCGGCGAGACAGAGAGCGGCAGGGATCTGCACAACCGTCTCGAGAAGACCATACGGAATGGGCGCGTCGAGAACGGCGGCGGCACCGTCGTGAACGGGCCCAACTGTCTCGGCATCGTCTCGAAACCGGGCGGCTACAATACATTCTTCCTGCCCGAGTACAAACTCCCTTTTATCGGACACTACGGCGAGCGGTGCGCCTTTATCAGCCAGAGCGGAGCCTACCTCGTCACGCTGGTGAGCAACATCACGAAGCTGATCAACCCAAAGTACATGGTCACCTACGGCAACCAGATAGATCTTACCGTTACAGACTACCTGATCTATATGAAGGACGACCCCGATATCGAGCTCTTCGTCGTCTATCTCGAGGGACTGCAACCGTACGACGGGGAGAGATTTCTCCGGGTCGCAAAGGAGATCGTCTCAAGCGGCAAGAAGATAGTTATGTACAAGACGGGACGAACCGCCGAGGGGGCCGCCGCAGTCGCCTCGCACACCGCTTCGATGGCTGGCGACTACGAGGTCTTCAGCCGAATATTGACCGACGCCGGCGTGATGATGCCCGACACGCTGAACGAGATCGAGGACGCGATAAAGACATTCTCGCTCCTCGAGGAAAAGGAGATCCGGGGCAGGCGGGTCGGAATTTTCGGCAATGCAGGATTCGAGTGTTCGGTGGCGGCTGACAGACTCTATTCCATGAAACTCGCCGAATTCTCCGATACGACGGCCGCGCGCCTCCACGAAGCTCTTCCGTCCGATATCATCGACATCCGCAATCCGGTCGATGCCACACCCCTGACAAACGCTGTGAACTACGGCCGGTGCCTCGAAGCGTTTCTTGAAGACGATAATATAGACTGCATAGTCTCATCGATCGTCGCTCCCACTCCCTTTATGGAAACACTCCCCCAGGGCGAGGGGCACAACGAAGATATACGCAACAAAGACTCATTCCCCAATGTGACGATACGAATCTTCCGGGCCACGTCTAAACCGATGGTGGTATCGGTCGACTCGGGCAAACTCTACGATCCAGCGGTCGAGATGATGGAGGCGGCGGGGGTCCCCGTATTCAGAAAGGTCGACCGCGCGATGAAGGCACTAGACAACTTTCTCACCCATAGCGACCGCAAGCGCTGATCGCCCGGCTTCGATTCCACTCGAATGCGCCGCCGGAGATGCCCACGCAGCCCAGAATATCTCAATCTTCAGGATAGTAATCGAGTTGCATCAAGGTCTCGAGCCGCCACCGGTCGTCGGCGCCGCCGATCTGATCCGTTACCTCGATAAAGCGGTAGGGATCCTCGAATGTCGTGTAGAAATTCCTGTCCTCGAGCAGTGGAAGGGAACTCCCGAAACAGGCATTGAAAATGACCCGGAATGTGTTCACGGGAGTGATTGAATCATACAGGCCGCTCTTGCCGGCATCCGGTATGAGCACAGCATAGAATATCGAAAGCCTGTCACCGAGGTATGTGTACTCGAGTCTGCTGTGATGGCTGAACGTTCCGGGACCATGGTCGCCGCGCAGGATTATGATCGGCGGAATGCGCGAATTCAAGATGAGCGAATCTACCAGTGCCTCGATCTTGCCGTTGATGAACAGGAGTTGTCCGAGGGATTGCTCTCTATACTGGCTGCGGGTCAAACCATCCGGATCAATGAGATGATTCGAACTCTTGAACCCGAAGTAGCGTCTGTTTTCGACGTCCCCGCCGCTGCGATCGAATACGAAGGGCGGGTGCGGCGCCACGATATGGGCAAAGAGAAAGAAGGGACGATCATCACGGGCCATCTCCGGGATCTTCTCGAAGGCATAGAGTATCCTTTGTCGGTCCCGCTCCCTGTAAGCACCGGCCACAGTGCTCGATACCTTCAAGAACCAGGCGTTCACCGGCGAAGCGGCTGTCGTCCTGATCAGAGCGGACTCGAATTCCCCACGCTGCCCCGGCGTCAAGTAGTCGTCGGCCCCTTTCAATTCCGTGTTATGAAATCCGCTCCTCAAAGCTACGAACCGGTATCCGTACCGTGACAGGATATCGCGCACCCGGCTTTTCTCGATAAGATGCCGTGCCGGCCGAAGGTTTGTCTGCTCTTCCCCAACGAGTTCGGCAAGCCCGTCCATGTAATCGAGATTCAGAGATGAAGCGAGCGAAAATATTGTTCGTGAATAGTTCGATGTCGCTCCCCGGGCGACGAAGAAACCCCGCGATGACAGAAAATCCACAAACCCGCTATTGTCATGGCCGTATAGCTCTAACAGGTTGTCAGCCCTCGGATATGCATCGAGAATAATGTAGTAGATGTTGGGAAGCTCGGCGGGCGGCGTGAGTCTCTCATCGACCGGATCGAAGATGGATCGATCCACCTCGAACCATTCCGCCTCGCGGGTTCTGACCTTGTAAATCCCTATTTGCGCTATCGAGACGATAAAGAGAAGAATCGCAACGGCATTAAGTATCCGCGTTGGATTTTCGAAACGGCCCCTCGATCTCAGAATGAGCGTCGCGATGAGCAGAAAGACTATACCAATAGATGGAAAAAGGATCCAATGCGACTTAAAAGGAAGCGTGCAAAGGGAAAAGGGCGAAGACAAACTGAATAGAGACCGGTATACGTGCCCGTAACTAAAAAAGAGAATCAGGAATACCGATGTAACGAATCCGGCCTTTCGCCAGTTTCCCGTCACGATCCTGGCGATCACTAGCCCGACCAACGCCAAGAAAAGACTCTTTATCACTGGAACGTATATGACACCCAGAGGAAACTCGCCCATGTTACGGGAGTAGAGAAACAGTATCGGAAAAAGGGCTAATAGAAAGGGGTGCAGCAGGACCGGCTTTCGCTCTCTATTCACTGCTTCCTCCGCATCATATAGAGTACACGCCCGGAGCCTGCGATCGGCTCGCTGCGCTCTATAGTGAAACAGGAGGAGAAGGAATCCTCGAAACAGGCCTGCGTGTAACCGTCGAATATATCCTCCCTGCTCACGAGCAGCCTCTTGACCTGGGAATCGTCCTTCGGGATGAATTCGACAATGAGAGATCTGCCGAGCGCGGCAAAATACCGCGCTATCTTTTCAAAGGGAAGGTTGTTGGATATCGCGAGATGATGAACCAACGCCAGAGCGAGGATGGTATCGGCCGGACCGCGCCGATCGATCGTCATACGCTCGTCCGATGCCCACCCCGCCCCCGGGCTCGGATTTGTCAGATCGAGCAGAAGAGGAAGCAGATTTCCGTTTTTCTCCCTGACACATTCGCGATAATTCAACTCAACGGCCGCCGGGTCCACATCGAACGAGACGGTCAAACGGCCCTTGCCGGAAGCGAGTCGGCTGAATCTACCGGTATTCGCACCAAGATCCCACACGAACCGCGGATCGAGAACATCCAGAAACTCCCCTATCACCCTCTCTTTCCGATCCATTCCCTCATCCGTATAGTTCGTATCTGAGTAGTAGTCGGCCCACTCCGTACCCTCCGGCCTGTAGGAGAACCTCCGCACTGCCCCCTCGAGGCTGTCGATAAGACCGAGGAGAGAGTTTCGGCTCATGCTGCGGCCTCCCTGCTTTTTAGTGCTGCCCTCATACTTCCGCTGGTATCTCGCGTGCAAGTGGATATGGGTAAAGATCGAGAAATGCAGTCTCGTTTTCCAGGGAAGCAGCCGGCTCGCGAGGTCGAGCGGAACACCGTCAATATGAATCCTGGCTAGCTGATTCATCCGGACATCCGTATAGCTCATCAAGGCGAGTGGCGCGAGAAAATGCTGGCAGAACTGCCGGTAGGCGACCCAGGGTCTCCCTTCCTCGTACCGCTCGAACGAGAGCGTGTCGATAAAAATGGGTTTGAAACCAATGAACTGTACATTATAGGCGGTTGCGTCCTTGAGGGACATTCCCGCTTCGAGCGCTTTTTTCTGGATTGCGAGGGTAAGAAGCGCCGCCTGCTTGAGCTGGCTGAAACACCACTCGTACGGATAGGAAACAAAGGGAACGAGCTCGGGCCGAATCACCTTGAACGCCCCGTCCGTCAAAGCGAGCGAATCGTCCGCCTCTTCGTGTCGGACGAGCAGCCCCTCGTGGCTGAGATCGTTGTAGAGACCCGACCGCATCAGCAATCCGTACTCTTCGCGGTAGCCGCCGTTTATCTGTCTGTAGAGAATTCCATCCCTGTAGTATAGAAATCCGTTGGGATCTCGAAAGGAACTCGAATGCTTAATCACTTTCATTATCACTGCCCGGCTGGTCGTCCATACGTCTTTTCCGGCCGGACAGAAAGTTCTTTATCCTGGCCCAGTAGAGTTTGAGAGCGAATGCAGCTCCCAGAATGCCGGCGATAAGGATCTGTAGAAGGTAACTGCCTGTTCCCGGATCGACATAGGCGTGCGCCGTGCCGGTCATTACGATGATCATCAGCATTGCCGCGATCAGCCTGTTCCCTATAGCTGCCATAGTGTAAATTGGATCCTTTCCGATCAGGCGAACTTTAATCAGGCGACGGTTCAAGAAGCGCAGAACGCCGGAATTGATTGCATTTCTGTTATAGACGACCATTCGATAATAATAATGGATGTTCGCTTGTCAAGCCATATCGAACATCCAGGACCCTGGATGCTGCGTGTTGTGCTTGCATGTATAACGACATTTGGTATAGAGTCCTCGGAAACAACTCACGGGAGGTACCGCATGGCGCAAAAGAAAAAGTCCGTTCCCATCGTCTACGAGGGCGAATCGCCGTTGATCCAACCTATCGACCTCGACGGCTTCAGAGAATGGAACAGAAAGAAAACTAAAAAATTAGTCGACAAGCGGATGACCGAGGATGAGGCGGTGGACCGATTTGTCAATGACGGTGATTATATCGGTTTCGAACTCTACGGGACGGTCCGGTGCCCCCTCTCTCTGACCAGAGCTCTGGTCAGAAGCGGAAAGACCAACTTCCGTATCGCGGGCCAGGGAGTCACCGAGCTCGAGATGCTTCTCTCCATGGGCCGGGTGAAGGAGATCGACTTCACCTATATTGGCCTCGAAGTCTACGGCGTATCCAGCGTCGTCCGGCGAGCGGTGGAGAGCGGCGCAGTGGAGAATGTCGTCGAGTGGAGCAACGCAGCCATCACGTGGCGTTTCAAGGCCGCGGCGATGGGCATCCCCTTCCTGCCGGCGAGGAGCATGCTCGGAACGGATACGATAAGGCGCAGTTCGGCCAAGGTCATCGAATGCCCCTTTACGGGCGAGAAGCTGGCATTGATCCCGGCCCTTGTGCTCGATACCGGATTCATCCACGTCAACAGGGCCGACAAACACGGGAACTGCCAGATCGACGGGATCAGCGGTTTCGCTATAGAGATGTCGAGAGCCTGCAGGAACCTGATCATCAGCGCCGAGGAGATAATCGATACCGACGAGATCCGGAAATCTCCGGACCGCACACTGATTCCCTACTACCTCGTCGACGCCGTCATCCATGCACCCTACGCTTCATGGCCGGGAGAGATGGCGAGCTACTACGAGCGTGACGAGAAACACTACAAAATGTACGTAGAACAGCAGAAGACCCCTGAGGGCATGGCGGAATACATGAAGGAGTGGGTCCTTGACCTGCCCGACCACCAGGCCCTGATCGAGAAGGTCGGCGCCGAGAGGCTGAAGAGCCTCACGATGAAAGGAGGGTTCTACTATGAGTGAGAGGTATTCACCCTCGGAGCTCCTCATCTGTCTATCCTCGCGGGTCATGGAGGACGGAACGACTGCATTCATAGGAACGGGCATTCCGATGCTCGCGGCGAGCCTCGCCCAGAGCATGCACGCTCCGAACCTCGTCGCTGTCTTCGAGTTCGGCGGAACAGGCGCGATCCTGGAAAAACTTCCCCTCGCCGTGGGCGATATGAGGACCTACAACAAATCGCTCCACGCGTCCGGGATCACCGATATCATGGAGACCTCGCAGCGCGGCTTTATCGAGTATGGATTTCTCGGAGGAGCGCAGATCGACGCGTACGGCAACCTCAACTCGACCGTCATCGGTGATATACTCAAGCCGAAGGTGCGCCTGCCCGGCAGCGGCGGCGGGAACGACGTCGGCAGCTGTTGCTGGCGCACAATCGCGATCATGCGCCACGATAAACGGCGATTTATCGAGAAACTCGATTTTATCACCACACCCGGGTTCCTGACCGGTCCCGGCGCTCGCGAGGAGGCCGGACTCCCCAGAAACACCGGTCCCTATCGCGTCGTGACAAATCTCGGCGTCCTGGGATTCGACGAGGAGACAAGACGGATGAAACTGCTCAGCGTGAATCCTGGAGTCAAGGCGGACGATGTCGTCGAGAATACCGGATTCGAGCTGCTCCTCGCCGACGAGATCGGGGAAAACCCGGCGCCGACCGACGAAGAGCTCAAGATCCTGAGAGAAAAGGTAGATCCGGACGGCCTATACAGAAAATAGTTCCTTTTATAAAATCCGGCCTGGCACATACTTATCCAGGCCGGATTTTCATGTCCATCTCAGACATAAATAATCGCTGCCCGCCCCATTGCATACCGGCACAAACGGTGACGGGATCCCGAATTGTGAGGATCCCGATTATGTTCCGCCAGAAGGCGGCGGCAATCAGCATAGGGGTGGCGAATAGACATCCTGAACACCTCGATCATTGAACATAGATGAACAGGGCCGATCGGGATCTGTACCGTACGGTTCAGCGCAGAGCTTTGTCCAGACCTGACATATCTTCCTAATTAACAATACAATAGTGGCTTACCCAATCCAAGCCGCGCAGGCATGGTGCTTGCGAGTAATAGGGACCGAGTGGTATTGATCCCTGCAGAGAATTGATGTCAGGGGAAGCCCCTGCACCCATTGGGTGCAGGGGCCGTTTTTTAAGGAAAGCCTGCTCGGATATCCGTTGGCGATCCATCAGAACCATTCGAGCTCCTCGAGCTCCGGAACGGCGTTCTTCATCTCGTAATGGAGATTCTTCAGGTTTTTTGCCGCCAATTCTATTTTTTTCGCCTTCGCCTCTATCTTCTCGACAGCCTTCTCGATCTCTTCGGTCTCAGCCTCGATGGCCCTCTCCAACTCCTCGGCCTCATATTCGTCATCGTCCAGAACACGCACACAGACCTTACGAATCGCCTCGGCGGCCACCCTGCCTCCCCACTCAACGAGCCTTGCCGCTTCTTCGCCTATCTCCTCAGCCATGACGTGTAGCTTCTTCATATGCTTGTAGTAATCCTTGACCAGATCCTTCTGCTTGCGATCCAGCTTCACCTTCTCGCCGTTCACGAATAGCTCGTACTTCTTCGTGATCTTGACCGCCTGGCCCTCGTCCTTCTCGTACTCGATGATCAGCGAGCTGGTTTCCTTGCACCAATCAACATCACAGTTGTCGAGAAATTCGCCGTCATCCCAATCGCAGTCATGGTTCCGGTCGTGGGCGATGCCGGCAGCGGGAAAGAAGAGCAACGATACGAACAACAGTATGAGCCCCAACCTCATCGTGAACCTCCCGTTTAATATGCTAACCGATTTCTATGATCTTATACGTAATAAAAGCCGCATTTGTTTCACTGATAATGCATTCGGGGCATACTGATGGCGATGGAAATACTCGTTTATCACGCATTAATTGTTGTCTGTTTGAATTCGAAGATAGTATCCTCCGACTTGAAAACAACCGGCGGAATTCTAATCACCCTTCTTCAGATGAAAAGGAATATGATGAAAGATGAAACCGGCACAGCATCGCGCAGCCACTGGTATCTCTACTTGCTAGTCTCGGTGAGCGGCGGAGCCATCCTGGCCGTCGAGCTGCTCGGCACGAGGGTCTTAGGGCCCTTCTACGGCGTCAGCCTCTTCCTCTGGTCGGCTCTCATATCGGTCACACTCGCCGCGCTGAGCGCCGGCTATGCCATAGGCGGCAGGTGGGCCGACCGGAACGGCACGCTAACGAGCCTCGGCTGGATCTTCGCAATCGCGGGAGCATGGCTCCTCACTATCCCCTGGATGAGGGGGTTCGTGCTCGAGATCACCGAACCGATGGGTCTGCGCATCGCCGTCCTCGCAGCGGCGACCATTCTCTTCTTTCCTCCACTGATGCTGCTCGGCATGGTGAGCCCCTTCGCTGTCAAGCTCAGGACTTCGACACTCACAGAAGTGGGACGCTCCGCGGGAAACCTCTACGCAGTCTCGACCCTCGCGAGCGTCGTCGCGGCTCTGCTCACAGGCTTCGTTCTGATCCCGGCCCTCGGCGTTTCGCGCCTGCTCCTTGTTACCGGGACGATGTTGCTACTTGCAGCCGTCCTGGCTCTCCTCCTGGAGCGCGGCCGGTCGCGCGGAAAGGCCGCTGCCGCTGTCGTCATCATAATTCTCGCAGCCGCTTCGCCCTTTCTTGGCGCCGGTAACAACCCTGGCGCAGATACTGTCGCATTCGAGGAGAGCCCGTACGCCGAGGTAAGGATCATCGATTATCTCGACGCTCGATTTTTGATCATCGACGGCTCGATACACACGTTCGTGGACGAGGAGACGGGCGGAAACCTCTTTCCCTATGTGCATGTTGTAGAACTCTCGCGGATTTTCTTCGATGAGCCGGGCAGACTCTGCCTGATCGGCCTCGGGGGCGGAACGATCGCCCGGAAGTATTCCCGTGCAGGATGGCGTGTGGACGCGGTCGAGCTCGATCCGACGGTGATCGACTACGCGTATGAATATTTTCTGCTCGACCCGGCCGACGCGGATGTTTCCGAGATGGATGGACGCAGATTCCTGCGGGAGAGCCGGAATCGGTACGATATGATAGTCTTCGACGCGTTCGGCGGTGGGAATATCCCGTTTCAGCTCGTGACCGAGGAGGCCTTCGGCCTGGCTGCTGCCAGACTCGAGCCCCATGGTTTACTCGTAATCAACGTCGAGGCGATCGGCTGGAAGGACGAGATCGTAGCATCGATCGCCGCCACGCTCGAGACCAGGTTCTCCAACGTCCTGGCGCTTCCGATCGCTGAGCCGCCCAATAAGCTCGGAAATGTCATTCTCATAGCCTCGAACTCAGCTCTTGAACTCCCCGGGGAACTTCCCATACCCGAATCACGCTTCAGCCTCGAGTACGATCAGGCGCACGCATGGGACAACCGCTTCGAACCGGATACTCGAGGAGCTCCAATACTGACCGACGACCGCTCTCCGGTCGATCTATGGGCGGAGAGGATCAACCTCGCCGCGCGCAAGGAACTACACCACTATTTCAGGGATGCCAAGGTGAGCTGGTGATAGGGGCGGCATCGTTTCGCTCAGGGCGTGGAGCCGACGCAGGCACCCGGTGTTTTTCGTTTTCAAACGCGCCCGTCGGGATATAGAAACGGGGCGCCCGCCGTGAAGCAGGCGCCCCGAGCTGA
>DAOUUU010000114.1 GCA_030667985.1 Candidatus Krumholzibacteriota bacterium
CAGAGAAAGATCGAGGCGCACGAGATCATTTACGGCGTCAACACCGGTATCGGCGAGTTCTCCGAGGTGGTTCTGAACGATGATCAGATAAGGGATTTCCAGAAATACCTTGTATACAACCACGCTGCAGGAATCGGTGATCCTGCGCCGATAGAATTCGTTCGTGGCGCAATGGCGGGCAGAATCAACGTGCTTGCCAATGGAAACTCGGGTAATCGCCCGGAGATCGCGCAGACACTGGTCGATATGCTGAACAAGGGCGTGACTCCCTACGTCTGTCAGAAGGGATCCGTTGGAGCGTGCGGTGATCTTGCCCCAATGTCGCAGATCGCTCTGCTAATGCTGGGCGAGGGCGAGGCCTATTACAAGGGCGAGCTTCTCGATGGAAAGGAAGCCTTAGACAGAGCTGGAATACCGGTCCCGGGCCTGGAGGCGAGGGACGGTCTCGCCACAATCAATGGATCCAACTTCCTAACAGCGATGAGCGCGATATTCCTCCACGACGTAAACAGATGGCTTAAGCAGGCCGAGATCGCGGCCGCGATGTCCCTCGAGGCTCTGAAGGCTAACATGAAGCCCTATACGCCGATGCTTCACGAAGCGCGGGGATTTGCCGGAGCGATTCGGACGGCCAAGGCTATACAGAATTTGGTTGCGGGCGGCGACCTTGTAGACGGAAAGATCAAATGCAAGGTTCAGGACGCATACTCGATGCGCTCGACACCCCAGGTTATCGGAGCGGCGCACGACGCGGTCGCCTGGGCCCGCTCACAGGTAGAGATAGAATTGAACGGTGTCGGCGACAATCCGGTATTTTTCCCCGAGCACAATCTCCAGATCTCCGGCGCTAACTTCCAGGGTTCCCCTGTCAGTTTGCCAATGGATATGATAGGAGTGGCGGTCACCATGGTCAGCGTCATGTCGGAGCGGAGGATGAACAGGCTCAACCACCCGGCCCTCAATGTCGGCCTTCCGGCCTTCCTGACCAAGGGGGCGGGTATGTTCAGCGGTCTTATGCTGAGCCAGTACACGGCCGATATGCAGATCGTCGAGCAGCGCATACTCTCGATGCCCGCATCCATACAGTCTATTCCAGCTGCCGCTGACCAGGAGGATTTCGTAAGCATGGGCATGAACACGGCGATCAAGAACTTCCAGATCATCGACAATGCTTACGGTATACTCGGAATCGAGTTGATGGCTGCCGCTCAGGCACTCGATTTCCGTGAATTCCAATTTGGGAAGGGTGTCACAAAGGCCAAGGAAGTCATTCGCCGCCACGTAGAATTCCTCGATATCGATAGACCTCTCTATCCCGATCATACGAGAATGAAGGAACTCGTAAAATCGTGCGAGATCCTGGAGGAGGTCGAAAAGGAGGTGGGAAGCCTGGAATAGGGCAGACTAGGTGACAGATATACTTAAGACGATCAAGAAGTACCTGATCTATCTCGGGCTGGAGATGAGAGTCAGGGAGGCGACAGCCAGGGCCTATGAGGGAGACATCATCCAGTTTATCGATTTTCTCGGGGTCGAGATGGACTCCGAACCGAGGTTCGAGGATATAGACTCGATAGCGGTGAGATCCTATCTGGGAAAGTTGTCCCGCAAAGGATATTCATCGAGGAGCATAGCGCGAAAAATCGCCTCCTTAAAAAGTTTTTTCTCATTCTGCGCCAAAAAAGGATTTATAGAAACGGATCCAACGGTCGGTTTCTCTTCTCCAAAAACCGGAAAGGATCTCCCTGTCTTTGCTGCCGTGAACGTCGTCGAACGCATGCTTTCCATGCCTGCTAAGGATACCGACAGGGGAGTGCGGGATCGTGCTGTTCTCGAGATGCTCTACGGGACGGGAATGCGTCTGGCGGAACTAGTCGGGTGTGACATCGGCGATTGTAATTTC
Source organism: Candidatus Krumholzibacteriota bacterium (assembly GCA_030667985.1). GTDB lineage: Bacteria > Krumholzibacteriota > Krumholzibacteriia > Krumholzibacteriales > Krumholzibacteriaceae > DAOUUU01. The sequence continues at coordinate 1,904 of DAOUUU010000114.1, forward strand.
GAGATAGGCACCATCAAGGTACTCGGCAAGCGATCCAAGGAGAGGATTGTGCCAATGGGGAAAGGTGCGATTGAAAGCCTCATCTCATATCTAAAGAACAGATACGGCCAGGCCTCTCTAGACAATTTGCGGGAACTCTCTCGAGATCCCCTCATAGCTGGCCGGGGAGGAAACAGGATAAGCCGCAGGACCGTACAGAGAATAGTTCGAAAATACTTCGAGCAGGTCGCCTCCCTCACGAGGATGAGTCCCCACGTACTCAGACATACATTCGCGACGCATCTGCTCGAGGCAGGAGCGGATCTGAGAGCGGTTCAGGAGCTTCTTGGACATGTTAATCTGTCTACGACCCAGATATACACGCATGTGACGACAGACAGGATCAGAAAGATCTACGATCAGGCGCATCCGCGTGCATGAGAGACTGAATCCGCGTAAAACGGCGTAGCTGATAGAAAAATGCGCCGACGGCAAAAAGCAGAAACAATCTGGAGAGTCAGAGTAGACGGAGGCGGGAAATGATCAGAGGTACGACGATACTGGGCGTGAGAATAGGAGATGCGGTGGCTCTAGGAGGGGACGGACAGGTCACCTTCGGCGATACGATCATCAAGCATGGGGCCAGAAAGGTAAGAGTTCTGCACGATAGGAACGTGCTCGCGGGATTCGCGGGAAGCACGGCCGATGCAATGACCCTATTCTCGAAATTCGAGGGAAAGCTCGATGAGTTTGATGGAAATCTTGTAAAGGCGGCCGTAGAAATAGCCAAGGAGTGGAGGAGCGACAAGGTTCTGAGGCATCTCGAGGCGCTACTGGCAGTCATGAGCAGGGAGCACTCGCTCATCATATCCGGCAAGGGGGACGTGGTAGAACCGGATGATGGGATCCTAGCTATCGGAAGCGGAGGACCCTATGCGCTTGCTGCTGCAAGAGCCATGAGTAATAACACGAAGTTAACGGCAGAAGAAATTGTGAATAAATCACTTATGATAACATCAGAAATCTGCATCTACACGAATTCTGAGATCGTGGTAGAGGTTTTGTGAGGATGATATGGACGAATTGACCCCAAAACAGATCGTAAGGGAACTGGACAGATATATCATAGGCCAGGACAATGCCAAGCGCTCTGTCGCTATAGCGCTTCGCAATCGATGGCGGAGAAAACGAGTCGAAGAGTCGATGCGTAACGAGATCATGCCAAACAATATCATCATGATAGGGCCCACCGGTGTAGGCAAGACAGAGATCGCGAGACGCCTGGCAAAGCTTGCGCAAGCGCCGTTCGTCAAAGTCGAGGCTACGAAATTCACAGAGGTGGGATATGTCGGTCGCGATGTCGAGTCGATGATCAGGGATCTCGTCGAGATCGGGATAAATCTGGAGAGGGAGAGATCATACGAAGAGATATCCGATAAGGCATGGGATCGGGCGATGGACCGGATGCTCGATATCCTGCTCCCAAGAAGCGGGACGAAGCCGGGAGAGCCCCAGGATGATCTAGATGAGCGACGTCTCAGGACGAAGGAAAAGCTCAAGTCCAGGCTGGAAGAAGGGGACCTCGACGCTCGAGAAGTAACTATAGAGACGACGGACCGTTCAAAACCGATCATAGAGATAATTAGCGGTTCGGGCCTCGAAGAGATGGGGGTAAATTTTCCAGACGAACTCAAGCCCCTGATGCCGAGCAGAAAGAAGGAAAAATCGGTAACTGTCGAGGAGGCGAAAAAGCTCCTTCACATGGAGGAAAAGGAAAAACTCGTCGATATGGACAGGATAACATCGCGCGCGCTGAAAGCTGTAGAGGAAAGCGGTATAGTATTCATTGACGAGATAGACAAGGTGGCTGGAAGAGGAGGCTCGCACGGGCCGGATGTGTCGCGCGAGGGGGTGCAGAGGGATATCCTGCCAATCGTCGAAGGCTCGAGCGTCAATACAAAGTACGGAGTTGTAAAGACCGACCACATTCTATTCATTGCGGCCGGCGCCTTTCACATGAGCAAGCCCTCCGATCTCATTCCAGAGCTGCAGGGCCGTTTTCCCATCAGGGTAGAGCTCAACGCGCTCACGGCCAGCGATTTCGAGAGAATACTCCTCGAACCGGAAAATGCTCTCATAAAGCAGTACACCGCCCTGATAGAATCGGAAAACGTCAAGATAGGATTTACTCGGGGCGCTGTGAATGAGGTCGCGAGGATCGCCTCGCTGGTAAACAGTAAAATGGAGAATATCGGCGCGAGAAGGCTGCACACCGTCCTCACGACTCTTCTTGAGGATATTCTGTACGGCCTGCCAGACGAGGACCTTACGCCGATAAAAATTGATAAGGACATGGTCAAGGAGAAGCTCGAATCGATCGTCGAGGACGAAGACCTGGCCAGGTACATTTTATAAGAGATGAGAGGAGAGATGATGCCGTCAAGCCGTAAGGATTTCCTGTCCATACTCGATTACTCCAGGGAGGAGCTTCAGGGTTTTATAGATCTGTGCCTCGAACAGAAGCCACTCGCGAGAAAGTTCGAACTCGAACCGACTCATCCGGGCAGGGTGCTCGCCTGCATCTTCCATAAACCGAGCCTTCGAACCAGGATCAGTTTCGAGGTGGCGATCAGGCAGCTGGGCGGTACGAGTCTTTATCTCACAGATAAGGAGATCGGGATCGGGAGCAGGGAAGCGCCCAAGGATGTAGGTGCCGTGCTGTCCCGCTACGTAGATGCGATCATGATCAGGACATTCGCTCAACAGATGGTGGCGGAACTTGCCGCAAACGCCCCCGTACCCGTTATAAACGGACTGACGGACCTGCTGCATCCCTGCCAGATCATGGCCGATGTATGCACCATCGTAGAGCGATTCGGGACGATCGAGGGAAAGAAGGTCGTCTTCATAGGTGACGGCAACAATGTGGCGCGGAGCTGGCTCAATGCGGCGGCGCGGTTTCCGTTCAGCCTTGTACTTAGTTCACCCGACGGTTTCCAGATAGAGGATTCTTACCTCGAGAAGGTCGGAAATCCGGACTATTCGTGGATCGAGGATCCGCGAGAAGCGGTCGAAGGCGCCGATGTTGTCTATACGGATGTCTGGGCGAGCATGGGGCAGGAGGAGGAAGCTGAAAAGAGGAAAAAAGCCTTTCAGCCTTATCAGGTGAACGACGATCTGATGAAACTGGCGAAAAAGGACAGCCTGTTTCTTCATTGTTTGCCGGCTCACAGGGGCGACGAGGTTACAGACTCTGTCATCGATGGGCCTCATTCCGTCGTCTACGAGGAGGCGGAAAACAGGATGCATATCCAGCGGGCGATCCTTTGCAAACTGATGCCCAAGAATATTAAATGACCGGGCGCAAGGTCCGGCCTGGATAATGTTCGTTCATTCGTGAAGGGGAAATATTGAAGAGGATCATAGTACCGCTTTCACTGTTGATCGCTGTTGCCTGCGCCGTGATTCAGCCACCCCCAGGCGGCCCTGAAGACAGGACTCCGCCTCATATTGTCGGAGTATATCCTACACCCGATTCCACTGGGATTCCCACCGACGCTGGAATAAGAGTGATATTCAGCGAAAATGTGGATGAGGAGACATTCAAGGAGAGGATCAAGCTCTATCCTCCGGTTGCTTTCGATAAAGTGAGGGTCAAGGGCGATCTGCTCGAAATAAGTTTCGCGGAGCAGCTCCCGGAAACGACGATAGTCGTTCTTATAAAGGGAGGCTACAAGGATTGGCACAAAGTCGCTAACAAGGAAAATTTCATCTTTCGATTCTCTACGGCCGAGAGCCTTCTGACCGGTGAGATCGAGGGGCGGATCCTCTTCAAGGATAAACCCGATTCCACAGGCGTGGTCAAGCTCTTCGAGATCTTTCCGGACAGCGCAGTATCGGTGAAATCCGATATCGAGTCACGCATTGCGTTCGCCGGCAAAAATGGGAGTTTCACGTTCAGGTCGCTGCCGACCGACGAGACCCGGTTTATCGTATGGGCCTTCTCCGATAAGAACAAGGATGGGAAGCACGCAGATGGAAAGGAATTCGCCGCTTTTTACCCTGACACAATCACTTTGACTCCCACGAGGCCCAGGGCCGAGGAGGTCTCCATATATATCATCGATCCGAACGAACCGGGAATGGTGTCTGGAACGATCCTGAATGAGACTGATATGAGACGACGGGTGACTGTGCGTTTCGAGCCTCTTCTGCCGGGGGAGAGGGCGCTTGTTTTGACTGCGGATTCGACAGGCCGATACCTCGCTCCGAAGATCCCGCCCGGACGATATCTGGTATCGGCTTTTATTGATATGTCGCCCGATAGTCTTTGCGGGGAATACGTATCTCCAGCCGATTCCACACTCATGCTCGAGGAGCCCTGCATTATATTGCCTGATACACTGATTGTCGAGCCTGGAAAAGATAAATCGTTGGACACCGTAACGTTGGGAAAAAGCGAGGACGAGTGAGCAGGGAAGTATCATTCGTAAAGCTTCAAGGCGCCGGAAACGATTTCGTCTTGATCGATTGTATCAAGGAGCGGCTATCCCTCAGCAGTGAAGGGACGTCGGCGCTATGCGACCGGCATAGAGGCATCGGTGCCGACGGTCTGATTCTCATCGAGTCGAGCGTAGATCACGACTTCACGATGCGATACTACAACAGCGATGGGGGAGAGGCGGAGATGTGCGGCAACGGAGCTCGTTGCGCGGCACTCTTCGCTCATAGAAAGGGAATAGCCCCCGCTGATATGACATTTGACACTATGGCCGGTCCGGTTCGCGCCGCCGTGCATGAAGGGACCGTGACTATCGCTATTGGAGATGTAGTCGATCTCAGAATGGGCATAGAACTAGATGACCTGGGCTATGAATTGCATTACGCGGTAAGCGGTGTTCCGCACGCAGCGCTGATTCATCAAAACGCGAAGGATGTTCCGCGGACCGAATTCATCGAGATGGCAAGAACCGTCCGTTTTCATCCAGTCTTTGAAGAGAAGGGGACAAATGTGAACCTCGTTACTCAAGTCGGCGAAGACACTCTCTATTACAGGACCTACGAGCGGGGTGTCGAAGCCGAGACCCAGGCTTGCGGAACAGGAGCGGTGGCAATTTCTGTGATAGCCGCCAGGCTCGGGAAGGTCTCCTCTCCGGTCGAGTGTGAAACATCAGGAGGAGACATCCTTGTTGTGGAGTTTGATCCAGCAGATAACGGCGCACGTGACTGCCGGCTGACCGGGCCTGCGGTCATCTCGTTCGACGGGTCGTTTACCCTCGATCTTGGCTTCTTTGATCCTCGCTGCGGCCGCGGCAGCTCCACGGTCGCACATGATATCCGTGGGAAAGGTCGACAGCGGTACGGTCACGCGGCTTCGGCCAACGTATACGGGGTTGCCCGCCAGGTCGTAAAATTCGAGCAGACCGTCCGAATTATCGATAG